>JANYHZ010000165.1 GCA_025362135.1 Betaproteobacteria bacterium | reverse complement strand
CCGGCCAGCGTAGTTTTTCCAGATAATCACGGCACGCCTGCTCAGAGTGAAACCAGTCAAGAAACTGAACCCACGTTGATGGATAATCTTTCCCACCTGTCGGCGTTTTCTCTGGAGTGGCCATTTGGCAATTCTGCCACCAGTGGAGCTAAAGGGATACCCCATATATTAATACAGTATTAGAAAGATTACCCATCTGGATCACAGCCTTGTAAAAAATTAGCACGTCCTAATTAAAACATGACAACACATGATTCGTCTGCACCGCGATTGTTGGATCAAGTGCGGAACCGCATTCGGCGAAAACACTACAGTATCAGGACAGAGCAAGCTTACATTCACTGGGTGAAGGCGTTTGTGCGCTTTCATGCAATGAAGCATCCGGCCGAGTTGGGCGCGTCTGAAATTGAGTCCTTCTTGACGTCCCTGGCGGTCGAACGCCACGTATCCTCATCGACGCAGAATCAGGCGCTGTCAGGCTTGCTTTTTCTTTATCGCGAAGTGCTCGAGATCGAGTTGCCCTGGCTCGCTGACATTGAACGGTCGAAGCGTCCCAAACACTTGCCGGTTGTGCTGACACAAGACGAAGTCATTGCTGTTCTCCGCCAACTTGACGGTACTACTGCGCTCATCCTGAAGCTCGCCTATGGCACGGGGATGCGAATCATGGAGGTTGTGCGGCTGCGAGTGAAGGACGTCGAATTTGCGCGAGCAGAAATCCTCATACGCGAAGGTAAAGGCTGCAGGGACCGCGTCACGATGTTACCCACATCGTTAATGCTTCCATTACGCGAGCATCTAGTTCGGGTCCGATCATTGCATGATCGCGATTGCAAAGAAGGTTTGGGGGAGGTGTTTTTGCCATTTGCCCTGGCCAGAAAATATCCCAGGGCCGCACGCGATTGGGGTTGGCAATATGTGTTTCCCTCAAACAAGCTCAGCAATGATCCGCGTTCCGGGCGTACAGGTCGCCATCACGCCGATCCGCAGAATCTGCAGCGACGCATGCGGCGGGCTGTGCAGGTTGCAGGCATCAATAAACCGGCTACGCCGCACACACTACGGCATTCCTTCGCGACGCATTTGCTTCAATCTGGCTACGACATTCGCACAATCCAGGAATTATTCGGACACAAGGATGTGCAGACGACCATGATCTACACGCACGTTCTGAATTGTGGAGGACGCGGTGTTTCTAGTCCGCTCGACAAACTCTAGCGCTGGCGAGCCTTCCGGCAGGAAAATGCACTGAACGCCTCGCCAATGCTGAAGTTTTATGTGTTTATGCTGTGGAAAATACGGTATCGGTGCTCCACGCAACTGCTACTTCTGACTGATCGCGCCCTCCGCTGGCCATTTCGTGTCACCGACGCGTTTGAGGTTCATCTCGAAAAATCTTTGGGGTTCCTTGCCTGCCTGTACATAGTCGCCGACTTCGCGCAAGGTGCCGTCCTTGATTGTCGCAACGTATCGAATCGTCATCGGGCCGGCAGGAATTTCCCACGCGTAGCCGTCGGCAGTGGGGGTGATCGTGAAATCGCCCGCGTTGCCCATCGCATAGGAATGAAGCGTGTAGCCGCGCGTGGCGACATTGTATGAAATCGTGCCGAAGGCATTGAAGGTCACTTTGCCGTCAGCATCGTAGCCGCGGCCTTCGATCACTTTTACAGACCCATCCAGAAACGGGCCAATGCGCTCGGTTTGCGTAATGTGGTGTTTTTCGCCGGACGGCAGGATGGTCCAGGCGGGTCCGCGCCAGACACCATCCATCGCCGCGAAAACCGACATCGCTTCGCGCTGCGCGGCGATTAGGACCGCCGGATTCGGGCGTCCCTGCGCCAGGACATTGGTCGAACCAATGATGGTGACAACGGCAAGCGCAATTGCAGCAAATCTTCTCATTTTGTTCCCCAGTGTTTTAGCGAAGCGAGTGTAACAAAAATGGGCGCACATCCTGCGCCCGGCTGACGATTGAAAATCGCCCTCCTGCTCCGTTTGGCAAACAGGACGGTTTTTCAAACTACGCCACCACCGCCCGCCCACGCCTCTCATCCACCTTCACCAAAACAATCAGCGCCGCGATAAAAAACACCCCCGTAATCAGCATCGCCATGCGGTGGTTCCCGCCACTCGCCCAGGATACAGCGCCATACGTCAACGGCCCCAGCACCGCAGACAGTCGCGTGGCTACACCCCATAGTCCAAAAAATTCCGCGGCCCGATCCACCGGTGAAAAATACGCGACCAATGCGCGCCCAGCCGATTGGCTGGAGCCCATGCAGATTCCCGCCAGATTCGCCGCCACCCAGAATAATGTTGGTGTGGTCGCAATCCAGGCAAAGCCCACCATCAGCAGCCAGCCGAACAGCGTGATCGCCAGTGCGCGTTTCTTGCCGATGACATCCTGCACGTAGCCGAACGCAAGCGCGCCGATGCAGGCCGTGACGTTCACGACCAGCACGAGGATGAGCGTATCGGTGGTGGTAAAGCCCATTACCTCCTGCGCGTAGATCGCGGCCAGCGTGATGACCGTCGCTACACCGGCTTGATAGCAGGTGCCGCACAAAAAAACGTAGACCAGATCGCGGAATTTTGCGGCTTCGCGCGCGGTGGTCATCAGGCGCGTGAAGGTATTTGCCGCGCTGTCCACAACCGGTGCTGGTATCGCCCGTTCCTTCAACCACGCGAAGGTCACGCTTGCTCCAAGCAGGTAGATGGTCGCGGTGATGAGTGCGGTCATCGGTACGGCCTGTGAGGTGCTCTGGCCGCGCCCCTCGGCGGACATGATCCAGGCGAGGCACGTACCCAGCGCGACAAGTCCGCCGATATAGCCCCAGCTCCAGCCCCAGCCGGAGACTTTACCGAGTGATTCAGGGCGTGCAAGCTCGGGCAGGAAGGCGGCGGTGATGTTCTCGCCGATGGCGTAGCAAAAGTTCGATGCGATGATGAATACCATCGCCCACACGAGTGTGCCGGGACCAGCGAAATACAGCGCCGCCGTCGAGGCTACGCAGCCCATCGTGACGATGAACAAGACGCGCTTTTTTGCCGCGTGTGCATCGGCATAAGCGCCGACAATCGGTCCGGCGATCATCACGGCGATGTAGGAGATCGCGAGTGTCGCCGTCCACGCGAATGTGGCCCACTCGGCTTTTCCCGCGATGACCGATACAAAATAAGCGTTGAATACCGCCGTGAGCACGACCGTGGTGTATCCGGAGTTGGCGAAGTCGTACATGGCCCAGGCGAATACTTCGCGCTTGGCGACGCCGGGGTTGAGGGCGGATTGATTGGTGGTGGTCATGGGCGCATCGTAGTGCAGAAGCGGGGCATTTGCGAGTGCTTGGGAATTCAGGCTTTGGCAATGAAATAGTGTGGCAGCCTCAGAACCGCCCCCTCTCCCTCGGTCCCTCTCCCGCGAGGGGCGAGGGAAGAAAGGTGCCCTCTCCCTTGTGAGAGAGGGAGGGGCAGTCGCACACCACGAAAAATTGGCATTTCCCGATATTTATCCTATGATGAATTCCAATATCCAAGAGGAGCACACCATGCCCGGCTTTGCGACGACAAATCTTAGAGCAATCGCGCTGGTGGGGCACTCGGGTGCTGGCAAAACTACTCTTGCCGAGGCGCTGCTGTTCAAGTCCGGTGCCATCACCGCCGTCGGCAGCGTTGAAAAAGGCTCAACGGTCTGCGATTTCGATCCCATCGAAAAGTCGTATAAACATTCGCTCAATTCTTCCGTGGTGCATTTCTCCCATGGAGCGGATCCGCAGGTGCGCATTCATTTGATCGACACCCCCGGCTACCCCGATTTCATGGGGCCTGCGATCTCCGCGCTCGACGCGATCGATACCGTGGTCATTGTCATCAACGCGCAAAACGGCATCGAGCTCACGGCGCGGCGCATGATGTCGCTCGTGCGTAAACGTCATCTTTGCGCGATGGTCGTGGTGAACAAGATCGACGATGGCAACATCGATTTGCCCGCGCTGGTGAAGGAAATTCAGGAGGCCTTCGGCAAGGAATGCCTGCCGATCAATCTGCCCGCAAGCAATGGCGCAACCGTCACGGACTGCTTTTTCAATCCGTCCGGGGACGCCGATTTTTCTTCCGTCGCGCTGGCGCACAGCGCGCTCGTTGACCAGGTGGTGGAGGTCGATGAAGAATTGATGGCGATTTATCTGGAGCAGGGTGAGGCGATTCAACCAGAGCAACTACATGCGCCATTTGAGAAAGCGTTGCGCGATGGACACCTCATTCCGGTCTGCTTCACGTCCGCGCGTACCGGCTCCGGTGTGGCGGCGTTGCTGGATATTTTTGCGATTCTGGCACCCAATCCGACCGAAGGGAATCCGCCGCTGTTCGTGCGCGGCGAAGGTAAAAACGCGGAGGAATTTCGCTCCGAGCCTGACCCAAAAAAGCACGTGATCGCGCATGTATTCAAGGTCGTGATCGATCCGTTCATGGGCAAACTCGGTGTATTTCGTGTGCATCAGGGCACCATCACGCCGAATACCCAACTGTACGTTGGCGAGACGACTAAAGCGTTTAGAGTCGGCCACCTTTACATGCTTCAGGGCAAGGAATTCCAGGAAGTCTCACAACTGCTTCCCGGCGATATCGGTGCCGTGGCGAAGGTCGAGGAGATCGCATTCGATGCGGTGCTGCACGATTCGCACGACGAAGACCGCATTCATCTCCTGCCGCTGGATTTCCCGCAGCCGATGTACGGCCTCGCCGTTGAGCCCAAGCGCCGCGGCGACGAGCAACGTATTTTTGAAGTACTGCACAAGCTCGAACTTGAAGACCCCTGCTTTGTAGTGGAGCGCCATCCGGTCACACATGAAACCGTCATCAACGGACTGGGCGAATTGCATATGCGCTCGCTGCTGGAGCGCATGAACAAGCAGTACAACCTTGAGATTTCGACCAAGCCGCCAAAAATCCCGTATCGCGAAACCGTCATGGCCAAAGCCGATGGCCATTTTCGGCACAAGAAGCAGTCGGGTGGCGCGGGCCAATTTGGCGAAGTGTTTTTGCGTATTGAACCGCTGGCGCGCGGTGCGGGTTTTGAGTTCGTCAACGATGTGCACGGCGGTTCCATTCCGACGCAATTCATCCCTGCGGTGGAAAAGGGTGTTCGTGAAGTTTTGATCAACGGTCCACGGGCGGGATTTCCCGTGCACGACGTGCGTGTGATCGTTTATGACGGCAAGAGCCATCACGTTGACTCCAAAGAAATTGCGTTCGCCATCGCCGGTCGGAAGGCGTTTATCGATGCAATTTCCAAAGCGCGCCCTGTGCTGCTTGAGCCGATTGTCAATATGGAAGTGGTGGTGCCGGATGCGGCCATCGGCGCAACCACCGGCGATATTTCCGCCAGACGTGGCCAGATCACGGGAACGCGTGGCCAATCGGCGGGCGTTTCAACCGTCACCGCCATTACGCCGCTATCGGAACTGAAGGATTACCAGACCCGTCTCAAATCGCTCACCGGCGGGCAAGGCAGCTATTCAATCGAACTCTCACACTACGAGCCGGCACCAGTGAGTACGCAGATCGAATTGATGAAGCTGCATAAGTTGCACGCGAAGGATGAGGACGAATAAGGGTTAAGCTCCCGCTAACGCACTTATCCTTTGTCACCGGGCATAACACTTCGTAGATCGCCATTTGGCGGGCATCCCAGCCTAATAATGGCCCAAACACCGCACCAATACTAGACTTTCGCCATTTACCCATGCTACCCACTCCCCCGCCTGCCCAATCGCTGGAAGCCTGGCTCGACCACATCTCCCATCAGCACTCCGCTGAAATCGTGATGGGACTCGAACGCGTTCAGGCTGTTTGGGAAGCGATGGGCAAGCCGCAAGCGCCGATCAATATCACCGTCGGCGGCACTAATGGCAAAGGCTCAACCTGCGCAATGCTGGAATCGATTCTCGGCATCGCCGGCTTCAAGACGGGCTTTTACAGCTCGCCACACCTGGTACATTTCAATGAGCGTGTACGGCTGGACAGAAAATCAGCAAGGGACGCGGATTTAATTGCGGCTTTCGAGGCCGTGGAACTTGCGCGAGCTTCGTTATCGCTGCCGGCCCCGCTTACCTACTTCGAATATGTGACACTCGCCGCACTGGGGATTTTTGCGCGCGAGAATCTGGATGTCGCGATTCTCGAAGTCGGCATGGGCGGGCGACTCGATGCGGTCAATATTGTCGATGCCGATGTCAGTATCGTGGTGAGTGTCGATCTCGATCATCAGTCGTATCTCGGTGAGACGATTGAAAAAATCGGCCTGGAGAAATCCTACATTTATCGCGTGGGGCGACCGGCAATCTATGCAGACCTGAATCCGCCTTCTTCACTGCTGGCACACGCGGCGGAAATCGGTGCCGACTTGAGATTGCTGAATCGCGATTTTCGCTATTCAAAAATGGAGGGGCAGTGGCAATTCTATGGGCGCGCCGCCGCGCGCCATTCGTTGCCTTTTCCGGCTTTGCGCGGTGGCTATCAATTAAAAAATGCATCCGCTGCGCTCGCTGCGCTCGAAACACTGCGCGACAAGTTGCCGGTGTCGCAAAGCCACATCAAGCGTGGATTGCTTGAAGTGGAATGGCCTGGCCGTATGCAAGTATTGCCGGGCCGTCCCACCGTGGTACTGGATGTTGCGCACAATCCGCATGCGGCGCGGGCGCTTCATGACGCGCTGGGCACGATGGGATTTTTTGAAAACACCGTCGCTGTATTTGGCATACTCAAAGACAAGGATATCGAGCAGGTAATCGACATTCTCAATGGCCGCATCGATTTCTGGTGCGTCGCAGGACTGGAGAAAGCAGCAGGTGCGCGAGGTGCATCTTCGGAACTGCTCGCGCAAAAACTCGCTGCGCGCGGCGCAGAGGGAAAATTTTCCTGTCACGTCGATATCACCGGCGCGTTTGCCGCCGCGCGGGAGAGGGCAGGGCAGAATGATAGAATTTTGGTGTTTGGATCGTTCTACACGGTGGCGGAGGTACTCAGCATCATCGCTTAGGAATATTCCCGTTTTCGATCACATCACGACAATCACACGACGAGCACATGGCATCGACAAAATCACCTGAACTTAGCGCGACTGAAATCGAATTGAAGCGCCGCGGCAGGCGGCGGCTTATCGGCGCGGCCACGATAGGCTTGCTGGGACTCGTTTTCCTGCCGATGATTTTTGATGGAGAACCCAAGCGCAGTTCCACCGGTTCGACGCTGAAAAAAAAGGAAATTTCCATTCAGGTTCCCGCCAGGGAAGGCCAGCCCGCGCTGCCGACCCCCTCGGCCACACCTGCGCCAGCCGCGGCCGTACCACCGGGTGCACCGCCTGCGCAAATTGCTGTCGAGACAAGCAAGGTGACGTCGGGCGAAGCGGCAAAACCTGCGCCAGAGCTGCCTGCCAAGGTGGAAAAATCGGAGCCTGTCATAAAGCCAACTGTGCCGGTTGCGGACAGCGCAAAAGCAGGTTTCGCAGTGCAATTGGGCGTGTTTGCGGATGCGGAAAACGCCAAAATCACGATTGCAAAAATGAAGGATGCGAAGCTACCGGTGTACTCGGATAGCGTCCCGATAAAAAGTGGCTCCGCCACACGTGTGCGCATCGGGCCATTTCCGACACGCGAGAAGGCCGATTCCGCACTCGTGCAAATCAAGCTTGCAGGCAGCGACGGCAAGATAGTTCCCCTGCAATAGCGAATTCGATGAACGAACTCGATTACGCCATCATCGTCTTGATGCTGGTGTCGTTGGCCATCGGTGCCTGGCGCGGTGCGATTCGCGAGGTTATCAACATTGCGGGCTGGGTGCTGGCTTTCATCCTGGCGCACGCTTTTTGCGCGACCCTGGCACCCTATTTTGCCGATTGGATGGCCGAGCCGGTCTACCGCTCGGTCGTTGCGTGGATCGTCATTTTTGTGGTCGTTCTCATTTTTGCGGCGTTGCTGGCGAGCTTGCTCTCTGAACTCGTGCGAAAATTGGGTTTGAGCGGAGTGGATCGGTTGCTGGGTGCAATCGTTGGATTGCTGCGTGGTGCGTTGGTGGTGATCGTGTTGGCGTTGGCTGCGGGAATGACCAAGTTTCCCGAGTCGGCGCTATGGAAAAGCGCGACTTTGACGCCACCTGTAGAAGTTGCAGCGCTTTATGCCCGCGCGCTGCTGCCACAAAGCCTTGCGTCAAAGATTTTGTACCGTCCCGCAACGACTGCAAAGACTTGAGGTTCTGTGCGGTGCGAGCAAGCTTGAATCGATAAAGGATTTCCCATGTGCGGCATCGTTGGAATCGTTTCCAAAAGTCCGGTCAATCAACTCTTGTATGACGGCCTGACGGTATTGCAGCATCGCGGGCAGGACGCTGCTGGTATCGTCACTGCCGACGGACGCACATTTCACATGCACAAAGACAAAGGTCTGGTGCGCGATGTTTTCCGTACCCGCGATATGCGCGGCCTCACCGGCAACATGGGCATCGCCCATTGTCGTTACCCGACCGCTGGATCGGCCGCGAGTGCGGCTGAATCGCAGCCGTTCTACGTTAATTCCCCCTTTGGCATCGTGCTGGGACATAACGGCAACCTTGTGAATACGGCAGAGTTGCAGCGGGAGCTTTTTCAGGACGATTTGCGGCATGTGAATACCAATTCTGATTCGGAAGTGTTACTCAACGTGCTGGCGCATGAGTTGACGCAGTCCGCCAAAGGGCAACGCCTTGATCCGGATGCCATCTTCGCGGCGGTCGCCGGAGTGCATCGGCGCGCGCGTGGTGCCTACGCGATCGTCGCGATGATCGCTGGCTATGGCTTGCTGGCGTTTCGTGATCCGCACGGAATACGCCCGTTGATCATCGGCAAGCGTGAAAGTGAAAACGGCGTGGAATTCATGGTCGCCTCCGAGAGTGTCGCTCTCGATACGTTGGGCTTTGAGATTATGCGGGACGTGGCACCCGGAGAGGCAATCCTGATCGATACATCGGGCAATTTCTTCTGCCGCCAGTGCGCAGAGAATTCGAGTCTGAATCCCTGCATTTTCGAGTACGTCTATCTGGCGCGTCCCGACTCCGTCATCGACGGGATATCCGTCTATGAAACACGGGCGTTGATGGGGCGTTCACTTGCCGAGAAAATCAAGCGCGACCATCCGGGGCTCGAAATCGATGTGGTGATTCCGATTCCGGATACCAGTCGCCCTTCAGCCGTGGAAGTGGCGCAGGTGCTGGGTGTGAAATATCGTGAAGGCTTTATCAAGAATCGCTACATCGGTCGCACCTTTATCATGCCAGGCCAGGAAGAGCGCAAGAAATCGGTGCGTCAAAAACTCAACGCGATGGCGATCGAATTCAAGGGCAAGAACGTGTTACTGGTCGATGACTCGATCGTGCGCGGGACAACCTCGCGGGAAATCGTCCAGATGGCGCGCGACTGCGGTGCGCATAAAGTCTATTTCGCCTCTGCCGCCCCGCCAGTCAGATTCGCCAACGTGTACGGCATTGATATGCCTTCACGCTCGGAATTGATCGCTGCCAATCGCGATGCGAAACAGATTGCAGCGGCAATCGGTGCCGATGAGGTTTTTTATCAAGACCTGGCCGACTTGATTGAAGATGTGCGCGCCTGCAATCCGTATATCAGGCAGTTTGATGCGTCCTGTTTTGACGGCAACTACATCACAGGCGGCGTATCGGCTGAGTATCTTGCCGGGCTCGAGGTGAACCGTGCAGAGAGCAATAAAAACGATGGCGCAAGCCCAGGCGACGGCTATGGACAAAGCTTGCAGGCAAACCAGTTGGACCTGGGTTTCTCGACGGTCGACTGATGTCGCACAATCCCCAGAAATACGGGCTCGACACACTTGCGGTACGCGCCGGCCTGTTGCGTAGTGATTTCCAGGAACATTCCGAGGCTTTGTTCCTGACATCAAGTTTCGTTTACAAAACTGCGGCCGAGGCGGCACGCAAATTTGCCAATGAAGAACCGGGGTACCTGTATTCGCGGTTTACCAACCCAACGGTGACGATGTTTCAGGATCGTCTCGCGGCGCTGGAGGGCGCGGAAGCGTGCGTGGCGACATCTACCGGCATGGCCGCCATCGCTAGCACGGTAATGGGTCTCCTCAAGAGTGGCGACCACATTATTTCCTCGCGCAGTGTATTTGGTACCGTGGTGCCGCTGTTCGATCAGATATGCAAAAAATTTGGTGTAGAGACGACTTGGGTTTCGGCGTCCAATGTCGATGAATGGCGTAACGCGGTCCGGCCAAATACGCGGCTGCTGTTTTGCGAAACACCATCCAACCCGCTTGCCGAAATTTGCGATATTGCGGCCCTTGCCGAAATTGCGCGCAAGGCCAACGCCGTATTCGCGGTCGATAATTGTTTGTTGACGCCCGCGCTGCAGCGCCCCTTGGAGCTGGGTGCCGATCTTGTGATCCATTCGGCGACCAAATATCTCGACGGGCAGGGCAGAGTGCTTGCAGGTGCCGTATGTGGATCCGCGAAGTTGATAGAACCAATCTATGGATTCGTGCGTACCGCCGGGCCTGCGATATCGCCCTTCAACGCGTGGATCTGTTTGAAGGGCATGGAGACCCTGCGGATTCGCATGGAGGCGCAGTCGGCGTCAACACTGACGCTGGCACACTGGCTGGCGGGCAGGGCCGAGGTGGCGGCGGTACATTACGCGGGGCTGCCTTTGCACCCTCAGCACGCGCTCGCGCAACGGCAGGCAGTGGCGCAGGGGGCGGTAGTTTCGTTTGAAGTCAAGGGCGGACGCGAGGCGGCATGGCGCGTGGTCGATGCCGTAAAGATGATCTCAATCACGGCCAATCTTGGTGATACAAAAACCACCATTACTCACCCTGCGACAACCACGCATGCGCGCGTGAGTCAGTTGGAGCGCGATGCGGCGGGTATTTCCCACGGACTGCTGCGCGTGGCAGTTGGCCTGGAAAATATTGAAGATATTTGCCAAGACATGCAGCGCGGCCTGAACGGCGGCTAAACGTCGAACCAGGGCCGCATGAGTACTGCTAGCCCTGTACGATGCCAGTACGCCACTCTCCTTTGTGGACGGAGAGGTATCCGCCGGCGTCGTGCCAATCCTGCAATACCCAGCGCACGCAATTGTGGCCATCAACTGCATACGCATGTCGCGCCGGTCGGTGCGTATGACCGTGCACCATGATGGGGTAGCCGAAGCGCCGAAATGCCTCCATAACGGCCCCGGCGTTTACATCCATGATCGCGTCGGGCTTCATCGATTTCTCGATATCACTTTGTGAGCGAAGTGATCGTGCCAGCGCCACGCGCTCGGCAATCGGTTTGGCGAGAATCGCCTGCTGCCACACGGCACTTCGCACCTGCCTGCGAAAGGATTGGTAGGACTCATCGTCAGTACAAAGTGTATCCCCGTGCATCAACAGTACCTTTGCCGTGCCGATGATGATCGAAGCAGGATCATCAAGGATGCTAAGCCTGGCTTCCCGTTCGAAGCGTTTTCCAATCAGAAAATCGCGATTGCCGTGCATGAAAAAAATTCTGGTGCCGCTGGCGGCGAGCACCGATAGTTGTTGCGCCACGCGTCGGGCCAGGGGGTCAATATCGAGTTGATCATCCCCGATCCAATGCTCAAACAGGTCGCCCAGAATATAGAGAGACTCCGCGGGAGGCGCTGTTTCTGTGGTGAAGCGCGCAAACAGTCGGGTGATATCCGGGCGCTCTGCACAGAGATGAAGGTCGGAGATAAAAAAAGTCGGGCGCACGAGAAGACTCAGTGCGCCCACAGCATGGCGTTCAGCCTACGCATCGAACTGATGCGATAAAAATTTGGCTAGATACACTCCGCTTTTTCGATCGTGATCGTCTCTTGCGGGACATCGGTTGGGAACATGCCTTTTCCGCCGGTCTTGACCGCCTTGATCTTGTCGACGATGTCCATGCCGTCGACGACTTTGCCAAATACGGCATAGCCGAAATTCGCCGGCCCCTGGTGGTTCAGGAAATCGTTGTTGTTGACGTTGATAAAAAATTGCGTGGTTGCGGAATCTACTACGCCGGTGCGGGCCATGGCGACGGTATAGTTGTCGTTCTTGAGTCCGTTGGCTGCTTCATTCTTGATCGCCGCGTTGGTTGGCTTCTGCACGAGGTCTTTGGTGAATCCGCCGCCCTGAATCATGAACGTGCCAATTACACGATGAAAAATGGTGCCGTTGTAATGACCGCTCTCGACGTATTTGACAAAATTTTCGGTTGAGACTGGCGCTTTTTCACTGTTGAGTTCGAGCGTAATTGCGCCCATCGAGGTAGTAAGTTTGACTTTCACGGGGGTTCCTTTGTTATCGAGTTTGCAAGTTGAAGATTTTATCGGTACAGCTTTGGTCGCGGCGTTGACAGGTTCGGCTGGCTTCTGTGCGAACGCGAATGCGACGAACAACGATGCACACAGTGCAGCCGACCGGGATATGAATGTAGGGTAAAACATGAGGACTCCTGAAAGAAGGAAAATTCGAACTTGTGGAAATTGCGGTGCGACTAGGAAGCGGCAGCTTCATAGATGATCTTCCATTGATCACCTTCGCGCTGCCAGTACTGGCGCTTTTTCATCTTGCTGCTGTTGTTGCTGCTCTTGTAATTTTGGTCGAACGTGATCATGGCCATCGGCAAGGCGTCCGGTGCCAGTGGATATTCAAAAACGGAAAGATTGCTGATTTCCACGTTTACAAAATTCTTGCTCGCATTTATGCGGCGTTTATTCTCAGCCCAGCTACTGATTCCTTTGCCTTCGGCATCAAATTTCGGCGAATAGTGCGCCAGGTACTTATCCATATTCAGACTCTCCCAGTCACTCTTCCAGTCTGACAGGGATGCTGAAAGCGTCGCCCTGGTTGCCAACCATTGTTCCGGTGACTGCCACGTCACGCTCGACGCGATGACGATCGGCGTGATACCGGGTATGACAAATTGCGCAATCCTGGCGAAATCGTCGTTGGTCAACACGACGCAGCCATCACTCGCCCGCGGCGGTCGGCTGTACGTGCTCGATGGCGTGCCGTGGATCCAGATGCCCGATCCAGTCTTGGCGTTGCGCTTGTCCCATTCGTTGGGGTAATTGAGCGGAAATGCACCAGGGCCATAAAAGTCGATCAGTTTTTCGCGGGCAACACTTGACGTTACCTGGTACACGCCCAATGGTGTGCGCTGATCACCCTGACGTTCCTTCTCAATTCCATTTTTCCCCACGGAAACGTAAAAATCCGCCACATACGAGGGAACACCATCCACGTTTTTGTACACATACATCCGCGACTTCTCACTGTCGAGCAACAAAACATGCTGCTGGTCAGGTGACAATTGCAGAAGCGCCGTGGGCAGGCTGTCGCTTGGTGGCGCGTCGAAATACCGCGAAAACCGTGCTTTCGCCTCATCCTTGAGGCTGGCCACCAATTCCGGTTGCGATTTCTGGCCGCTGAACGCCGTTGGCGTTCCCGCCTTCGCCATCAACAGATCGCCTTTGATGAAGTGGCCCAGGCGGAAATTGGGATTCTTTACCAGTGCCGCATCGAGCTCCCGCAAGGCTGGTTTGATGCCGTCGTTTCTCAATGATTCAAGGGCCCGAACCAGCGATGCTTCAACCTCGTTGCTGAATGCGATGGACGCGAGGGGCGCGGGTTGGCCGGCGACCGGCATCACGCCGATTAGGGCACTGGCAACGCCCGCGCAACCCAAGCCACGGGTGATCCGCGCCATCCTCCGTGTCAAGGCGAAGGGCCTCAACCCAGTCAAGCCCCGGACCGCTCGGCGTTGATCAACCAACGGTCGCCAGTTTTGACCAGTCGCAAGGTCTTGGTGTTATCGCTTTTGACTGCGTCAGCCCGATATATTTGGCGGAACGCGACCGTCGCCACGTTGCCCTGCAGCGATGTTTTGATGATCTTGACTTCGACCGAAATGGATTTCTTCGGCTCGATCCGCTCTTTGCGCTGTGTTTCCCATACCGCACGGGCCATTCCGCCGGGTGTCTCAAAATCCGGGGCATAAAAACCGAGATAGCCCGCAGTGTCTTTGGCGGCCCAAGCCCTGGCCCAGGCTTCAACGGTCGCTTTGACATCGGCGCTCGCATTGCCCGAGAGCGCAACATTTGCGGGTTTTGCCGCAGTCACCGCCACAGGCTTGCCGGGTTCCGTTTTAGGATCGGCTTTAGTCGCTGCCGCGACTTGCACCGGCGCAGACTTTGCCGTCTCGGTAGACGCCACTTTGGGCAGGTTGAAGATGTCCTTCACCATCGATAATTTGCCTTGAGCGGTCAGGTTGCTTTTGTCGAGCTGCAACGCCTTGTCGTAGGAGCGGCGCGCTAATTGCGCGTAAATGTCTCCAAGGTTTTCATATGCGGTCGCGTAGCTTGGGTGGGTATGGATGGCAAGTTCTAGCGCGGCTTTTGCCTTGTCGTAGTTACCCTGGCTCGCGTACAGCACGGCGAGGTTGTTGTAAGGCTCCGGAAGCTCGGGATAATCTTCTGTCAAACCAGTAAAGACCTGAATCGCATCCGCGCTTTTTTTCAGCTCGGTCAAGATCAAGCCTTTCAAAAACCTGCCTTGTGCATCTTTGGGTTGAAGTACCAACGCGCCATTTACTTTCGACAACGCCTGATCAAGCTTGCCCTGTTGATAAAGCTTGGTTGCGTCCTTGGTGTCCTCCGCGGGTCCCGCAAAACCGGCACCCGAAAAAAGCAGTGCAAAAGCCGCGCACGCGATGACGCAGTGGCGCAGTTTGCGGGATAAATTAATATTGAGCATTTTGTTATAATTCGTTGAATTTAATGAAAAACAGTGTCCCACACAACGCGACTATTCTACCAAGAATGCTTCTGAGCTACACAACATCGCCGCGTTTATTCGGATACCAATTGCAGCGTCAACTGTCGTCGGCCAAGGTGCTGTCGGACATGTCGCATCACACCTTGTTTGGTGTCCGGGGAACACGATGTTGTTGATCCCGCGTCAGTCTGTGTGATTCGAGTCGGCCCGCTTGTTTGCGCGTCGGGTCGCTTTCTAATTTGCTCCGGCGATTGAGACAACGTATGTGCGGGCAAGTTTCCCCGCGCTGAAACGTTGTTGCACCCAGCGTTCACGGAGAAGAGCTCTACATGCAAACTATTTACAACACGCTCGGCAGACAAAAGCAGACTTTTACGACCATCGAGCCCGGCAAAGTCCGGATGTACGTATGCGGCCCAACCGTCTACGATTTTTTTCACATTGGCAACGCACGGACCTTTACCGCGTTCGACATGGTTTATCGCTGGCTGACCGCGCTCGGCTATGAGGTCAATTTCGTTCGTAACATTACCGATATCGACGACAAAATTATCGAGCGCGCGAACGCCAACAATGAGCCGATGGAGGCGCTGACGGCGCGCATGACGGAAGCGTATTTCGAAGATACCGCTCGCCTGAAATTGCTGCGGCCCACCAACAGTCCGCGTGCAACCCACCACATTGAACATATGCTCGCGATCATCAAGCAACTTGAAGACAAAGGCATGGCGTATCGTGCGACCAATGGCGATGTGTACTACGCGGTGCGCGAATTTGAAGGCTACGGAAAATTGTCCGGCAAAAACCCGGATGAATTGCGCGCTGGCGAGCGTGTTGCAGTGGAGACAGCCAAGCGTGATCCGCTGGATTTTGTCCTGTGGAAGGCGGCAAAGCCGAATGAGCCGCAGTGGCCGTCCATCTTCGGTGGCGGGCGCCCGGGCTGGCACATCGAGTGTTCGGCGATGTGCAGGGCGGTACTGGGTGACCAGATTGATATTCATGGCGGTGGACTGGATTTACAGTTTCCCCACCATGAAAATGAAATTGCGCAGACCGAGGGAACGTTCGACAAGGGTAGTGGCAAGCAGTTTGCAAACTACTGGATGCATGCGGCGTTTCTCAATATCGATCATGAAAAAATGTCCAAGTCATTAGGAAACTTTTTTACCTTGCGCGAGGTGCTTAACAAACTCGATGTTATTCAAGGCGGAGAGACGGTGCGCTATTTCTTGTTGCGCGGGCACTACCGAAGCGAAATCAACTACGCCTGGGACATGCTGGAAGACGCACGCCAGTCGCTACTGGGTTTTTACATCGCGCTCAAAGAAACGCCAGCCACAGACGTGAAACTCGATTGGGCGAATCCCTATGCACTGAAATTTCGTACAGCGATGGAAGACGATTTTGATACGCCTGCAGCGTTTACGGTTTTGCACGAATTGCGGCGTGAGCTTAATCGGAGCAAGTCTGCGGAGACTGCGGGTCTGTTGCGGGCATTGGGGGCGACGTTGGGATTTTTTCAGAATATGCCCGCTGCTTTCGTACAAGGTGCCACTAATACTGCACAGTTGGATGTGGACGCGCTCGTCAACGAGCGCAACGCAGCGAAGAGAGGAAAAGACTTTGCGCGGGCAGATACCATTCGCAAGCAACTCGATGACGACGGTATCGTGCTGGAGGACAAACCGGGTGGTTTGACTGAATGGCGGCGAAAGTAAATCAACAAATATCATTCGCAAGATCACTGGTGCAGTGTGCCCTTGCGAAGCAGAAGGTGGCGACTAAAGACAGAAACTTGAGCGCGTAAGAGGCGTTATTTCAGTGCAAAGCGTTTCGATTTGCGCGGCGACAAAAACACAACAGCAAAAATCTACGACCGTCGTACAAAACGCGTTACGCAGCGACTGTTTTACGAGTGAAAGCAGTTTTTTCTACAGCTTCAGCGTCCCATGCGGCGCATTGTGGGCTGGCCAACCCAACGGGCTTCACGCCGCCAACCATGCTGCGAACTGTGCCCATTCGGAGGTGCCCGCCAACATGAAGCGAAGTGCCTGCGACGCAATGATAACCAGCATACCCCAGCCGAACGCCGGGTGTAGCCGGTGGTTCTTCACGGTGTCGTATGCCACGCAGCTGACGATGCACAAGTCGGTCAGGCCAAAAAATATCGGCAAGCCTCCAGCCGAAATGAAACTCAGAGGTATGCGTGCGATCGCGGCCGTCAGAAGGCTAAGGCTGGACAGCAACATGAACCGCTTGTGGAAATCGCTGCGGCGCCGGAAAAAAAGACCGGCACCAATCAGCGCAGGGAATACCAACATGTCGCCCAGCGGAATTATCAGGAACACCAACGGCGGCGGGCCGGGCGTGTGGCCCAGCCTGGCAGCGGTAATGGCGGTGGTTACGCCCACCACCACTACCAACGCCGCCAGCAGCGCCCCGACCATGCCCACGCGACGGTGCAAGTCCACTCGCCCCGCAGCGATAAGACTGACCTGCACCAGAAAGAGCGCGAACCATAGCGTCATCACAAATCCATGCAAATGCAACAGTCCGGGTAATGCCGGAGTTCCGAACAGTTCCTTCAGGTAGTAGGTGTACGCGAACCCCGCAAAGACAATCACAATCATCGTGATCGCAACCCATGTATAGAATCGGCTTCCGCCGCCGTTATGGAGTGTCGTGGGATTTGTCATCATTTTTCTTCCCCGTCGTTTATGTAGCTGACGTTTAACGTTAGAGTTGAGCTGCGGGTGCCAGTACCCACGTGGCTGTCGGGTGGAACGAAACGGAATTAGGCCGCAGATTCGTGCTGAGGCCGGCTGGCTTGGTCATTGTCCAACAGGCGGTTGCCAAAGTTCAATCTTGTTTCCTTCTGGATCGATGACCCAGGCAAACTTCCCGTACTCGGAATCGTCGGTTTTCTCGAGAACGTTGCAGCCTTCTTCGCGTAAGACTTTAACCAGGGCGTGGAGATCCTCCACCCGGTAATTCACCATGAAAGTTGCCGTGCTGGGCGCAAAGTGGTCACCTTGCGCCGAACCAATAGACCAGATGGTTGTTCCGGCAACCGGCTTACCTTCACAGTCGGTCCAGTTGAAAGCCGTGCCACCCCATTCCTGGACATCGATTCCTAGGTGCCGCTTGTACCAAGCCTGTAGTGCGGGAGCGTCTTTGGCTTTGAAAAAGATGCCGCCAATGCCAGTGACTCGCTTCATAGAACCTCCGAGGTCGGGTGATGGTGGGTGACAGTGTGTTTTCTGCGTGATTCTGTACGGGCGGCGCGCTTTTGCGCAGTCCAATTGAACGAAGCGAGTGACTTGACTGAAATGTTAGACACCGGCTGCCAGCCCTAGCCGACCATCTCTCGGGACAAGGAGCGCTACGAGCACACCCACAGCGAACCCTGCAACGTGACCACCCATGCTGATACCTGGACGCAGCGAATAGGCAAAACCGCAAACGACGAAGATACCCAGCACGATGCGGGTCATAGGCCTGCCCGGAGGCAAGCAATACACCAGCACAAGCGCGAACCCAAGAAGCCCGAACATTCCCCCAGAAGCCCCTACCGATGCCCCTTGCGATGGCCACAGAAGATGCTTAACGGAAATCCCGATTCCGCTCGACACCGAGGCAGCACAAAATGCAAACAGCAACCATATTGAGCCCGCCCGACGTTCAGCAACCGGGCCCGCCACGAGCAGGAGGACAGTATTTAGCAAGAGGTGGGTTAGATCCCAGTGCAGGAAGCCAAAGGACAGCCAGCGCCAGTACTCCCCGTCGAGCTTGGCCGTGTCCGGCAGGGCGCCAATTGCAATTAGGAGATCATCGTTCGCAACGGCGCCCATTGCGACCTCCAGCCCATAGGCGGCTGCGATTGCGATGAGAATTAGTCCGGAGCCTGGATAGCCGCGTATTAGCGTCACGAGTAAGAAAGAGATGGTTCCGGTGTCCAACGAGGCTGTAAGAAAAGTCCCCGACGCGATGCCGAGGGTAAATATGGGAATACGTTCACCATTCCTGACGAGGAGATAGCGCCGTCTACGCGACTCTGAGAGGCCGAATTCATCGCTATTTTCCGCACTTTTTTCTGAGGGAGTTTTTCTACAGCTTCAACGATCAAGGTGAGGGGCGCGCCGTTGTTGGCGCGTCCGAGTGAGCGAAGCGAACGAACTTGACCGCAGTGTTCGCCGTCATGCGCTCACAGGGCCGGCTGTTAACCGCGGCTCACATGCCAAACTGCCAGCATCTCGGGCGCATCGGGTATGACGCGGTAGTAAATGAAGTACCGGATGCGACCTAAAAGCAAGCGACGAACGCTTTTGGTTCTTGCGCCCTCGCAGGTGGCGCCAAAGCCGGGCTGCTGTGCCAGCAGAGTCAAGGCTTCGCCAATATCTGTACGAACAGCGCCAAGCGCCGCTGGTCGATTTTCGACCCACCATTCAGCGGCCTTACGTATCTGCGATGCAGCGTGCGCCGATATGTTAACGCGAAGCGCCATCGTTAACCGTACTTGCGGAGGCTCTCAAGAAGCTCGTCGGCTGAGACAAACTCGCCGCTTTCGATCTCCGCCATTGCGGCGAGGAGCTCTTTTTCGTCTTCCGGCGAGAGAGCGAACGGCTCTTCAGGATCACGTGAAAGCACAGCGACAAGCGAACCCTCGATGATGACTTTTCCACCAACAACAGTACCTTTCGTGAGTTGCATGGGCAAATAATACTCTTATGCCGACGGCGCGTGTGAGACTGATGCCGACCGTTTGACATGATGAGGGAGAGCAGGCGTAAGCTTGCTCTTTACTCTACCTAGCAATGTAGCACCCTCAAACAGGCTGCGGGCGAATGCTATGATGCTAGACCTGACCCCATTGTTCGTGGTGGCGGTGTGATCAGTCCTTTGGATCGGATGTAGAACGGCGATAATGTGGCGGCATTAATTATTACTGGATACCCACATCAAATATTGAAACACTAGCACTGGCGCGGCTTGCAGGAGAAAAATGGCTGTAAAGCCG
>JANYHZ010000249.1 GCA_025362135.1 Betaproteobacteria bacterium | reverse complement strand
CCCTGCGCCATCTTGATTTGAATTTGATCTGCTGAATTCAAATATTCGGCGGTCACACCAAAGCGCGCCGAGGCAACCTGCTTGATGCGCGAACGCAGCGAATCGCCAATTTTGAGCGCGATATCGGTTTCGACGGCATCGCCGAGCTTGCTCTTCAGCGTTTCACCCGCTTTTTTTACCGAGATAAACCGCCGGGGATCTTCACCACCTTCACCGGTATTGGATTTTCCGCCGATGCGATTCATGGCGACAGCCAGCGTGGCGTGCGCTTCAGTCGAAATAGAGCCCAGTGACATCGCGCCCGTGGCGAAGCGGGTCACGATATCTTTGGCCGACTCCACCTCCTCGATTGGCACCGCAGCGCCAGCAGATTTGATCTCGAACATGCCGCGCAACGTCATGTGGCGTTTGGTCTGGTCGTTGATAATCTGCGCGTATTCCTTGTACGTCGAATACGAATTCGCTTTGGTCGAATGCTGTAATTTTGCGATTGCGTCGGGCGTCCACATGTGCTCCTCGCCGCGAACGCGATAGGCGTATTCCCCGCCCGCATCGAGCTGCGTGCGCAATACCGGATCATCGCCAAATGCTTTTTGATGCTGACGCATGGACTCTTCGGCGATTTCGAAAATGCCGATGCCTTCAACGTTCGATGCAGTGCCGGTGAAGTACTTATCCACGAACGCGCGGGACAATCCAACGGCTTCAAAAATCTGTGCACCGCAATAGCTCTGGTAAGTGGAAATGCCCATCTTTGACATTACCTTGAGCAAGCCCTTGGAGATCGCCTTGATGTATTTTTTCTCGGCCTCTTTTGGGTCAATGCCGGGCAGGTAATCCTGCATGTTGTGCAGCGTTTCGAGCGCCAGATATGGATGCACCGCCGCAGCGCCGTAACCACCCAGCAATGCAAAGTGATGTACTTCGCGTGCGCTACCGGTTTCCACGACAAGCCCCGTTGACGTACGCAAACCCTTTTTTACAAGATGCTGATGTACGGCACCAACCGCCAGCAACGCGGGGATCGCCACGTTTGCGGCATCCATTTTTCGATCAGTAATGATGAGCAGGTTAAAGCCCAGTCGCAGTGCATCCTCGGCGTGCGCGCAAAGCGACGCCACGGCTGCTTCAATACCTTCCGTTCCCCAGGAGGCTGGGTAGGTAATGTCGAGTTCGTGACTGCGGAAATAATTGCCGGTGAACATATCAATATGGCGGATTTTTTCCATATCGTCGGTCGTTAAAACCGGCTGCGGCACTTCCAGCCACTGGCCGGGATCGCTGTGATGAATGTCAAGCAGGTTGGGACGCGGGCCGATGGTGATGGCCGTGGACATCACCAGCTCTTCCCGGATCGGGTCAATAGGCGGATTGGTCACCTGCGCAAACAGTTGCTTGAAGTAATGCGACAAACTGCGCGGCTTGTCGGACATCACCGCGAGCGGCGAATCGTTACCCATCGAGCCGGTCGCCTCGATGCCGTTGATGGCCATGTTCGAGAGAATGAACTTCAGGTCTTCCTGGGTATAACCAAACGCCTGCTGCAAATCAAGCAGTGGCACGGCAGATTTTTCGGCCGGTGCCGGTTGAGGGAGATCGTCAAGTCGAATACGTGCCTGCTTCACCCAATCGCGATAGGGCTTTGCCGTGGCGAGTTCGCGTTTGAGTTGTTCGTCATCGACTATCCTGCCCTTCTCGATATCGACCAAGAACATTTTTCCCGGTTGCAGACGCCATTTCTTCACGATCTTCGCTTCCGGAATATCGAGCACGCCCGCTTCGGAAGCCAGTACCACCAAATCATCATCGGTGAGTATGTAGCGCGCCGGGCGCAAGCCATTGCGATCCAGCATCGCACCTATCTGGCGTCCGTCGGTAAACGCCATCGCGGCAGGGCCGTCCCAGGCCTCCATCAGTGTGGCGTGGTATTCGTAGAAGGCTTTGCGATCTTCATCCATCAGCTTATGGCCACTCCACGCCTCGGGAATCATCATCACCATCGCATGCGCCAACGGATATCCGCCCATGACCAGCATTTCAAGGCAATTGTCGAAACTGGCAGAATCAGATTGGCCGTCGTAAATCAACGGCCAGATTTTTTTCAGGTCGTCCTTCAATACCGGGGAAGCAATCGACTGCTGGCGCGCGCGAATCCAGTTCACGTTGCCGCGCAGCGTATTGATCTCGCCGTTGTGCGCAATCATGCGGAACGGATGCGACAGGTCCCACGTCGGGAAGGTATTGGTGGAGAAACGTTGGTGCACCAGCGCAAGCGCGGTCGTCATCACGGGGTCGAGCAAGTCGAGATAATATTTGCCGACTTG
>JANYHZ010000237.1 GCA_025362135.1 Betaproteobacteria bacterium | reverse complement strand
TGGGGCAAGCGACTTGGACAGATCAGTGAAGGCTATCTGGCTGACGTGATCGTGTTGGACAATAAAAATGCCGATCCTTATCGCAACCTGATTGTGGCGATTGAGGAAAACATTCAGATGGTCGTGGTGCGTGGCGAGCCGCTCTATGGCGACGGCGCGTTGATGCAAGCTGCGCGTGGCACGTTGAACGACATTGAAACAACATCGACATTCAAAGCCAGAAACAAAAGCCAACGCACCAAAGCGATCGCACCGAATTGCGCGAGCATCGGGTTGCCGGTAATGAGTGTCGCCGAAACCCGCGCGCGCCTGCAGGAAGCACTCAGATTCGACGCCGCGTATGCGTCGAAAAAAATCTCCGGCGAACAAATATTCAGGGATTTGCAGCGCTGCGAACTCGTAAAGCTGCAGACCACGCCTGGTGATCCGGTCACGGTAGCCGATGCAAAACGCATGCTGAAATGCCGGTTTGGACTACCGTTCGAAAAAACGACATTAAGCCCCCTGACAACGAACGAAGACCCGCAGTTTTTCTCGCGGCTGCTGAAAAATCCGAACTTGCCGAAATATCTGCAGGCGTTGTCTGGTTACTACCGGAACTAAGGCGCGAGGCGCTCCAGCTTCCACTTGCTCTCAGCCAGCCGATAACAAATACGGTCGTGCAACCGGCTGCGGCGCCCCTGCCAGAACTCAAAAAAACTTGGCACGACACGGTAACCGCCCCAATGCGCAGGTCGCGGCGGATTCTCGCCGTGCTCGGCGGAAAACGCGGCAAAGCGTGCTTCCAGCGCATTACGTGATGGCAGCACCTGACTTTGCGGCGAGGCCCACGCGCCGATGCGGCTCAATGCCGGGCGGCTCTGGTAATACGCATCCGAATCTGCGGCGCTCACGGTTTCGACACGGCCCTCGATGCGAATTTGCCGCTCCAGTTCCGGCCAGAAAAACAACAGCGCTGCGCGGTTGTTGGCGGCGAGGTCTTGCCCCTTGCGACTTTGATAATTGGTAAAAAATACCATCCCGCGTTCGTCGAAGTCCTTGATCAACACGACCCGCGCCGATGGCCGGCCATTCGCATCGCAGGTGGCCAGCGTCATCGCGTTTGGCTCCGGGACCTCCGCTTTGGTTGCGTCACTAAACCAGACATTGAATTGGGTAAAGGGAGAGGCGGCTACATCGCTCTCGTCGAGTGAGGCCATTTTGTAATCTGTGCGGAGGTCGGCAAGTTTCATGATTTCAATCGTAGTGATTTTTCGGCCATGCGTGCGATGCTGCGCTCTCGTGATGGCTGCGCCAGGTCTTCAAGCGCAATCCATTTTGCAGCTAGCGATTCTTCGGAAATCGTCACGCATGCGTCTCTGGCAATGATGAGGTAACGGGCATCGTAGTGCAAGTGTGCAGGCTCCATCTGATGTGCATTCGTGCGCGCCGGGATGGAATGGATATCGATATCAAATAACGCCTCGCTCGCGAACTTCAGGCCGGCGATACCTGTTTCTTCCAGCGCTTCCCGCATCGCGCCCGCCGCGGGAGAGGCATCGGCGTCGTCGAGATGTCCGCCCGGCTGTAGCCACAAATTCAACTTGAGGTGGTGAAGCAGCAGAGCATGTGTGCACGCAGAATTCACGATCCATGCAGAACCTGTGACGTGTCCTTTGGCGTTCGCGCGCGCCCACCAACTCTGTTGATGCGATGAAACGAACCGCGCCATTTCGTCGCGATGTTTTTCTTCATCATCATCGGCAGAAACGTGCGCCGCGAGCGCCGCGAGGAGGGATTCTGTATTCATGGCCTTTGCGAAAAATCTGCAATCATAGTCGCTCTGCAATAAACGTGCGGAATTTCCCCTGCTAAAACGCGTTGCACAATTACAACGACGTGTTGCACATTTCTCTAAATAATGCGTTATATTTACTCCTGTGGTACGGATTCACTCTTATGAGTCGCTGTGAGTCCCCGCGTAAGTTAATGATATTTTGAAAACAACCTGGAGGATTTACATGGCCGCAAAGAAACCCGCCGCAAAAAAACCCGCTGCCAAAAAACCGGCCGCAAAGAAACCAGCCGCCAAAAAACCGGCAGCGAAGAAGCCAGCAGCAAAGAAGCCCGCAGCCAAAAAGCCCGCAGCCAAGAAACCGGCAGCCAAGAAACCCGCCGCCAAGAAAGCTGCAGCGCCGAAGAAGCCCGCCGTCAAGCGGAAACCCAACGCAGCCTTCATGAAGCCGATGAACATCAGTTCCGTGCTCGCCGCTGTCATTGGTGCCGCACCGCAGCCGCGTACCGAAGTCACCAAGAAACTTTGGGACTACATCAAGAAAAACAAATTGCAAGACGCCATCAACCGTCGCATGATCAATGCCGATGAAAAGCTCAAAGCCGTTTTCGGCGGCAAGAAAGTCGTTTCGATGTTTGAAATGACCAAGCTGGTTTCCCAGCACCTGAAGTAATCGCTTCGGCGAATTGTCGCTAGCGACCTGCAAGGTCGTTCGACCGTAAAGCCAGCAAGGCCGGTACTACCGTTGTGTAGTCCCGGCCTTTGTTTTTTTGACTTGTCTTTGGAAAAATTCAAATGAATACGCCACTGCAAAACCGTCTCTTCCGCCTCGTGAAACGTCCCGTCGGTGAACCCAAGCGTGAAGACTTCGCGTTCGACGTAGAAGCTGTCAGCGCGCCTGGGGAGGGCCAACTGCTGGTCAAGACGCTCTACCTCTCGCTTGATCCGGCCATGCGCGGCTGGATGAACGATGCCCGCTCATATATTGCACCCGTCGCGCTGGGTGATGTCATGCGCGCTGGTGGCATCGGCACCGTTATCAATTCAAGGCATCCGAATTTTCAAGCGGGCGATACCGTGAGCGGCATGTTGAACGTGCAGGAATATGCTGTCTCGGATGGCAAGGGCATGGTTAAAGTCGATCCAAAGCTGGCACCGCTCACTGCATACCTCAATGTACTCGGCATGCCCGGCATGACTGCTTATTTCGGTTTGCTCGAATCCGGTCTGCCGAAAGCTGGCGAGACACTCGTGGTGTCGGGTGCCTCTGGCGCGGTTGGCGCTACCGTCGGGCAGATCGCAAAAATCCTCGGACTCAGGGTAGTCGGCATTGCGGGCGGACAGGAGAAATGTGACTACGCCATCAAGGAATTCGGCTTCGATGCCTGCGTTGACTACAAGAATCAGGATGTGCGCAAAGGCCTGAAAGAAGCCTGTCCGGGCGGCATCGACATTTATTTTGACAATGTCGGCGGTGAAATTCTCGATATCGTACTCACGCGCATCAATCTAAAGGCACGCATCGTCATCTGCGGCGCGATCTCGCAATACAACAACACGGAACCGGTCAAGGGGCCGTCAAACTACCTTTCCCTGCTGGTCAACCGTGCGCGCATGGAAGGCATTGTTGTGTTCGACTATGCACCCCGCTACAAAGAGGGCGCGACACAGCTCGGCCAGTGGATCGCAGAAGGAAAACTGAAATCGCGTGAACATGTCGTTGAAGGGCTTGAAACGTTCCCGGAGACGCTCATGAAGTTATTCAAAGGGGAAAATTTCGGGAAGCTGGTATTGAAGGTGGGTTGACGGGTCGCACTGGAAGTCCGAAATTAATGCTGTTAAAAACCGCTGCGCTGTTAGGCAACCAACTCCCGCAACACATACGGCAAGATCCCGCCATGCAGGTAGTAATCCACTTCGATCGGCGTGTCGATCCGGAGCAACACCGGAACTTGGCGGACGGAACCATCCGGGCCTTTGATGACGAGCGTGACATCCATCTGCGGTTTGATGCCGCCTTCGACACCGACGATAGCGAAATCTTCATCGCCTTTGATGCCTAGCGAAACGGTTGTGTCGCTGCCTTTGAATTGACAAGGCAACACACCCATGCCGACCAGATTTGATCGATGAATGCGCTCAAAGCTTTTTGCAATCACGGCCTTTACGCCCAACAACTGCGTGCCCTTGGCAGCCCAGTCTCGCGACGAACCGGTGCCGTACTCTTCGCCGCCGAACACGACCGTTGGCGTACCAGCGGCCATATATCTCATGGCGGCGTCGTAAATTGGCAGTTGTTCGCCTGAAGGTTGCATCAGCGTCAATCCGCCTTCAACCCTTGAGCCATCGGCTTTTGCCGGAATCATCAGGTTCTTGATGCGGACGTTGGCAAAGGTGCCGCGCATCATTACCTCGTGATTCCCGCGCCGGGCACCGTAGCTGTTGAAGTCGGCCTTGAGAACATTGTGGTCGATCAGGTATTTGCCGGCGGGCGAGGTGTCCTTGATCGAGCCTGCCGGTGAGATGTGGTCGGTCGTTACCGAATCACCAAATACGCCCAGCGCTTTCGCGCCATTGATATCGTGCGCTTTGCCCGCGCCCATGCCGAAATTGGCAAAGAAGGGTGGCTCGGCGATGTACGTGGACTTCGGCCAATCGTAGACTTGACCGACCGTTCCTTTGATGTTTTGCCAGAGTGGGTTGTCCGCCCCAAGATTCGAATAGCGCGCATTGAAAACGGCTGGGTCCATCGCAAAGCCCAGAACACCGGCGATTTCGTGGCTGGTCGGCCAGATGTCTTTCAGATACACCGGCCCTTTGGTGCCCTGGCCGACAGGTTCGGTTTGCAAATCGACCAGCACGTTGCCAGCGATTGCGTATGCCACAACCAGCGGTGGTGAGGCAAGGAAGTTGGCACGGATGTTGGCGTGGATGCGCGCTTCAAAATTGCGATTTCCCGACAACACCGCTGCGCAGACCAGATCGTTCTTTACAATCGATTCTTCGATTGGCTCAGCCAGCGGCCCGGCATTGCCGATGCACGTCGTACAACCATAGCCTGCGAGGTAAAAGCCCATTTTTTCAAGATACGGAAGTAATCCTGACTTGGTGAGATAGTCTGTGACCACGCGACTTCCCGGTGCCAACGAAGTTTTGATGTGGGGTTTGACCGTCAGGCCGTGCTCCACGGCTTTTTTGGCGAGCAATCCGGCTGCCAACATGACGCTCGGGTTTGAAGTATTGGTGCATGACGTAATCGCCGCGATCAATACGTCTCCGGAGCCGAGGTCAACACCATCGGTTGTCGTGAAGCGCTTGGCCAGATCGCCTGCGGCTTTGGAAAAACCGTTATCGGCAGGCGGCTTGGAGAAAAGCGATGTGAATTGCGACTTCATGTTGCCGAGTTCAATCCGATCCTGCGGGCGCTTTGGTCCGGCTAGTGAAGTTTTGATCGTAGACAGGTCTAGTGCGAGCGTGGACGAGTAATCGCAGTCGCCCGCCATCGGCACACCAAACATGCCTTGCGCCTTGAAGTAGCTTTCGCACTTGTCGAGTTCTTCCGTGGTGCGGCCACCTGCGCGGAGATACTCCATGGTCGCTTCATCGACCGGGAAAAATCCCATCGTCGCGCCGTATTCAGGTGCCATGTTGGCAATGGTGGCGCGATCCGGCACGCTCAACGCGCGAGCGCCTTCGCCGAAAAATTCCACAAACTTGCCGACCACCTTTGCCTTGCGCAACATTTCGGTCACGGTGAGTACCAGATCGGTTGCCGTAGTGCCTTCCGGTAATTTGCCGGTCAGGTTCACGCCGACCACGTCCGGTGTCAGAAAATAAACCGGCTGGCCCAGCATGCCGGCTTCCGCCTCGATGCCGCCCACACCCCAGCCGACGACGCCGACGCCGTTGATCATGGTGGTATGGGAGTCGGTACCGACGAGCGAATCGGGATAGAGCACGCCGTTCTTGTCGTGCACGCCGCGCGCAAGGTACTCAAGATTCACCTGATGCACGATACCAATGCCGGGGGGCACGACTTTGAAGGTATCGAACGCCTGCATACCCCACTTCATGAATTCATAGCGTTCCTGGTTACGCTGGAATTCGAGCTTCATATTGAGGTCCAGGGAATCGGCGGTACCGTAATGATCGACCTGTACCGAGTGATCGACGACGAGGTCCACCGGAACCAGCGGCTCGATCACCTTCGGATTTTTTCCCAGCTTTGCGGCTACACCACGCATCGCCGCAAGGTCCGCAAGCAGTGGCACGCCGGTGAAATCCTGCAGCACGATGCGCGCAACGACAAACGGAATCTCAAGCGTGCGTGCTGCATTCGGCTGCCAGGCGGCGAGCTCCTTGATATGTTCTTCCGTCACCTTCTTGCCATCGCAGTTGCGCAGCACGCTCTCGAGCACGATACGGACGGAAATCGGCAATCGTTTCACATTTGGAAATGTCTCGGCCAGCTTCGGCAGCGAATAGTAGGTCGCGGTCTTGCCGGATTTCAGCGTTAGTTGCTGGCGGGTGCCGTGAAGGTTATGTGCCATGGTGAGTCCTCTGAGTTGGCGCGTGGCGGATACGTCACGCGGCGTGATTGCTAATTTTAAGGCCTTTGAAATGATTGCGGTAAAAACCCCGGCCTGACTGTCGATGTGAATGAAAACGGCACGTAAACCGTGCCGTCTCCGGTGTTGAGTGTATGCAACTTCTAAATGA
Source organism: Betaproteobacteria bacterium (assembly GCA_025362135.1). GTDB lineage: Bacteria > Pseudomonadota > Gammaproteobacteria > Burkholderiales > Usitatibacteraceae > UKL13-2. Next base: position 3,880 of record JANYHZ010000237.1, on the reverse strand, counting down.
CCATCATGTCCACGAATTCATTGACTGGCGTGGCGTCGAGTTTTTTCGGTTCGGTACACAGTTCCCAGATAGCCCCACGCTGCTTTTCCGCGAATACGCGCGCCAGATTGGTTTTGAATTTCGCCATCAACACCGGCATGCCTTCCTTGCGGCGGCGCTTGTGACCGATCGGATACTCGACGACGATTTCTTTCATCTTCTTGCCGTCGGTTAATTCCACCGTCAGCGCGTTGGCGATCGAGCGCTTGTCCGGATCGTGGTAGTCCCTGGTAAATTTCGGATCTTCCACACATTCGATTTTGTCGCGCAGCACATCGATGCGCTTGTCCGAAGCGATCTTGTCTTCGTAGTCGCTCGCGGTGAGGCGGCCAAAAATAATTGGTACCGCGACCATGTATTGCACGCAGTGATCGCGGTCGGCCGGATTGTTGAGCGGGCCTTTTTTGTCGATGATGCGGATGCAGGCCTCATGGGTGCGGATGGAGATCTTCTTGATGTCTTTCTCGGTCTTGCCGAGCTTCGCCAGCTCCTGATGAATCGTCATCGCCGCTTCGACTGCGGTCTGCGAGTGGAACTCTGCCGGAAAGGAGATTTTGAACAGCACGTTCTCCATTACGTACGAACCATACGGGCGCTGGAACTTGAAGACGTTGCCCTTGAACAACACATCGTAAAATCCCCAGGTCTTGGCCGACAGCACCGAGGGGTAGCCCATCTCACCAGTCTTGGCGATCAAGGCAAGGCGTACTGCGCGCGACGTGGCGTCACCTGCCGCCCATGATTTGCGTGAACCCGTATTCGGCGAATGACGATAGGTGCGCAAACTCTGCCCGTCCACCCAGGCGAGTGAAACCGCGTTGAGAATTTCGTCTTTGGAGAGCCCCATCATTTCGGCCACGACGGCGGTGGAGGCAACCTTCACCAGCACGACGTGATCGAGGCCGACTTTGTTGAATGAATTTTCGAGCGCAATGCAGCCCTGGATTTCGTGCGCCTTGATCATGCCCGTGAGCAGGTCGCGCACCGTCAATGGCTGCTTGCCTGTGGCGACGGCATTGCGTGAGAGCCAATCCGCCGTGGCGAGAATGCCGCCAAGGTTGTCAGACGGGTGGCCCCATTCGGCCGCCAGCCAGGTATCGTTGAAATCGAGCCAGCGGATCATGGCTCCGATGTCGAATGCCGCCTTGATCGGGTCCATCTGGAATTGTGTGCCCGGCACCTTCGCTCCGTTTGGCACCTGCGTTCCCTGCACAATCGGCCCCAGCATTTTCCGGCAGGCCGGATATTCCAGCGCCTCAAAACCGCAGCCGAGCGTGTCGAGCAGGCAGTAGCGGGCGGTGTCGTAAGCTTCTTTGGATTTAATTTTGTATTTTGTGACGTAGTCGACGATGTCGACCAGGACTTTGTCGGGTTTTGGGCGGACGTTGGAGATGTGTGCAGACATGGCTTTGGTTCTCAGTATTGAAAATTGTGAAGCGTGATTTGTCGATGAAGTTTACTTGCGGTCTTTCAGCGGTACGAACTTCATGTCGTCGGGGCCAACATAGTTTGCGTTGGGCCGAATGATTTTGCCGTCGATGCGCTGCTCGATCACGTGCGCGGCCCAGCCGGAGGTACGTGAAATGATGAATAACGGTGTAAACATCGAAGTCGGCACACCCATCATGTGATACGAACACGCCGAGAACCAGTCGAGATTCGGGAACATTTTTTTCTCGCGCCACATAACAGCCTCGAGCCGGTCCGCGATGTTGTAGAGCTTCATGTTGCCCGCGTCTTCCGACAAGCGTTTCGCAACACGTTTGATGACAACGTTGCGCGGATCGGAAACGGTATAGACAGGGTGACCGAAGCCGATGATGACCTGCTTTTCGCCCACGCGCCTGACCACGTCCGCCTCGGCTTCATCCGGGCTATCGTAACGATTCTGGATATCGAACGCGGCTTCATTGGCACCGCCATGTTTGGGCCCACGCAGCGCGCCAATACCACCGGTAATTGCCGAATACATGTCCGAACCGGTGCCGGCAATGACGCGCGCTGCAAAGGTTGATGCATTGAATTCGTGTTCCGCGTAAAGCACCAGCGAGGTATGCATCGACCTGACCGCCAACTCGTCTGGTTCCTCGCCGTGCAACAGATGCAGGAAGTGGCCCCCAATCGAATCGTCGTCGGTTTCCACATCGATGCACCTACCGTTCACCGCGAAGTGATACCAGTAGAGCAGCATCGAGCCGAAAGACGCCATCATGCGGTCGGCGATGTCGCGCGCGCCGGCAATATTGTGGTCGTCCTTTTCAGGCAACACGCAGCCGAGTACAGAGCAGGCCGTGCGCAATACATCCATCGGGTGCGTTGATGCTGGCAGCGATTCGAGTACATCCTGCACCGCCATCGGAATGCCGCGCATCGATTTCAATTTTGCTTTGTACGAAGCCAGTTCAGCGACATTGGGCAGCTTGCCGTGTACCAGCAAGTGCGCAATTTCTTCAAATTCGCAGGCTTCAGCGACGTCCAGAATATCGTAGCCGCGATAGTGCAAGTCGTTACCGGTGAGGCCGACCGTGCACAGCGCAGTGTTACCTGCGACCACGCCGGAGAGTGCCACGGATTTTTTCGGTTTGGGGCCGCTTGGTGCAGGTGATTCTGTTGCTGCGGTGCTCATTTCATCGTCTCCATTGTCGGGTGCGCAATGCGCACGTTTTTTTGATCGATTGGTACGCGGTGCGCACCCTACATTTTTTGCATCAACTCTATGCGATTGCCAAACGGATCGAACACGGAGGCGCGTTTATAGCCAGTGGGACCGTCGTCGATACGTGTGGGATGCCCGCCGCGTTCGGCGTTGTCCAGTAGCTCGCCGATGTTGTCCACCAGCAGCGCAGGGTGGGCGCGTCGTGACGCCTCGAATTCCGTTTCCTCGCCCAGATGCAAATTTACGGTGCCTTGTGTCAGCCATGCGCCGGTCTGGCTGAGCTCAGCGGGCTTGGCAACGCGAACAAATTGCAACACACCTTCGTAAAATGCGAGTGCCTCGGAAACCCGGCCCCACGGAATCGCAACTTGCACGTGATCGATTTTCAATACAGCCATGGTGTCAATCCTGATCCAACTCTGCACAGAACCTTTACTGGTGCGGATCGCAGGGCAAAATGCCTCGGAAAACCGCGTCAGTACTAGACTTTACTTCTTCGCAGCAAACAGCGCGTCCAGCTTTTGCTCATAGGAGTGGTAGCCCAGATACTCATAGAGCTCGGCACGCGTTTGCATCGTCGGCACTACATTCTTTTGTGTGCCTTCAGCGCGAAGCGTCTGATAAAAATTCAGCGCTGCCTTGTTCATGGCGCGGTAAGCACCACAACAGTACAGCACCATATCGACATTCACAGACGCCAATTCGGCGGTCGTGAATAACGGTGTATGGCCGAACTCGGTGATGTTTGCAAGGATAGGCACCTTCACGGCATCCTTGAATTGCCGGTACATCGGCAGCGCGGTGATGGCCTCCGGAAAAATCATGTCGGCACCGGCTTCGACATAGGCGCAGGCGCGGTCGATTGCGGCGTTGATGCCCTCTACCGCCAGCGCGTCGGTACGCGCCATGATCACAAAACCCGGATCGGTGCGCGCGTCCACCGCGGCCTTGACACGATCCACCATTTCCTCAAGCGTCACGACTTCTTTTCCGGGGCGATGGCCGCAGCGTTTTGTGCCGACTTGATCTTCCATGTGTACCGCCGCGGCACCAGCTTTCTGGAATGAACGAATGGTGCGCGCGATGTTGAATGCGCCACCCCAGCCGGTGTCAATGTCGACCATGACGGGCAGGGTGGTGACGTCGGTGATGCGACGGAGGTCGGTAAGTACATCTTCCATCGTG
>JANYHZ010000209.1 GCA_025362135.1 Betaproteobacteria bacterium | reverse complement strand
TGAAAATCGAAAGCCAAGCGTCCGCCGGCATCCCAGGCCGAAAACCATCGGAAACACCCGCCAATGCAGGGGTTTGGCTATTTTATGCGGCGAAACCTACGCCGCGAGCCGAATCGGAATACGCTTTTCTTCCACCGCGTGGCATGCGACCTGACCGCCATCTTCGTGATCGATCAATGACGGCCGCTCGACCTTGCAGCGCTCAAACGCGTGCGGGCAGCGCGGATGGAATGCGCAGCCGGTGGGAGGATCGAGGGGGTTGGGAACTTCACCGGCGACGGGCGTGCGCTGCTTGCCGGTCATCTTCAGATCGGGAATGGCGGACTGCAGCATCTGCGTATACGGGTGCAGCGGGCGCTGGAAAATGCGTTTGGTATCGGCGATTTCCACCAGGCGACCCAGGTACATCACGCCGACGCGGGTGGAGATGTGCGAGACCACGGCGAGGTTGTGCGAGATGAACAGATAGGTGAGGCCAAATTCGCGTTGCAGGTCTTTCATCAGATTCAGGATCTGCGCCTGCACCGACACGTCAAGTGCGGAGGTCGGCTCATCGCAGACCAGAAATTCCGGATTGGACGAAAGCGCACGCGCGATAGAAATACGCTGACGCTGTCCGCCCGAAAATTCGTGTGGAAATTTTTCCGCGTCCAGTGGTGAGAGGCCGACTTGCGTTAATAATTCATCCACGCGTTTTTTGAGCACCACCGGATCAGAAATAAGGTTGTGCGACAGGATTGGCTCCGCAACGATTTTGCCAACGCGCCAGCGCGGATTCAGGCTCGCATACGGATCCTGGAAAATCATCTGGAAGCGCTTGCGCAGGTTCTGTAGCTCCGACCCATGCGCCTTGGCCATATCGACGCCATCGAAAATGACTTCGCCGCGCGAAGGTTTGTAGAGGCCGCAAATGACGCGTGCCACGGTGGATTTGCCGCAACCGGATTCACCGACCAGTGATAGTGTTTCGCCGCGATTGATGGTGAAGCTGATGCCGTCGACCGCTTTTAGAATCTGCTCGGGCTGGCCTTCGATGACGCGGTTCAGCCATGGCTTGGATACATCGAATTCGCGCGCCACGTCGCGAACTTCGAGCAGATTTTTTTTCTGTGATGTGCTCATGCGGGCACCTTTGTGTTCTCGAACGAGGCAACCCCACCCCGGCCCTCCCCCTGCGAGGAAGTGGCAGTGTTGATTGGACGCGCGTGAAGCCAGCAGGCAGCATCTGTTTTTCCGGCGGGAAGCAAGCCTGGACGCTCACGTCTGCAGCGCCCATCGGGCACATCGTTCACACGCGTGCAGCGTGGATTGAACGCACAGCCTGGCGGGATGGCGGTCAAACGCGGCATCGCACCATCGATTTGCGTCAGGCGCTCAACTTCATCGCCCACATTGGGGATGGCGCCCATCAATCCGATCGTATACGGATGCTGCGGATGATGGATGACCTCTGAAACGGGCCCGATCTCCGCGATGCGGCCGGCATACATTACGGCCACGCGGTCCGCTGTTTCGGCGATCACGCCCATGTCGTGCGTGACCAGCATAATCGAAGTGCCGTGTTCACGACAGAGTTTTTTCAGCAGCGTAATGATCTGCGCCTGGATGGAAACGTCCAGCGCGGTGGTCGGTTCGTCGGCAATGATGAGTTTTGGCTGTGCGGCGAGTGCCAGCGAAATCACCACGCGCTGGCGCATGCCGCCGGAAAACTGGTGCGGATAATGGACAATGCGTTTTTCTGCGGCCGGAATGCCGACCTCCATTAATAGCTTGACGGCGCGTTCACGCGCTTCTGCTTTGGAGACGTTCAGATGCGTTTCAATCGTTTCCGTGATCTGGCGACCGACCGTGTAAAGCGGGTTCAGGGAAGTCAGCGGGTCCTGGAAAATCGCGCCGATTTCCCTGCCGCGAACCTTGCGCATTTCTTCGAAGGGCAGGTTATCGATGCGCCGGCCGTTCAACAGGATTTCGCCGCCGGCAATGCGTCCCGGCGGTTCCAGCAGGCCAATGACCGCAGCCCCCGTAAGCGATTTTCCCGCGCCCGATTCGCCGACAACGCCGAGTACTTCGCCAGGCGCAATGTCGAAACTGATGTCGTCCACAGCGGTCAGCGTGCCGCGGCGCGTCGGGAATTCAATGCGCAGATTCTTGACTTGTAAAAGTGGTGTGGTCATGACGCTCGTCCTATCGCAGCTTGGGATTGAGCGCGTCGCGCAGCCAATCACCCAGCAGATTGATCGACAACACCAGCACCACCAGCGCGATGCCCGGGAACACCGTAATCCACCACTCGCCGGAGAACAGGAAATCGTTACCGATGCGGATCAACGTGCCCAGAGACGGCTGCGTTGGCGGAACACCCACACCAAGGAAGGACAGGGTCGCTTCGGTGAGGATGGCGGTGCCGACATGGAGTGTCGCCAATACGAGTACAGGGCCAGTGACGTTCGGGAGCACGTGCGAGAACATGATGGCCAACTTTGATCTGCCAATGACGCGCGCGGCCTGCACGTATTCCTTGTTGCGTTCGACCAGTGTGGAGCCGCGCACCGTGCGCGCATACTGCACCCAGCCGGATGCCGCAATGGCGAAAATCAGTACATAGACGGCAATCTGGTCGTGGTATTCCTTGCCCACCACGACGCGCGCGACGCCGTCGATCAGGAGTGCAATCAGGATCGCCGGAAAGGAAAGCTGGATATCGGCCACACGCATAATGAATGCATCGAGCTTTCCGCCGACATAGCCGCTGACGAGCCCGAGCGAAATGCCGACGATCATCGACAGCATCACCGCGCAAATACTGACCAGCAGCGTAATGCGCGAGCCGTGCATGATGGTCGAGAGCACGTCGCGGCCCTGATCATCGGTGCCGAACAAGAATTGCGGTTTGCCATTGGCGATCCACGATGGCGGTGTGAACGCATCGAGCAGGTTGATGGTCTTGAGATCAAACGGATTGTGCGGTGACAGCCACGGCGCAAAGGCGGATCCGAACAGCCAAAGCAAGGCGGTGATCGCGGCAACGATGACGAGAGGGTTGCGTTTGAAGCTCCACCATACGTCACCATCGAAGAATCGCTTCATTGTGTCTTGCATGCTAGTGGCCTGTAATAGTCGATTCGGAGGTGAAAGGCGTGCGCGGGCGAGCCGGGTGCCAGGCGCGAGCCGCGTCGAATAGCCATCGCCCATTCGCAAGGCAAGCAACGCCGCAGCCGACCGCCCACACGCGCAAGGCACTTTCGAATTGGCTGTTACAGGCCACTAGTGCCCCCCGCCAGACCGCTCGGCGCGCAAGCGTGGATCCACGACGTAATACAACATGTCGACAACAAAATTGATCGACACAAAAATAAAACCGATCAGGCACAGGTACGCAGCCATCACGGGAATGTCGGCGAACTGTACCGCCTGAATAAACAACAGCCCCATGCCGGGCCATTGAAACACGGTCTCGGTAATGATGGCGAAAGCAATAATGCCGCCCAGTTGCAGGCCGGCGATCGTGAGCACGGGCACCAGTGTGTTCTTGAGGGCATGGCCAAAATGCACCGCGTTATTCGTCAGGCCGCGCGCGCGCGCGAACTTGATGTAATCGGTACGCAGGACCTCCAGCATCTCCGAGCGCACCAGTCGCAGGATCAAAGTCATCTGGAACAACCCAAGTGTGATCGACGGCAGTATCAATGCCTTCAGACCGCTGAAAGTCAGAAAACCGGTGGTCCAGACGCCAAGCCGCACGGTATCGCCGCGCCCGAACGAAGGCAGCCAGCCCAGCCACACCGCAAAAATCAGAATCAGGAAAATGCCGATAAGGAAGGATGGCAACGAAACGCCGACGAGCGATATCGTCAGGATAAATTTTGAAATCCAGGAATCCCGCTTCAGCGCCGTGTAGACCCCCATCGGTATGCCGACCAGCAATGCGAGCGACGCCGCGATTAGGGATAACTCCAGCGTGGCGGGCAAGCGCTCAATCAGCAGTTGTGAAACCGGACGCCCCAGCCGCAACGAAATGCCGAAGTTGCCTTGCAAGGCGTTGCCGACAAACTTTACAAACTGTAAATAGAACGGCTGATCAAGACCGAGACTCTTGCGCACTTCGTCACGGTCCGCCGACGTTGCTTCCGGCGGCAACATGAGCGATACCGGGTCGCCGACAAAATTGAACAGCGAGAAGGCGATAAAGCCCACCGCAATCATCACCACGACAGCCTGGAGCAGCCGCTGAATAAAAAATGCGAGCATGTTGACCGCAGCTTAATTAAGCTTGAAGCGAAAGAAATAGGCGACGTTATTCGGCGTGAAGACGGCGTCAACGTTTTTGCGCATGGCCCAAGGCACCAGCGGCTGGTGCAAGGGGATGACCGGCAAATCGGCGGTGTTGATAAGAAGCGCCTCGCGAATCAGTCCGTCGCGTTTTTTCAGATCACTTTCGGTTCTGATCTGCGTAATCAGTTGGTCCATCTTCGGGTTGGAGTAACGGCCATAATTGGAGTCGCCATTGCCCGAGGACTCGCCGCCATAGGTATGCAGCAGCGCCTGCAGCGTGTAGAGAGAATCAAAGGTCGGCGTGCCCCAGCTCAGCAGGTACATGCTAGTGTCGAATTTCTGGATCTTCGGGAAATAGTTGGTCTGCGGCACGATGTTGGGAGTGGCGCGGATCCCGACTTGTGAAAGCATCGGCGGAATCGCCTGGCAGATGTCAGCAGCGGGTTGCACATTGCCGCAATCAAGCGTGATCGAAAATCCATTCGGGTAGCCAGCCTCTTTTAGCAACTGCCTGGCTTTCTCTTTGTCGAACGCGAGCCGTTTATCGGCATCCTTGCTATAGCCGCGCACATCCGGTGTGACCATCGTGCCGATCGGCACGGACAGGCCACGCATAACCTTCTCGCGGATGGCCTCGATATCGATGGCATGTGAAATCGCCTGACGCACGCGCACGTCCTTCAAGGGATTCTTGCCTTTCACGTCGCTGTACAGCAACTCGCTGCGCGACTGGTCGAAGGCCAGGTATTGCACGCGCGCGTCGCGCCCCTCAATGACTTTCACGTTCGGGTTTTGCTTGAGACGTGTGATGTCCTGCGGAGGCGGATCGAGCACAAAATCGACCTCACCGGAAAGCAACGCGGCAGCACGCGTCGCATTTGATTTCACGGGCAATAAATCGACTTGCGTGAGATTGCCTTTTTCAGGACTGTTCTTGTTCCACCAATCCTCATAGGCGACCAATACTGTTTTGATGTCCGGCTGACGCAAAGTCACCTTGAACGGACCGGTGCCGTTGGTATTGCGCGAGGCAAAGGTGTCTTCGCGGTCTTTGTAATTTTGCGGTGTTTCTGTTTTGTTCTTGACCGCCCATTCTTTAGACATCACTCGGAAGTTGAACAGATGGTTCAGCAATACCGGGTTGGGCTCTTTCATGATCAGATCGACCGTAAGGTTATCGACCTTCTTTGCACTTGCCACGCCCTGGACGGACGACTTCAACTGCGAAAGCGGATTGAGCGCACGCTCTACCGAAAACACGACGTCGTCAGCGGTGAAGGCCTCACCCCCGTGAAACTTCACGTTCGGACGTAACTTGAAACGCCAGGTTTTCGCGTCGGGTTGGCTCCACGAGAGCGCAAGCGCGGGAACCAGTTTGAAATTCTTGTCGCGCATGACGAGGCTTTCGTACACTTGCGAAAGCACCCGATTGGTCGGCACCAGATTGGCGGAATGGGGGTCCAGCGTTTGCGGGTCGTCCTGGCTTGCGTAGCGTAGTGTTTTTGCCTCTGCCGTTGTGATCAACACGGCGCAAATGACGGCACATAACGACAGGAGAGAAACTGGTTTGGTTCGGTTCATTGGGCCCACCGGTTATTCGAAAATCCCCAAGCCGGCGACTGGTGGTCGCAGACGGGGCCAGTTCATCGTGATGTCCCGGGAAAGTCAGGTCCGGACATAAAGTTGCCCATCAAGTCGCCTCGATGGGCAGCGGCGAATTATAACTTTTTTACGGTTTCAAGACAGCGGTATGGGTAGCGCCGGGTGCGATTTGAGCTGGTGTGACGTGCGCCAGTGGTTTCGCCGCACTTAAAAATTGTCATTTCGACCGCAGGGAGAAATCTGCTGTTGTCGTTAACCGATGCAAAGCAGATTTCTCGCTGCGGTCGAAATGACAGTGATCGTTTGACGCTCACATCAGTTTGAATTGCACTGCTGCTGCCTGTGGAATGGTCGGCAAAAAAGCTGAGACCAAGCCGCCGACTAACGTCTTGAGCGCTTCGTCTTCGCAACCACCGATATCAGCCCCGCCGCTTTTTTCGGCAACGCTTTTCTGGTGGCCGCATTGCCTACGGTGACGCCCGAACTGCCAACGTTGCGGCGCGCCCTCTCAATCGCCGATACCACCAGATATGCCGACCGATCCATATGCGCCCGTTTCGCCGCACGATCAACAATCGCAAGTTCACTTTTCCGCGCCGTGATATTTACCCGGACGGTGGAATCATTCATGAACGACAAATCCACCGGGGCCAGCGTAACCGCATACGCATCGCGATATTCTGCTTCGGCCTTCCATCGATCAAGGCTGGAAGGCTCAGGCGCGATGTCCTCACCAAACATGTGCACTTCCACTGCCTCCTGCACATTGCGCAGCGCTTCATCCAGCGTCGCTCCCGCCGAAAAACATCCCGGTAAATCCGGCACGATCACGCCGAATGCCGATTTTGCATCTTTGTGAATGATGACTGGATAAAGTTTCATGATTGGATTCCTCCCTGTCCTAGGATGGCTTTCGCTGTGCCGAGAGCAAGGTCTTTCCTCGGATGCGGTACGGTAACCTTGCCCGGCTTGAGCGCATGTTTGAACTGCACGAGGCTGCCCTTCTGGTGGGCCCTCTTCCAACCATCGGCCTTGAGCAGGTTGATGATCTCGTCGCTGGACATGACTAAATTATACACACTAATACACACATATACGCGCCGCGTGCCAGCGACACCGCATGCTGGTGACGTGCTTCATGCGGGCAAACACAAGCACTATGGCTCTTTTCCAGCCATTTTCGCCCCGCAACCCGCACCGAATGGCGGTCTACAACTTCACATCCCGGACAATCTCAATCGATCCTGAATCGAAAAAAATAGGGAATGTTGTTCGGTGGGAAGTTCGCCGTGACGTTCTTGCGCATGGCCCACGGAATGATCGCCTGATGCAAGGGCAGCACTGGCAATTCTGCGTTCACAATCAGCAGCGATTCCCGAATCATCGCGTCGCGCTTTTTCATGTCGGATTCGATCCGAAACGCGTCGACCAGTTGATCGAACTTCGGATTCGAATAGCGCCCATAGTTTCCGTCGCCGTTGCCTGCATCGGCACCATTGTTGGTGCGCAGCAGATATTGCAATGTTGATAATGCGTCGGACGTCGGTGTGCCCCAACTCAGCAAATAAAAACTGGTGTCGAATTTTTGCAGCTTGGAAAAGAAGTTGGACGTGAGAACGATGTTCGGCGTCAGCTTGATGCCAATTTGCGCCAGCATCGGGGAAATGGATTGGCAAATATCGGCAGCAGGCTGGTTGTTGCCGCAATCAAGGGTGACTTCGAAGCCGTTTGGATATCCAGCTTCGGTCAGCAAATTTCTGGCTTTCTCGCGATCCAGTGGCAGGCGTTTATCGGCGTCTTTTGCGTAGCCCTGATCGGTCGAAGTAATGATTGAGCCGATCGGCAGGGAGAGATTGCGCATGACTTTGGATTTGATCGCCTGAATGTCAATCGCGTGGGCGATGGCCTGGCGGACGCGCACATCCTTGAACGGATTCTTGCCCTTGACGTTCGAGTAGAGAAGTTCATCGCGATGGGTATCGAAGACGAGGTACTGCACCCGCGCCTCGACGCCTTCGATGATCTTGATGTCAGGAATCGACTTGAGCCTTGCGATGTCTTGTGGTGGCGGGTCGTTCACGAAGTCCACTTCGCCCGAGAGCAACGCGGCGGCACGCGTGGCATTCGATTTGATCGGCAGCAGGATCACCTCGGTTACGTTGCCCCTTTCCGGGCTGGCCGCATTCCACCAGTTTGGGTTTGCGACCAATACGGTTTTCACGTCGGTCTGGCGCTCCTTGAGCATAAAGGGACCGGTACCGTTGGCATTGCGCGAGGAAAAGGTGTCTTCCTTGTCTTTGTAGTTTTGCGGATTGACCGAATTGTTTTTGATCGCCCACGCCTTGTTCATGATGCGAAACGTGAAGATGTGGTTGAGCAAAACAGGATTTGGCTCGCGCATGAGGAGGTCAACCGTGAGATCGTCGATCCTCTTTGCGCGCATGACGCCCTGCACGGCGGATTTCAATTGCGAGTTGGGCGAAAGCACGCGCTCCAGCGAGAACACGACATCGTCAGCCGTGAGCGGCGCGCCGTCGTGAAATTTCACGTTCGGGCGCAGCTTGAACCGCCAGGTCAGCGCATCCGGTTGCGACCACGACACGGCAAGCCAGGGCACCAGTTTGAAATTCTTGTCGCGGCCGACCAGGCCTTCGTAGACGTTCATCAACAGTCGGTTCGTGACCGCGAGCTGGGCCGAATGCGGGTCCAGTGTCTGCGGCTCGTCCTGGGTGGCGTAGCGCAGCGTCTTGGCGGTGCTGTTGCCTATGACGGGCGCAACTAGGAACAGCGCCAACAAGAGTGAAACCAGTTTCAATTTTAGGATGTTCCACATCCGCTATTTTGTCATTCCCGCGCAGGCGGGAATCCAGTGGCGTGTGCCGGGAAAGTCGCTGGATCCCCGCCTGCGCGGGGACGACGAATCCAACACATGCAATCTACTGCTCGGTATCGGTAAACCCGATTACTTGATCGTCACCGACATCGCATAAAGCCCGTTGTCCGCCCGATGCGCCACGGTCACGTTTTTCTTCATCGCCCACGGGATCATTTGATGGTGCAGCGGAATATGTCCGACGTCGGCCTGATCGATCAATAACGCCTCTTTGGTTAGTTCGGCCCGCTTCTTGAAGTCAGTTTCCGTTTTCAGCTTCTCGATAACCGCATCTGCCTTTGGATTGGAGTAGCCGGAAAAATTGTTTGCGCCGTCTGCACCCTCGCCTTTGGTTCTTACGATTTCCTGCAAGGTGTAAAGCGAATCGAAGGTTGGCACGCCCCATCCGTAGAGGAACATACTCGTGTCGCTCTTCTGCACTTTTGGGAAGTAGGTCGCCTTGGGCATCGCATTGAGCTTGATGCGGATGCCGATCTTGGACAACATGCCGGCGATGGCAGTGCAGATTTTTTCGTCGTTCTTGTAGCGGTCATTCGGGCAGTCAAAGGTCACATCGAAACCGTTGGCAAAGCCGGCTTCTGCCATCAATTTCTTCGCTTTTTCGATATCTACGGCCGGACGTTTTTCCAGGTCTTTCGAGTAGCCGCGAACCTGCGGCGCAATCATCGACATGGTCGGCAGCGAGAGCCCGCGCATCACTGTCTTGTGGATAGCGGGGACATCGATGGTCAGCAACATGGCCTGGCGTACGCGCAGGTCTTTGAAGGGATTCTTGCCTTTGCTGCCATAGAGCAACTCGTCCCGCCCCTGATCGAAATTGACAAAGATAGTGCGGTTTTCATTGCCGTCGACAATTTTGAGATCCTTGTTTTGACCGAGCTTGGCGATGTCCTGAACGGGCGGATCAAGGATCAGGTCGACTTCGCCCGAGATCAGCGCAGCAACGCGCGTTGCATCGGATTTAATCGGCGTGTACACGACTTCATCGACATTCCCGCGCTTGCCCCACCAGTTTGAATTGGCCACGAACACGGTTTTAACGTCCGGCTCACGGGATTTCAGAATGTACGCACCGGTGCCGTTGGCGTTTCGCACTGCATAGGATTCTTCTTTGTTCTTGAAATCGGTCGGACGCAGCACGTTGAATTTTGTTGCCCACGCTTTGTTCATTATGCGCAACTGGGTAAGTTGATCGAGCAACGTTGGATTGGGCCCAGTGCTGACGATGTCGACGGTCAGGCTATCAACTTTGCGCACTTCCTTGATGCCCTGGATGTAGGCCTTGTAGTCAGAGGTCTTATCCATCGCCCGCAGGATTGAGAACACCACATCGTCGGCCATGAAGGGCGTGCCGTCGTGAAAGGTCACCTTGTCGCGCAGCTTGAAGCGCATGGTGCCCGGATCCAACTGTTGCCACGACACCGCGAGACAGGCTTCAAGTGCCATCTTTTCATCGCGTGTCAGCAGCGGTTCGTAAACATGGCCGTTCATGGGATTGTTCAGGCCTTCATTTTGGGAATGTGGATCCATGGTCAGAATGTCGCCCGCGCTGGCCCAGCGGAAGGTCTTGGCATCGGTCGCGGCGCTCATCATCAAGGAAAAACCAACGAGACCAGCGGCGGTAAGTGAGCGTGCGCTGACTAGCATTTTCTGGGAAATTATCATGTTAAGTTCCTGATTTAATTAAAATGTTGTCGCCACAGCAAGAAACGGCAACGGCACGGAGAAGAACATTGTCCAAGGCTAATTAGTGTGCCGAACCGACGCGGCGAAGTCAACGCCGGTCAACGGTTTCAGCGTCGGGATTTACTTACAATAAGACTGCAGGACAAATCTTGCGTGGGCAGTGTAAACAGGAGAATTCAATGACGACCATCGTAGTTGTAAAAAAAGACGGCATGGCCGTGATTGCGGGAGATACGCTGACGACGTTCGGCTCTACGCGTTTGGCGAGCGTGCACGATGCCGCGCCAGAAAAATTGCTCAAGCATGGTGATAGTTATTTTGGCATCGCCGGCAGCGCAGCACATCAGTTGGTACTCGAGACGCTTCTCAAAAAACATCCGGAATTCAAATTCAACGGACGCGAGGCAATTTACGAGAGCTTTCGTGCGATCCATCCGATTCTGAAAGAAGAAGCATTTCTGAATCCGAAGGAAGAGGAGGACGATCCTTATGAGTCGTCACAACTCACCGCGCTGGTGGTGAATTCCAGCGGCATCTATGGCGTCTATTCCATGCGTGAAGTTTTCGAGTTCGACAAATTCTGGTCGATCGGGTCTGGGCGCGATTTCGCGCTCGGTGCGATGTACGCGGTTTACAAGGGCCGCAAGAGTGCCGAAGAAATCGCCAAGATCGGTGTGCTTGCGGGGGCGGAGTACGACACCGGCACCGGCCTGCCGATGAACATCGCGTCGGTGAAGTTGAACGGGAAAGCGCGCTGACGGCCCGTGAGCACCAGCGAGGAAAACAAGTCGGGAACCCGGCTCGACAAGTGGCTGTGGGCGGCCCGTTTTTTCAAAACCCGACAACTGGCCGTCGATGCCGTGAACGCAGGCCGCGTCGAAGTACACGGAGAACGTGTCAAGCCGGCAAAAACCATCAAGCCCGGAGACGATTTGTTACTCCGGAAACCGCCGGTGGAATATCGCCTTGTCGTCAAAGCAGTTTCCGAAAAACGCGGCTCGGCATTGATCGCGCGAACCATGTTCGTCGAGTCCGCCGAGAGCATTGCGGCGCGCGAAAAGGTCGTGGCCGAATTGCGCGAAATGCCGCCGCCCCTATTTCGCGGCCGGCCGACCAAGAAAGACCGGCGAACGCTTGAGCAGTGGCAGCGCAATGCTGACAGCGTCAATGATGTTGACGGTTGAAGGCGTGGACTTTACCGTCGCAGAAACATCGCCAGCGCATCCTCCACGATGCCGTGATTCGCGGGCATCTGGCCGTTCGGCGTAATGTGATTGATGAGCTCGGGCAGAATCTTCGCGAGCCCACCGGCAGCGTCACCTTGTGACATGCCGAGCTGGCTGGCGATTTCGCCGATCTTGTCCGAGCCCAAAATCTGCGAAAGCTGATCGCCACTAACCGGCAGATTTTCACCGGTACCCACCCACGAATCGGCGAGATGACCAAGGCCACCCTGCTGAAATGCGCTGACGATCCCGCTTAGGCCACCCATGCTATCGAGTGCGCCACCGCCAGTGCCGCCACTACCCTTATTGGCCAGCATTTGCATCGCAATTTGCAGTAGTGGATTGGTGCCGCCGCTCGTATTTGCGCCGCCCATCAAGTTGCCAAGCATGCCGTCGAGAAATCCCATCATCACTTCCTTCGCGTAAAACGATTACTTTACGTCAAACCTGAATCCCAGATTGTGAACTTCTTTTTTCATTTGCTGCATGGCAATCGGCACCTCCGCCGGATCGCCGCGAATCGATAGTTCGATGATCCGGCCGCGCTCCAAATGTTGCGGCAAACTGGAAAGCTTGGTGTTGGGATAGCCCGCGACAATGCGATTCATGGCGTCGATCAGGTTGCTCTCACCGGCCTCGTGGATGACGATGATTTCCTCGGCGAACGCGACGCGATTGAACAGATGCTGATATTTCGAATCCAGCACCCACTCCATCATCGGCCACGCCATTTCCGGAAAGCCCGGCAGGAAATGGTGGTCGCCACACGAAAATGCAGCGATCTGGTTGTAGGGGTTCGGGATGATGGTCGCACCGACGGGAAACTCGGCCATCTTCACGCGATTCGGGGTGAGTGCAAAGTCAGGCTTTGCGGCCATCGCGGCCATCGCCTCCGGGTGCGCGTGCAACGCCACACCCAATGCCGCCGCCGCGCATTGCCGTGTGTAATCGTCCGGTGTGGCACCGATACCGCCGAAACTGAAAACGATGTAATCGGTCGCAAACGATTGCTTCAGGGTCGCCACGATGCGATCCGGTTCGTCGCCCAGATAGTGCGCATAGGCAAGTTCAAGGCCACGCGCTTTCAGCGTTGCGATGGCCTTCGACAAATGCTTGTCCTGGCGTTTGCCGGAAAGGATTTCGTCGCCGATGATGATTGCGGCAATGGTTTTCATGCGAGGTTTCAAAAAAGCAAGATGCAGCTATCTTACCAAGTCTCTCGTACGCTGCAGGATGCACACCGCGCATCCATACCCACATGAAATCAGGGCAAAATCACACGTAAACCGCCATTTGGCGCACCTTTTCGGCCATTTTTATCCGGAAAGGCGCACCGATATTAGAGTTTCAAAAATCCCGTGTCTATTTTGCCGCCGGGTTCACGTCGATCAATTCGACATCAAAGATCAATGTCGAATTTGGCGGAATTACGCCACCGGCACCACGTTCGCCGTAGCCGTATTGCGGCGGGATGATGAGGGTGCGTTTTCCGCTGACTTTCATGCCGACGACGCCTTCGTCCCAGCCTTTGATAACGCGTTTGCCACCGAGGGGGAACACAAAGGGCTGACCACGATCGACGGAGCTGTCAAATTTCTGGCCTTTGCCGCCGGGCAGTTTCGCGTCATACAACCAGCCGGTGTAATGAACCGACACGGTCGCACCGGCTTCGGCGGTTTTTCCCGTTCCCACGACCTGATCGATCAGGGTCAGTTCGGTTGCGACCATGGGCAGGGGTGCTTTTGCACTCAAGCGCATTGGTGCCGCCGCAGCCGCTGGCAGGGGCGCGCTGGCGGCGGGTAGCGAAGTTGGCTGCGCCCCGTCGCCCCGGTCGAGGATGTTGAGAATTTCGATATCAAATATCAGGTTCGAGTTGGCAGGAATATTTGGTCGCACACGCTCGCCATACGCGAGACTGGCCGGGATGATGAGCGTGCGTTTGCCCTTCACTTTCATGCCGATCACGCCTTGATCCCACCCTTTGATGACTTTGCCGACGCCGACGATAAAGCTGTACGGTGCAACTCGCGTGCGTGAGGTATCGAATTGCGTACCTTTGCCGTCAGGCTTGGTGGGGTCATACAGCCAGCCGGTGTAATGGACCAGTATGGGGCTGCCATCCACAACGGGTGGCGATGCCGGGTCGCCCGCTTCGCGATCAATGAGGGTCAGTTGCGAAAGGGTGGTCGGTAGCGGTTCATTCTGTGCGAGACGCATTGGCGCAGCGTTGCCGATAGGCAGTGGCGCCGACGTTGCAGCAACTGCGACCGGCTTCGTCGCAGGCGGGACTACGGTGGCTACTGCAGGTTTCGCCGGTTCGGTTGCCGCGCAGGCGTTAAGGGTGACGAGTGTGGCGAGGGTGAATGTAGTGAAGAGATAACTTTTTTTCATGGATGTTCCAGATGATGGGGTGATTGTTTTATTTGCCGCTGGCAATACCTTCGCGGCGCGGGTCTGCGCCGCCTTGCCAGCCGGTTGACGTGCGCATGATGCCATGCAAACCGCTAGTTAAATCATTTACGCGTACCTCGTGGCCAATAGACTTCAGGGAACCGATCAAGTTCTCGATGGATGTGCCCTTTTCGATTTCTGTCGGGCCATTTCGGCTACCGAAGTTCGGCAACGAAATGGCTGACTGGATGTCCATGCCCCAGTCGAGCGTGGCGACCAGTGTCTTGGCAACGTAATTGATGATGAGCGGTCCGCCGGGACTACCGATGACCAGGTGCAAACGATCCGCGTCATCAAATACCAGCGTCGGCGACATCGCGCTGCGCGGTTGTTTGCCGGGATAGACGGCGTTGGCGACCGTTAACCCATTGTTGAACGGGGTCATCGAAAAATCGGTCAGCTCGTTGTTCAACAGGAATCCACGCACAAAAATCTTGCTGCCGAAAACGGATTCGATGGTCGTCGTCATGCTGACCGCATTTCCATCGCCATCGACGATGGAAATATGGCTGGTTGACGGAAATTCCATTGTGTCTCCGTCGGCCATTTCCACCTTGGCGTTTTCGGGCACGCCAGCATCTGCGCGCCCCATTGATATTCCGGGACGAATCAATTCGCTGCGTCTGCGGTTGTAGGCGGCATCGGTAAGTCCTGCCGTGGGAATAGGCGTGAAGCGATCATCGCCGAGATAACGTTCGCGGTCCGCGTACGCGAGGCGCCCAGCTTCGGCAAACAGATGCACCGCTTCGGTGGAGCCAGGCCTGACGGCTTTGAGGTCGAAGCGTTCCAGTGTTTTAAGTATTTGCAGTACCGTCAGGCCGCCACCGGGCGGCGGCACGGTGCAGACCCTGTAGCTGCGATAGGACGCGCATAGCGGTGCCCCGCTGCGTGCCCGATAGTTGAGCAGATCATCTTCCGTCAGCGACCCCGGGTTGGTCGCGTGACCGCGCACGGCGGCAACCATTTCCTTTGCCAGGGTGCCGGCGTAAAACGCATCGGGTCCTTCTTTTGCAATGCGCCTGAGAACCGCCGCGAACGCCGGGTTCTTCAGAATCGCGCCGACAGGTTTTGGCGTCCCGTCGGGGAGATAAAAATAGGTGCGGGCCTCTGCATCCTTGGGCAGAATTTTCTCGTTGACCAGATGGATTTGTAAGCGCGGAGACAACGCGAAGCCGTTTTCAGCCAGTGCAATGGCGGGTTCGAACAATGACGCCCAAGGCAGTCTTCCGTGTCGCGCGTGTGCCATCTCCACGACGCGTAACAATCCCGGCACACCAACCGAGCGACCGCCGACGACCGCATCCTGGAAGCGCATCGGTTTGCCGTCGTAGCCAATAAATAAATTGGGCGTGGCTGCCATCGGCGCGGTTTCACGACCATTGTAGGCAACTGTGCTTTTTTGCTTCACATCAAAATGCATGATGAATGCGCCACCACCGATACCCGAGGCCTGCGGCTCCACCAGATTGAGCACCATCTGCACAGCAATCGCCGCATCGATTGCGCTGCCACCGCGCTGAAGCATTTTCAGTCCGGCTTCCACCGCGAGCGGATGCGCCGCTGCGACCATGTATTTGGTCGCGATGGCGAGTTTTTTCTCGTGGCGGCCTGAAGGCAGTTCGGGAGCGGTCGGCTCGGTTTGCGCGCGCTGTGCGAATACGCCGAATGAAAGCGCTGCGACAACGCAAACTGCCGTCGGTCGCAGCGAACAGCGACTCATACGTTGAGGCACAGGTACTTGATTTCCAGATAGTCCTCGATACCGTACTTAGAGCCTTCGCGCCCGAGGCCGGATTGCTTTACGCCGCCAAACGGGGCGACTTCGTTGGAGAACATTCCCGTGTTGATACCGACCATGCCGGACTCCAGCGCCTCGCCGACACGAAATACGCGGCCCACATCGCGCGCGAAAAAATATGCAGCCAGGCCGAACTCAGAGTCGTTGGCCAGTTGAACGGCTTCGGCTTCGGTGTCGAACTTGATCAATGGCGCTACCGGGCCAAACGTTTCTTCCTTCGATACCTTCGCGCTCATCGGCACATCGGTAAGCAGGGTGGGTTCATAGAAGCGTCCGCCGAGCGCGTGGCGTTTGCCGCCGCACATCACCTTGGCGCCTTTGGCGATGGCATCGGCCAGATGCGCTTCCACTTTTGCGAGGCCCTGCTCGTCGATCAGCGGGCCGATATTCACACCGTTGTCCGTTCCTCGTCCGACTTTCAGCGATGACATCCGGGCTTTCACTTTTTCGGCGAATGCGTCATAGACTGCAGCCTGCACGTAAATCCGATTGGCCGACACACAGGTCTGGCCTGCATTGCGATATTTGGATTGCATCAGGCCGTCTGCCGCAGCATCCAGATCGGCGTCGTCAAAAACGATAAAGGGCGCGTTGCCGCCCAGTTCCAGCGAGAGCTTCTTGATGGTATCGGCGCACTGGCGCATGAGGATGCGACCGACTTCGGTGGAGCCTGTGAATGAAAGTTTGCGCACGATGGGATTGGCGCACAGTTCTTTGCCGATCATGATCGACGACGATGCATCGCCCGTGACGATATTGAGTACGCCCTTCGGTATCCCGGCGCGATGCGCAAGCTCGGCCATGGCGAGGGCCGACAAGGGCGTTTGCTCGGCAGGTTTGATGACCATCGTGCAGCCCGCCGCCAGCGCGGGCGCGACCTTGCGGGCGATCATCGCGTTCGGAAAATTCCAGGGCGTAATCGCAGCCGTTACGCCGATGGGCTGCTTGATGATGATCAGACGCTTATCGGCCATGTGCGGCGGGATGACATCGCCGTAAATGCGTTTTCCTTCTTCCGCGAACCATTCGATGAACGACGCGCCGTACATGATTTCACCTTTGGCTTCGGCCAAAGGCTTGCCCTGTTCGGTGGTGAGAATGTGCGCCAGGTCATCGGCATTCAACAACATCAGATCAAACCACCGGCGCAACAGCGCCCCGCGCTGTTTGGCCGTCATCGCGCGCCATGCTGGAAGCGCCGCATTTGCCGCGTCGATGGCACGACGGGTTTCTGCTGCGCCGCAGTTGGGCACACTCGCAATAATGCTGCCGTCGGCGGGATTGTCAATATCAAAACGGACCCGCGAATCGGCGTCGATCCATTCGCCATTCACATAACTTTGGTTACGAAAGAGGGAAGGGTCCTGCAGCGGTGGAAACTTCAAATCATTGGGGGCATTCATGGGCGACTCCGAAAACGCAAAAAAAAAGTTGAATAAAAAGTATAGCGCGATCGAGATGTGACGTTGTGGCGTCCTTCCAACCGCCTGGCGCCAGCCGCGTAGCTGGTTACGGCAGCAACCACGCGTTGCGGCGCGCCTTTGCTTCGATCGGTGTGTCCTGCATCGTCAGGGCACAGGTCTGCGCGGGTAGTGCCTGCAGGGCCACGTCGAAAGACATCATTTCATCACGCCGGAATGCGCTTAGCGTAACGTGTGCGCCAACGGGATAGCTGCGCAGACGCTTTTCGAGCGTCACCGCCGAAACGCGCAGGCCATCGACCGCGATCACAACGTCTCCCGCCGAAACGCCGGCAGCTTGTGCCGCGCCGCCATCGAATACCTGTGAAACTTTTGCGTCGTGATTTGGTTCGGCGGCGATTTTCACGCCGATGGTGACCGGCACCGGATCATCGTCCTTCGCTTTACCGGGGACGCGCCATGCGAGATCGATCGCTACGCTATTCAGGAGTGCCGCGATGTCCATGTCGGCGGTGCCGTAGACTGCCCGGGCGAAAAAGTCTTTCAGGTCGAGTCCGGTAATCTGCCCGGCGATTGCTTCCACACCACGTTCGGGTACACCAATTGCTTCGCGACCGTAGCTGCGCCACAAGGCGCGCATGACATCATCGAGCGACTTTGCGCCGCTGGTGCGCTGGCGAATGGTGAGGTCCAGTGCCAATCCGATCATCGCGCCTTTTTGGTAATAACTGACGATGGCATTCGGCGAGTTTTCGTCCTGGCGATAGTATTTGACCCACGCATCAAAACTGGATTCCGCCACACTCTGTCTGGTCCGTCCGGATTGCGCCATCACCCGACCGATGTTTTCGGCAATCAGTTCCAGATAGCCAAGCGAGTCGATCAACCCGCTGCGGACGAGGACGAGATCATCGTAGTAGCTGGTGAACCCTTCAAAAAACCAAAGCTGGCGCGTGTAATTTTCCTGTGTGAGATCGTAGGGCACGAACGCCGCAGGCTTGATGCGCTTCACGTTCCAGGTGTGAAAATATTCGTGGGATGCAAGGCCCAGAAAGCGTCGATAGCCCGCGCCGACTTTCTTTTCATGTGTCGACGGCAGGTCATCGCGGTTGCAGATCAACGCAGTGGAGGCGCGATGTTCGAGGCCGCCGTAGCCGTCGCCCACCGCCCAGATCAGAAACCAGTATTGCTGCATCGGCGCTGCGGCGGTCTCCGGTTCGAACAGTCGAATCTGCACCTCGCAGATTTTCTTCAGGTCTGCGCATAACCGCGTCATGTCCGCGCGGTGTTTGCCTGTGATGGCGACGTGGTGCGGGACGCCGCACGCCTCGAACGTGGCATGTGTGAACGTGCCCATCTCGACCGGGTGGTCGATCAGCTCGTCGTAATTCGCGGCGCTGAAAGTGCCAAATTGTTTGCTATCGTTCGGCAAAACATCAACATCGGTGCGGCTCCCAGGCACATTTGTGCCGGAGAGCGGCACCAGTGCTTGTGTTTGGCTAAGCGATGTTGCGATTTCCCAGCCGGCGTAACGCGTGCCCGCCGGACGCTGAATATCCACTTCGCAAGGCGCGTTTTCAAAACCGAGCGGCAGCAGAAATACACCGGTGCCATTGAAGAATGCATGCGACTCATCCAGATGCGCGGCGCGAACGCTCAAATCCCAGGCGTAGACCTCGTAGGTGAGCGTGATCGCGGCAGCGGCAGGGCCGCATTGCCAGGTTGCCTTGTCGATTTTTTCGCACGCGATTGGGTTGCCACCGCATTCCGCGTGCAGCGTGACGACATTTTTCGCGAACTCGCGAATCATGTAACTGCCAGGAATCCAGACCGGCAGCGAGAAACGCTGTCCAGCAGGATCTGGATCGCTTACGGTAACGGTAACTTCAAATAAATGTGCGGCGGGATTGCGGGGGAAGATGGTGTAGCGGACGGGGGAGGCCATGGAAATCACGAAATTCGAAACAGGTATTATAGGCGGGGGTTTCGTTTATGATTTCCGGTCGGACAACTTCGAGTTAACATTTTCATCAATGGCAGGAGTACCTATGAAGCACATTTTTTCGGCAGCAACGGTATTGGCACTCGCGATTGGCTTTACGGTCGGCAGTCTGGACGCACAAGGCAAAACCCTGCGCTGGTCCAGCCAGGGCGATGCGGCGACCAACGATCCGCATGCGCAAAACGAGTCGTTCACCAACCAGTTCAACGGTCAGATTTACGAGCAGCTATTGTCTCGCGACAAGACCATGAAATTGATCCCCTGTCTCGCGACTACATGGAAGCAGACTTCGGCGACCACCTGGATATTCACGCTGCGCAAAGGTGTCACGTGGCAGGACGGCTCGAACTTCACGGCCGATGACGTGGTGTTTTCGATCCTGCGCACGCAGCAACCGACGTCGAACATGAAGGTCTATGGCAATGCACTCGGCGTGCCAAAAAAGCTCGATGATTTCACCATCGAGCTGACCACGCCGGTGCCGAATCCGGTGCTGCCGGACATGGTCAGCGCCGGTAATATTTTCATCATGAACAAGGCGTGGTCGGAAAAACACAACGTGACCAAGCCGCAGGATTTCCAGAACAAGGAAGAAACCTATTCGGTTCGCAACGCCATGGGTACCGGCCCGTTCATGCAGGTCACGCGCGAGCCGGACGTGAGAACGGTACTGAAGAAAAACTCGAACTGGTGGGGAATCAAGGACGGCAAGTTTGAGGGCAACGTCGATGAGGTCGTCTACCGGCCGATCAAGGATCCCGGCACCCGCGTCGCGGCGCTGTTGTCAGGCGATGTCGATTTCATTCTTGATCCACCGGTGCAGGCGATTGAAAAGCTCAAACAGGAAAAGAACCTGAAAGTGTGGGAAGGCAAGGAAAACCGCATCATTTTCATCGGTATGGACCAGGCGCGCGACGAATTGCTCTATTCGGACGTGAAGGGCAAGAACCCGTTCAAGGATAGACGCGTTCGGCTGGCGCTGTATCAGGCGGTGGATGTGAATGCGCTGAAAACAACCGTGATGCGCGGCTTGTCGGTGCCTACGGCCATCAACCTGCCCGCACCGAAACAGGCAGGCATTCCCGATTCGATGGACAAACGCTATCCGCTCGATCTTGCGGCATCCAAAAAATTGCTTGCCGAGGCGGGATATCCCAATGGATTCACCGTGACGATAGATTGCCCGAATGACCGCTACGTGAACGACGAAAAAATCTGCGTCGCGCTCGCCGGGATGTGGTCCAAGATCGGCGTCACCGTGAAGGTCGCCGCGATTCCGAAGGCAAACTTTTTTCCGAAGGCGCAAAAACTCGATACCAGTATGTACATGCTCGGCTGGGGCGGTGCCACCACCGACGCCATGTTTACCCTGAAGCCCGTGCTGCATAGCCGCAACGACAAAGGTGCGGGCGAATTCAATTGGGGCAATTACAAGATCGCTGAATTCGACGACCTGATCGACAAAGCCGAAGGTGAAACCGACGCCAAAAAACGCCAGGACATGATCATCAAAGCAATGCAGTTGCATCACGATCAGGTATTGCACATTCCGCTGCATCTGCAAGTCATTCCGTGGGCTTCCGCTGCCGGTGTGGCGGTCGTGCATCGCCCGGATAACTGGCTGGAAACGACGTGGGTGAAGATGAAATAGCGTCATCGCTGCATCAACATCTTGTCATTTCGAGCAACGCGAGAAATCTGCTTTTTTGCCCAATAAAGCGGATTTCTCACCCGATGAGTCCGGGTTCGAAATGACAGGAAGAATATTGTCGAGGCTGCCGTCTGGCCACCTCATCTTGCAAAAAAGCCAGATTTGCCGACAGGTATGTTTAATTTGGAGCTTGCGATGAACTTTCGTTGCCTCGCCATTTGTTTCGTGTTGGCGCTCTCGTCGCTCGGGGCGATTGCCGACGGAAAAAACTTCCGCTGGTCTTCGCAGGGCGATGCGGCGACGTTGGATCCGCACAGCCAGAACGAGACCTTCAATAACGGCATCAATGGCCTGGTGTACGAGTTCCTGGTCAATCGCGACCGGCAAACATTTTCAAAACACGTGCCCGGCCTTGCGCTATCGTGGACCAATACCAGCCCGCTGACGTGGGTTTTCAAGCTGCGCCAGGGAGTGAAATTCCATGACGGCACGCCATTCACGGCTGACGATGTCGTTTTTTCGTTCAATCGCGCCCGGGAATCGACCGTCACGTTCCGGCTCTACTCAACCCAGTCCGGTGTGGCTAAAAAAATCGATGACTACACGGTCGAGTTCACGACACCGGTACCGAATCCGGTGATGCTCGATACGGTCACCAACATCATGATCATGAGCCGGGCATGGTGTGAAAAGAATGGCACGGCCAGGCCGCTCGATTACATCAAGAAGGAGGAATCGTTCGCGACGCGCAACGCCATGGGCACAGGGCCGTACCGCCTGGTCGCGTGGGAGCAGGGCGTGAAAATACTCCACAAGAAAAACCCGGACTGGTGGGGCATCAAGGCAGGCGAATACACGGGCAATATTGAAACCATCGACTACCGGCCGATTTCGAACGGCGCTACGCGAATGGCGGCGTTGAAGACAGGGGAGCTTGATTTCGTGCTCGACCCGTCGGTGCAGGATGTGCTGCGTCTGCGCAATGATCCGGACGTGAAAATTTGGGATGGCCAGGAGAATCGGCTGATTTATATCGGCTTCGATCAGGCTAGGAATGAATTGCTGTATTCCGACGTGAAGGGAAAAAATCCGTTCAAGGACAGGCGTGTTCGACTGGCTTTGTATCAGGCGATCGACATCAACGCCCTTAAATCCTCCGTCATGCGTGGCCTATCAATCCCGACCGGCATCGCGCTGTCCGCGGGAACCGCCGCCGGCGTGCCTGCAGAGATGGAACAGCGACATCCGTTCGATCCAGGGAAGGCAAAGAAGCTGCTTTCCGAGGCGGGCTACCCCAACGGCTTCGGGTTCACCTTGCAATGCCCCAATGACCGTTATGTCAACGACGAGAAAATCTGCGTGGCGGTTGCCGCCATGTGGGCCAAGATTGGCATCAATGTGCGTGTCGAAACGATGACTAAAGCAAATTTCTTTCCCAAGGTGCAAAAACGCGACACCAGCGCCTTCCTGACTGGCTGGGGTGGGGGCGTCACGGATGCGATTTTCACTCTGAAGTCCATCATGCACAGCCGCGACGGCAAAGGTGCGGGCGACTCTAATTATGGCGACGCCAAAATCGAGGAGCTGGACACGCTGATCGACAAACTCGAAGGCGAAATGAACCTAGCGGAAAGGCAAGGCATGATAAATCGCGCCACCAAGATCATGCACGATGAAGTGCACGTGATCCCGCTACACCGGCAAGTGATTCCATGGGCGTCGCGCAGGAACGTCACGGTGTTGCATCGACCGAACAATCTTCCCGACCTGCATTGGGTGGTCATCAAGTAGATGGCGGTTTGTGCCCGACATTATTGTTCGCGATCAGCCAAGAGCAGTCGGTCACAACTGTCCTTCGAATCACCTATAAGCGGTCGTTCAGCGCCCACCTGTTTGGGTAGATGACAGCGCCGCTCGAGATAGGCACGGCCTATGTGTGCTGCAAGACAGTGCGCCTGGCGATACGGCGGCATACTCCAGCCCAAATAGGCAGGCTCCGACCGCCGGAGCTACGCCTGCCGACAAACATCCACCAGGAACCATGCCCGTGGTCGATTCCGCCGCGATCCTGAACGCCAGAGTCCTTATCGTAGACGACCTGCCGGCGAACGTGCGCCTGCTAGAGCTAATCCTGCGGGGTCACGGATACCATTCGGTCGCTTCGACGATGGATCCGACAGCCGTTTGCGATCTTCATCGCGCCAACCGCTACGACCTGATCCTGCTCGACCTTCAGATGCCTGGTATGGACGGGTTCGGCGTCATGGAAGGCCTCAGGGCCATCGAGGAGGATGGCTATCTGCCGGTGCTGGTCATCACCGCCCAGCCGGACAAGAAGCTGCCCGCGCTGAAAGCCGGCGCGAAGGATTTCCTCACCAAGCCATTCGATGTCGCCGAAGTGCTCGCTCGCGTGCGCAGCATGCTCGAAGTGCGCCTTCTACACCTCGAAACAAAGCAGTACAGCAAGGAACTTGAGCGGACCGTGCAGGAAGTCGAGGCGAGCCGCGAGCAGATCCGGCAGCAGGCAACGGAAGTCTCCCGCCTCTACGACCAGCTCGCGGCCGAGCACCAGCGACTCGTCGAGTCGAGCGCCCAGCCGGGTGCCATGGTGGGCGTGGTAAAGGACGAGCACGCCAATACCCCGTGGTGGCGCAGTCTGTGGCTCCGGCACCGGTGGCTGCAGCTGAACCTGATCACCGCCTTCGTCGCCGCCGGCGTTATCGGGTTATTCCAGGAAACTATCGACCGACTCCTGATTCTCACCATGTTCCTGCCGGTGCTGGCCGGCCAGTCGGGCAACACCGGGAGCCAGGCGCTGGCGGTGACGCTGCGCGCGGTTTTCATGGGGGAGCTGGAGCTGGGCAAACAGAAGGCGCTGGTCATGAAAGAGGCGCTGCTCGGCTTGCTCAACGGCGCCCTCGTGGGCATCGTGGCGGCGACCTCAATGTACGTGGTCGCGATCGTGAAGCACATGCCCAACGCCCACATGCTGAGCCTCGTGGTGTTCCTCGCGATGGTCGGCAGCTGCGTCATCAGCGGGGCGTGCGGCGCGGTCATGCCGCTGATCCTGAAGAAGCTCGGCGCCGACCCGGTCATCGCGTCGTCCATCTTCCTGACCACGGCCACCAACGTGGCGAGCATGGCGCTGCTGCTGGGGCTCGCATCGCTGCTGGTGAAGTAAGAGCCGTGGCTCCCAGATGGTTCTGTCGATAAGCAAAACGATACGTCCGGAAGGCCAAAAAGGCATTCGCATGACGCATAGTTCCCGCTCTTGCCAGCAGTGCTTCACATGCGGTTAGCTGTCAATAATCTAGCTTAGCAAGGGCATGTCTGTCGCAGTTCGGCCAGGAGCCGACAGTCAGCGGCGCGATCCAATTTTCCAGTTAGCGGACATGGACTTCGGCGAACAAGAAGGGTTTTTACACATGGAATATGGAACGGTTTGCACTGAATTTCCACTTTGCATGAAACGCTCTGATTCGCGTTAGCCGTTTTTCGGTAACGCCGAACAAGCATGAGTGGGTTGGCGTGCGTTTGACCGTAGGCGCGCGATCAGCTAGATTTAGGATTGTTAGGGTTCGCGTTTAAGGGGCGCTCGTGCTAGCGGTCGATTTTATTTTGCCCGCTTCCGAGTTGAGAATGCCAGAGGACGCGAGCCATTGGTTCGCCCGCTTGGAGAGTCAATACGATGACAACCCGCGTCTGCCCATTCACGAGTAGTGTGCTTTTTGGCCTCATCACCAGCGGTGGAAGATGCGAGCGTGGCTGAGCCTGTAGTCGACATCTCTGAACTCACGCGCAGTTTTGGCACCAAGACGGCGCTATCGTCGGTGAGCCTGTCGATTGCGCGCGGTACTGTCCACGGCCTGGTCGGTGCAAATGGGGCGGGCAAGACCACGCTCATTAAGCACATACTCGGACTTCTGCGCGCCGAAAGTGGCTCAGTTCGCATCTTCGGTCTCGACCCGGTCACTCATCCTGTCGGCGTACTGTCGCGGATCGGCTATCTGTCCGAAGAAAACGACATTCCCGGCTGGATGCGTATAGATGAACTCATGCGCTACTCCCGCGCTTTCTATCCGGCCTGGGATGATCGCTACGCTGCGGAACTTCAGCAGGCGTTCACACTCGACCCGGCGACAAAAGTCTTGAACCTGTCCAAGGGGCAGAAGGCGCGGGCGGGACTGCTGATTGGTTTGGCGCATCGGCCCGAGTTACTGGTTCTTGATGAGCCGTCGTCGGGACTGGATCCTATCGTTCGCCGGGACATCCTCGGTGCCGTCCTTCGCACCATCGCCGATGAAGGTCGGACAGTATTGTTTTCATCACACCTGCTCGAGGAAGTGGAGCAGGTCGCAGACCATGTCACGATGATCAGACAAGGCAAGATCATGCTGAGCGCACCACTTGCTACGATCAAGGCATCACACTACTCGCTGTCGGTGCGGTTTGCAGAGTCTCAGCGGGCACCGCAGTTGGTCGCAGGTGTTTTGCGGTGGGACGGTACCGGCGTTGAATGGACGGCCGTGTGTCGTGATGATACAGACGGAGTGCGCAGTGCAATTGCGGGCTGGGGAGCGCATATCGTTGGGGAGCGCGCGTCAACATTGGACGAGATTTTTGTCGCCCATGTTGGTACCAGTGCGACGCCACCGCCGGACGCCTAGTTGATGCGTTCCCCCGCGCTCGCAATTGCCTGGGAGTTTCGCCATCGGCATCGCTGGGGTTTGATTGCCGTCGCAGGCTACGCAATACTCCTGGCGACGTTTAAGCTCTTCTTTCTTGAGCCAGGCCAGCGTGTCACGTTGGATCCGCCGGATGGGACGGCGGGAATCGTAATCGCGCCGCTTTCAATGCTATGTTTTTATTTCGTAGCCGCATTCAGCTTTGGTCTGGACGGCGATTTG
>JANYHZ010000185.1 GCA_025362135.1 Betaproteobacteria bacterium | reverse complement strand
TCTGCGCCAAAGCCCGCTTCGGTGACCACGTAATCGGCCAGCTTCAACGCCGACTGCGTGGCGATCACGCTATTGCAACCGTGGGCGATATTGGCAAACGGCCCGCCGTGGACGAAGGCCAAATTGTTTTCCAGCGTCTGCACCAGGTTCGGGGCGAGCGCGTCTTTGAGCAACACGGTCATGGCGCCATGCGCGTTCAAGTCCCGCGCTAAAATCGCTTTCTGGTCGCGCGTGTAGGCGACGACGATGCGGCCCAGGCGCTGTTTGAGATCTTCAATCGAGGTCGCGAGGCAGAAAATCGCCATGACTTCAGAAGCAACAACAATATCGAATCCGTCCTGACGCGGGTAGCCGTTGCCGGGCCCGCCGAGCGCGGCGGTGATTTCGCGAAGTGCCCGGTCGTTCATGTCGACCACGCGCTTCCATTGGATGCGGCGCACGTCGATGCCGAGTTCGTTGCCGTGGTGAATGTGGTTGTCAGTCAGCGCCGCGAGCAGGTTGTTGGCGAGCGCGATGGCTGAAAAGTCGCCGGTAAAGTGCAGATTGATGTCTTCCATCGGGACGATCTGCGCATAGCCGCCGCCGGCCGCCCCGCCTTTGACCCCGAACACCGGTCCCAGCGAGGGCTCGCGCAGGCAGATCATCGCCTTCTTGCCAATGTAATTTAACGCGTCGCCGAGTCCCACCGTGGTCGTCGTCTTGCCCTCGCCGGCAGGCGTGGGGCTGATGGCGGTGACCAGAATGAGTTTGCCGTCCTTTTTTCCACTCAGCGTATCCAGAAACGGCAGCGAGACTTTCGCCTTGAAGTGCCCGTACGGCTCAAGGTGCTCCTCGCCTATACCCAACTTTTCCTGCGCAAGCTTGGCGATTCGCACCATCTTGCTGGCTTGGGCAATTTCGATATCACTTGGCATACGTCATCCTTTGTAAAGTGCCTGGCTTTAATGCGCACTGGCGGTGAGCCCGGTGCCAAATGAAACACTTGCGCGCCAAGATCGATGAGTTTCCAATCAGAATGAAACGTCTGCGATTCCCCCGCGAGCAACTTATTGTATTGAGCAATCTTGATGCCAGCGTGGATAGGCGCATCCCGATGACGTTGACGGCATGCTGGCTTGGAGATTGCTCTGCTTAATAAGCTCGACCGTGATCACCTGACCGCAACGCCGTGAAATAACGAAATACCGAAATAACGAGACGAAAAATAATGTTTGGTTTACCGATCCTTCGATGGCTACCCGAGATGCGTGAACCCGGCGCGATTCGCGCCGATGTGCTGGCCGGCTTGACTGGTGCCGTGGTGGTACTACCGCAAGGAGTTGCCTTTGCGACTCTGGCAGGCATGCCGCCGCAATACGGCCTGTATTCGGCGATGGTGCCCTGTTTCATTGCAGCAATTTTTGGCTCAAGCCGCCTGATGGTGACCGGCCCGGCCAACGCGATTTCGCTGATGACAATGAGCCTCGTGGTGCCACTTGCGATGCCGGGCACGCCGGACTACGTTTCGCTGGTGCTGACACTTACTTTCATGGTCGGCATCACGCAATTTTTTCTCGGCCTCTGCCGCGCCGGACGATTCGTCGAAATTGTTCCCCATTCGGTGATCGTCGGCTTCACCGCAGGTGCTGCAGTGCTGATCATCAATAGCCAGCTGGCCCCGGCTCTGGGGATCGAGCAAACCAGAGGGCTATCGATTATTGCCAACCTGAAAGCGCTGGTTTCGGGTTTGCCGGGCTATTCGCCGACCGCGCTCGTGACCTGCATTGCAACTGCGCTGGCATGTGTGCTGTGGCGCCCCTGGAGCCGGGTCATTCCTGCCTTGCTCGTCGGGGTTCTGGCGGGCAGTGTGATCGGGCACTTCGCGTTGTCGCTACCATTCCTCGGTGGCGCCCTCAAAATGGTGGCGTCGATCCCCAGCGGTTGGCCACCACTTTCTTCGCCCGATCTGTCTATCGTGACCCTTACCGCTCTAGCCCTGCCGACGCTGACGATGACGCTGATCGCATTGACCGAGGCCATGGCGATTGCGCGCGCGGTGGCAATAAAGAACCGCGACAAGCTCGATGCAAATCAGGAGATGGTCGGGCAAGGCCTGGCCAATCTGGCCGGTGCCTTCTTCTCGTCGTACCCGTCGAGCGGCTCGTTCAATCGCTCCGGAGTCAACGTGCATTCCGGTGCGAAGACCCCGTTATCGGCCGCCTTCGCGGCAATTTTTCTGGTGATCATCCTGATGATGGTGTCGCCGTATGTGACACTACTGCCGCTCGCCGTGGTATCGGCATTGCTATTCCTGGTGGCATGGGGCCTGATCGATGTCGCCGACATGCGACGTATCTGGAAATCCCAGCCGGAGCAGCGCGTGCCTCTCTTGGTCACTGGCATCGCCACCATTTCGCTCTCACTCGAGTGGGCGATCATACTTGGCATTGGTAGTGCGATCGCAAGCAAGCGATTTTCGCAACGGCGGCGCGCGGCATAGCTGCCATCTGCCGACGTAGAACGCCATTTGGCGGTACTTTCAGAGCACTTTATGCCTGAACGTCGCGCCAGTGCTAGACATTGTTAGCTGCGGCGCGCCAGGAATAATCCTCAATCCAGATAGCGCACCGTCACCACCGGTGTGCCGCGGGTGAGCTCGGCATGAAGTATTGAATACTCCGGCACCTCCACCCAGGTGGAGGTATCCCGGGTAAGCGGCTCTGAGGCGACGATGATCGAATCCGCGTTTTCAGCGCCACCGCTCATGCGCCACTCCTTGTTGCCTGAACCGTCGTCGTGCATTCCATACCCGCGACCGAGCGTATACCAAAGGCTCAGGTAATTGAGGTTGGCCTCATGCACGCGGGCCGGATCGTCCGTCGCGTAGCAGCCGAAATCGAAACAGTAGCGAACGGCGGCGAGCTGCGTACCATCGGCGATGAACAGGTTTACCGAAGACGAGAGTGCAATGCCGAGTTGGGCTCTGGCCGCGCGGAGGATATCCATGGCGCGCTCGATCGCGGCCAGCAGCTCTTCGCGCGTGGCGTGTCGGCGGGGATCCGGTAAAGCAGAGACAATCAGTGCGTAGATCCACTCGCTGTCGGTAGTGCCGCGAATTTCGGTGAGGAAATCCGGACGCACGAACGGCACCAGCAACGGTTTCATTTCCGACATGCGCGCCAGATCGCCGTTGTGCGCCAACGCCAGCGGCACGCCCGGAAACTGGAAGGGATGGACATTTTGCAGAGAAATATCGACCGTCGTGCTGTACGCCACACCGCGCACATGTCCCAGCACGCACGAAGCCCGCACTTTCTCTGCCATGTTTTTCAGATTGCGGTCGAACACCGGCAGCGATGGTGAGCCATACATGAATGGCGATGCCGGCGAATGAGAAACCGGGTCCCACGCCCGCAGTCCAAACCCCGCAAGGTTCAGCAGATGCAGCATTTTCGGCATATAGCTCTGCCGCACCAGCGCCGAATCGGGCTGGTAGAGCAGGTGGTCCAGCAGGACAGGCTGGCCTAGATAGAGTAGGGCGCGACACATGGTTTGATTGCAGAAGATTATGAAGCACATTGAACGCGGTAAACTTCTCCGCATATGCAGTCTTCCATTTTGCGATGAACGCAAGCGTAAGCCCCGAAAATTGCCCGGACGGCGCGTTGGAGGCTTTTTGCGCCACCGGTATTTGCTGCGGGCTCGACAAATCCGACGCCGCGCAGTTGCTCGCGATGGCGCAGCCCGTCTCCTTCATCGCCGGTAGCCGCATGGTGCGGCACGGCGAGCCTTCGCGCGGCGCCTATGTGATTCGCAAGGGCCGCATCGAAGCGCGCCTCACCTTGCCCGGCGGTGGTGAAAAGACCGTCGTCGAATTGGCAGATGGCAGCATGTTTGGCGAAATGTCGTTGCTCGATAACGGCCAGTCCATCGCCAGCGTTTTTGCGGTGACGAATGTCGATGGATGGTTCATTGAACGTAACCTCTTTCGTGCGCTCATTGCAGGCAGGAATCCCGCCGCGCTCGCGATCCAGCGCACCATCACGTCCGGCTTGGTGGCACGGCTGGGAATCATGAATGGTGAGCTGCAAAGACAAATTGCACCAGAAGACAGAGTGGTTTCGGTGTCGGCTCCTATTGGCGATCCATTGGCCGATACGCCCCGGAAAATAAGCAGCAATTTCGACTACCAGCGCTTCTTGTCGCTCCTGCCATTTTTTGCCGGATTCACCGAGGACGAAATCGATTGTGTTGTCGCGTCCGCAAAAATACTCGAAGTGTCGCGCGGACAGTGGCTCTTTTCAGCCGGACAGCCCTCGAATGCGTGCTACCTGGTGGTTCGCGGTGCCGTGGAAGCCAACGTTTACATTGAGGACTGCGTGCGACGCCTCGCCGTACTCGGTCCCGGTTGCCTCGTTGGTTACATGGGCATCCTCGCCGATACGCCGCACAACGCCAACACGGTGGCACGGGAGAACTCCGTGCTGCTGGAGTTTTCGGCAACGGCATTCATGGCGCTTTACCGGGGAACATCGGGCGCTGAAGTGAAAACGCAACATGCGATTCAGTGCAATTTGCTGCAATCGCTTTCGCGGAGCTATTCGCAGTTGTCGAGGCTTGTCACGCAGGCGCGGTTGAGTGAGGCATTGCAGGCGCGGGCGGTGAGGGCAGGGATATAACCTAGATTCCTCAGTTGACCGCTTATCTCCATCAATATGTGCGTGGTAATGATGACAATTTTCAGTTTCTGGACGTTCACCTTTTGGGTGAGAGCGCTACGGGCATGATTGCACGCTTTTGCGGCTCCTTGGCTGTGTTGCTTCTCCTAGCAGGATGTAGCCTGCGTCGTCGTCGCGCCTTGCCAGAAAGCCGCAAAAACGCACACTCATGCCCATCCAACTGAGGAGTCTAGGTTTAATCCGTCGCTTCCGGCTATGCAATCCCGGCCTCATGCGCTTGTCTGTCCGCATGATAAGACGACCTCACCATCGGCCCACAAGCGGCATGCTTGAATCCCATTTTCGACGCCTCAAGCGAAAACATCTCGAATTCCTCCGGGGTCGCATACCGCAACACCGGTAGATGATGCCCTGATGGCTGCAAGTATTGCCCGACCGTCAGCATGTCCACATCGTGCGCGCGCAAATCTTTCATCACTTCCAGAATCTCGTCATTGGTTTCACCCAGCCCCACCATCAGCCCGCTTTTGGTTGGCACGCCGGGATGTTCGGCCTTGAAGTCTTTGAGCAGCTTTACCGAATGCCCGTAGTCGGACCCCGGTCGTGCCTGCAAGTAGAGACGCGGCACGGTTTCAAGATTGTGGTTCATCACGTCCGGCGGTGCCGCGCGCAAAATGCCGAGCGCCCGAGCGAGCCGCCCACGAAAATCTGGTGTGAGGATTTCTATTTGGGTGTCTGGCGAAAGCGCGCGCGTCTCGCGGATGCAATTCACAAAATGTTCCGCTCCGCCATCACGCAGATCATCGCGATCCACACTGGTGATGACCACGTATTTCAGTCTCAGCTTCGCGATGGTTTCGGCGAGATGGCGCGGTTCATCGGCGTCGAGTGGCAGCGGACGTCCGTGGCCGACATCGCAGAACGGACAACGGCGAGTACAGAGGTCGCCCATGATCATGAAGGTCGCCGTACCTTTGCCGAAGCATTCGCCAATATTCGGGCAAGACGCCTCTTCGCATACGGTGTGCAGCCTGGCGTCCCGCAGGATTTGCTTGATCTCGTAGAAACGCGAATTGGTGGAGCCCGCCTTGACGCGGATCCATTCGGGTTTCTTGAGGCGCTCGGTTTGCACCACCTTGATCGGGATGCGGGACATTTTTGATTCGGAGGTTTGCTTGACGCCGGCTTCAGCCATGTTGCGTTCCATAAAGTTGTTGCGACAGATGAACAATCAGTCTGTCGCCAATGACTTGCATTTTATCCTTGTTGCCAAAATCAGCCCCGCAACCGACCATCTGGGTAACAGCCAGGCCATGATAGCCGCAGGGATTGATGCGTGAAAATGGTTCGAGGTCCATGTCGATGTTCAGCGAGAGGCCGTGGTAGGTGGCGTGATTGGCGACGCGCAGGCCGATGGCGGAAATCTTTGCGTCGGTGTCCAATCCTCTACCGGCCCCCTCTCCCTCGGTCCCTCCCCCGCGAGGGGGGAGGGAAGAAAATCGAATATCGCGGTCTTCGTGGGGCGACGGTTGGAGCGAAGTTTTTTTCACGTACACCCCCGGCATGCCACTTTTCCGAAAACTTTCAATCCCGTATTCTGCGAGCAAATCGATCACGGATTGTTCGATTCGTTTCACAAGCTCTTTGACACCAAAACCCAGGCGCTTGAGATCGAGCAACAGGTAGACAACGAGTTGTCCGGGCCCGTGATAGGTCACTTGCCCACCGCGATCAATTTTGATCACAGGAATGTCGCCCGGAGCGAGTACGTGCTCGGGTTTACCCGCGAGACCAAGCGTAAATACCGGTGCATGCTCGAGCAGCCAGATTTCATCCGGTGTTTCAGGCGCGCGGGATTTGTTCGCCTGCTGCATGGCACGCCAAGTGGGCTCGAAGGCAACAAGGCCCAGACGCTTGATGATGGGCATTTGCAAAAATTACAAGGCCATCAGCACCAGAGGATTGCCGGTGAGATCGAGATAAATCGCATCGATCTGCGCTTTCGATTGCGCGTTGATCGTCGCGGTCACGGAAATGAAGTTGCCATTTTTTGACGGGCGCATTTCAACCGTTGTCGCGTCGAAATCCGGCGCGTGTTTCAACACCACACCGAGGACGACCTGCGCGAAGCTCTCGTCGGACGCGTCGTTCTTCATGCGACCCATCGCCTTAATGGGAAACGGCGTTGGAAAAGTAAAAAGAGTCTCCTCGCCTTCACCAATATTTTTCGGATGTTGTGCCGTTGTCATCGCGATTGCCTTATTCCGCCGCTGCGGATACCGCCGACAACGAGCGCTTGTAGTCCTGAAAGTGCTGATACATTTGTTTGAATACAGGGCCGGGCTGGCCCGTTCCAATGGGTTTGTCGTCGAGCAACACGATGGGCGCTACTTCCTTGGTGGACGACATGATCCACAATTCGTCGGCCTTCTTCACCTCTTTGCGTGCGACCCGGCGAATTTCTAGCGGCATACTATTTTTGCGTGCCAGTTCGATCATCAGTTCGTAGGTGATGCCGGGCAGGATCAGGTTATCCATCGGCGGGCAGAGGATGATGCCGCTCTTTACGGCCGCGATATTGGACGCAGAAGACTCGGTGAGATAGCCATCGCGAAACAGCACTGCTTCATCAAAGCCCCCCTGATTAGACTCATGCTTCAACAGCACTGCGCCCAGCAAGGCGACCGACTTGATATGGCATTTGAGCCAGCGATTATCATCGAGCGAGATACACGAAATACCCTTGGCGTAAATTTCCGGCTTTGGCGTGGCGAGTGGATTCACCATCATGAACACTGTCTGCGTCAGCCCCTTTGGCGGGGGGAAATCACGTTTGGCCACGCCACGCGTCACCTGAATGTACACGCCGACATTGCCGCCACCGTTCCTTTCGATCAACGCCGTGATCGTCGATTCCCAGTGCTCGATTGCGTAAGGGTTTTCGATTGCAAGTTCATTCATGCTGCGTTGCAGGCGCCTCAAGTGCTCGCGCATCCGGAGCCCGCGACCGGCATAAAACGGAATCACTTCATAGACACCGTCACCGAAAATAAAGCCGCGATCAAGTGGGGAAATTTTCGCCTCTTCAATCGGCAGGAAATTACCGTTCAGATAGACGGTGGGGAGACAGAGTTGTTGAGTTGTCATATTTCTTCCGCAAGTTCGACTAGCCAAAGGCGATGGTCATTTAAATAGCAACCGAATCGCATCCCAGCCTCGGCCCATCAAGCCCGCGACCGGCACATTCTCCAGCGCAACAACCGGGATTTCGGCGATCAATTTATCATTCTGCGTCAATTTCATCACGCCCGCTTTTTGTCCCGGTGTATAGGGCGCAATCAGCGGCTGCATCGTGGTCAGCGTCGCTTTCATGCCGGTAAATTTGTCCTTTGGCAACGTGAGCCAGATGTCGCGATCAAAACCAAGTTTGATGGTGTTTTGCTCGCCTTTGTAAATCTCCGGTGTCGCGATGGGCTCGCCTTTTTTGTAAAGCTTCTGTGAATCGAAAAACTGAAAACCGAAATTCAGCAATTTCTGGCTTTCCTGCGTGCGCGCCACGTCCGATGTCGTGCCAAGCACCACCGAAATGAGGCGGCGCGCTTTATCGCCTTCACCTCGTTTAGCCGTCGCGGCCAGACAATATCCGGCGGCTTCCGTGTGGCCTGTTTTCAGGCCATCGATGGTTGGGTCAAGCCACAGCAGGCGATTGCGATTGGGCTGGGTGATTTTGTTATAGGTGAATTCGCGCTCTTTGTAATAACCCACATCTGTCGGAAACTCGCGCATAAGCGCGTTGGCAAGAATGGCGACGTCTTCTGCGGTCGAATAAAGCTGGGCGTTGGGCAGGCCGGTGGCATTGGTGAAATTGCTGTTCTTCATGCCAAGTTTTTGCGCCTGCCTGTTCATCAACTGCGCAAACAAATCTTCAGACCCGGCAATGCCTTCGGCGAGTGCGATCGAGGCATCGTTGCCGCTCTGAACGATCATGCCGCGCAGCAACTGCTCGACGGTCGGCGTTTGTTTCGGGTCGATGAACATGCGCGAACCCTCCGCGCGCCAGGCGCGTTCGGATACGGGCAGGGTTTGCGTGAGTGTCAGCTTCTTGTCGCGCAAGGCTTGAAAAGCGAGATAGGCGGTCATCAGTTTTGTCAGCGAAGCCGGCTCGAAACGGTCGCTCGCGGCTTGCTGCGCGAGTATCCGGCCGGAACCGGCGTCAAACAAAACATAGGCGCGCGCGGCAATCGGTGGCGCTGGAATATCGGCATTGATGACGGGTAATTGCGCGAAGCTGACGGTTGCAAAGTTGGTAAGGGCTGCGAACAAGATGGCGGCAAAATTTGAGGCGGTTGTTGTTTTTGACACAGTGAGTTTTACTTTCAAGGTTGCTGGATGACAGGTGAAAAATCGTGTGAGAGTCGTACCTGTGCGGCGATGGTGTCGGCCTCCTCGCGGGTTTTGTAGGGGCCCATGCGGACGCGATAAAGATTGTCTTTGCGTGATACCTGGAGAGGCTCACGGTTCCAATCGAGCTCGCGCGCCATGCGTGCACGGAAAATTTCGGCGTTCTCCAGTGAACCGAAGGCACCCAGTTGCAAATACAGGCCGCCCGCATCCGGGACAACGGGCGAAACTGCCACCGCAGTCGGCACCGGCAAAGGCATTGGCACGACCGGCGGCGAACCAGTGGCCACAGTCGGAAGCGGCTTATCGCCACGATCCCCAGGGAACACGCGTTCGACGATCACGATGGCACTGCCGCGGCGCGCGTAGTCGAGCTTTGCCGCTGCGACGTACGAAAGGTCAATGATGCGGTCAGAGTGAAATGGCCCGCGATCATTCACGCGCACCACCACGGATTTTCCATTGGCAGGATTGCTCACCCGAACGTAGCACGGCAGCGGCAACGTCGGGTGTGCGGCCGTCATGGCGTACATGTCGTAGGTTTCGCCGATGGAGGTTTTCTGCCCGTGAAATTTGCGACCATACCAGGACGCGATGCCTTGCTGGCGAAACACGTCGACAGAGACGTTCGGCACGTAGGTTTTGCCGAACACGGTGTACGTTCGATTCGCGCCGCGGTGCAGTGGCTCGTTCCTCGGCACGGCGTTGGGGATCGCATCGAGATTTGGCGGCGGGTTGTCGCCGGGGCCATCGTCGAGGTAGTAAGCACCAGGTTTGGCGGCTGCAGCGGGCTGGGGCTTGGATGGTTCCGCTTTTTTCGCTGTCGTGCCGCAAGCAGCCAATGCCAACGAAATGGCAAGTGCTGCACAGGCCTGAACTGTCGACTTCGCGGGAATGAAAGGGCCACAAGAATAACAAAGCCCAACACTGGCGCGCCTCTCGGGACGAAAATGCCCCAAGAACCTCACCAAATGGCGTTCTATATTTTTAATTGCGCAAGAAAGCGTCACGTCGACACCAACCGCTTATGGGTCGAAATACTCATCAATATTCCAAAGCCCATGAACATCGACAAAATTGCCGTGCCGCCATAGCTCACCAGCGGCAGTGGCACGCCCACCACCGGCAACACCCCGGTCACCATGCCGATATTGACAAACGCATAGGTGAAGAACGTCATCGTGATTGCACCCGCCAGCAAACGCGAGAACGTGGTCGGTGCATTCATCGCGATCATGAGGCCGCGCCCGATGACAATCATGTACAGCGTAATCAGCAGCAGCAGGCCAATGAGACCGAATTCCTCCCCGAACACCGCGAGTATGAAATCGGTGGATCTCTCGGGGATGAAATCGAGCTGTGACTGGCTGCCATTGAGCCAGCCCTTGCCGAATATGCCACCGGAGCCGATGGCAATCGTCGACTGGATGATGTGATAGCCCGCACCGAGAGGATCCGTGTTTGGATCAAGCAGCGTGAGGACGCGGTTGCGTTGATAGTCGTGCAACAGCGGCCAGGCCAGTGGCAATGCGGCAAGCCCTGCGACGCCAGCGCTGATCAAAAGCTTCCATGACAGTCCCGCAAGAAAAATGACAAAAAATCCAGAGGAAAAAATAAGGACGGCAGTGCCGAGATCAGGCTGACGCATGACCAGACCGGTCGGAAGCATCAGCATTAATCCCGCGATCACGTAGTCCCTGATGCCCAGGCCCTCTTCTTTGCGATGGAAATACGCAGCCAGCAGTAACGGCACGCCTATTTTCATGATTTCAGACGGCTGAACGGTCACAAAACCCAGATTCAGCCATCGCCTTGCGCCGTTGCGAATATCGCCAAATAGCGCGACGCTGACGAGAAGGCCGAGTCCGGCGATGTAGATCGGGATCGCCAGGCGCATCAATTGCTGCGGCGGAATGTTGGCCGCGACCCACAGCACCACCAGTGCAACGGCGAAATTGCGTGCCTGCCCCAGCGTGCGCTCACCTGACTGTCCGCTTGCCGAAAACACCACCGCCAGCGACAGCGCGGCGAGCACCACCAGCGTCACCATCAGCGGGCCGTCCAGGCGTCGCGCGAAAACGTCGAAAATGCGGTCAATCGCCGTTCTTGGGCTCATCTGGCGGCACTTTTGGTTTTTTCGGATCAGGCATTTTGCCCAACAGGTAATAGTCGATCACGGCACGCGCAATGGGTGCGGCCGTCGCCGAGCCAAAGCCCGCGTTTTCGGCGAGAACCGCGAGCGCAATGGTCGGCTTTTCGGCAGGTGCGTACGCGATAAACCACGAATGGTCGCGAAGATGCTGGACGACTTTATTTGCGTTGTATTTTTCACCCTTCAAACTAAATAGCTGGGTGGTTCCGGTCTTGCCGCCACTGCTGTATCCCGCTTTGGCAAAGGCCCGGAACGCGGTACCGCCCGCCTCACTGGTCACGCCGACGAGCGCGCGTTTGATGATCTCCAGATTCCCGGCATTGAGCGTTGGTTGTGGCGTGGGTTCGGTGACAAGTGCACGCACTGCGCCACTGCGCGCATCGATCACACTGCGAACCAGTCGTGGGCGAAACGCGACGCCGTCGTTTGCGATCGTGGCAATCGCGTGCGCCAGTTGCAGGGGCGTGAACGCGTTGTAGCCTTGACCGATGCCGGTCGAAATACTGTCGCCCAGCATCCATTTTGGTGTGTCGGCCAGGCCGCGTGCGTGACGCTTTTCCTTCCATTTGCGCGACGGCAGAAAGCCTTCCATTTCGTTGCCGATGTCGATGCCGGTTTTTGACCCAAAGCCGAGCTGCGAAAGAAATTCGGCCGTCTTGTCGATGTCGGTTTCGGAAGCGAGTTGGTAATAGTAGGTGTCGCAGGATTCAACGATCGACTTGTGCATATCAACAACGCCGTGGCCACCCGGTTTGTCGTCACTCCAGCGATGCGAGACGTTGGGCAGCGCAAAGTAGCCCGGGTCGCGGATACTTTGCGATGGTGTTCGTTTACCCGATTCGAGCGCCGCCAACGCAAGGAAAGGCTTGATGGTTGAGCCAGGCGGATACGCACCCTGCAGCACGCGGTTCAAGAGCGGCTTATCGGGGGAATTATTGAGCAGATCCCAGTTCTGGGGGTCGATACCATCGACGAAGAGATTTGGGTCGAATCCGGGTTTGGATACCAGCGCCAGCACCTCGCCGGTATTCGGATCGATGGCCGCCAGTCCGCCACGGAAATCTCCAAACGCATCTTCGGCAATTTTCTGAAGTTTGATATCGAGCGTCAGGGTGAGGTTGTTGCCCGCGACTGATTCAGACTTCGCCAGCGAGCGGATGGCCCGTCCGCCAGAGTCGATCTCAACCTGTTCGGAACCGGTTGTGCCGTGCAGTTCGGATTCGTAGCTACCCTCGATGCCGAGTTTACCGATGTGGTCGGTACCCTTGTAATTGACCGTCAGGTTCCTGGATTCAATGCGCTTCAAATCGGCGTCATTGATACGACCGATATGGCCGATCGCGTGAGAGGCAATTTCAGCGAACGGGTAATTGCGGAATAGCCCCGCGCTGATTTCAAAACCCGGAAAGCGAAAGCGATTCACCGCAAAGCGCGCGATTTCTTCATCGCTAAGGCGATTGCGCAACGGCAGCGACTCAAAATTCTTGCTGTCCTCGAGCAGGCGTTTGAAACGTCGCCGGTCGCGTGGCTGTATATCGACGATCCCGGCCAGCGCATCGAACGCGGCATCGAGGTTTTTCACTCTCGACGGCGTAACCCGCAGCGTATAGGCGGAGTAGTTCGCCGCCAGCACCACGCCGTTGCGATCGGTGATGATGCCGCGATTGGGCACCACGGGCACCACCGAAATGCGGTTGGCTTCGGCGAGTGTGTGAAAGTAATCGCGCTTGACAACCTGAAGGTAAAACATCCTGGCGGCCAGCGCACCAAAGGCGATCAGGATGAAAAATCCCCCCACCAGCACGCGATTGCGGAAGGTGTTCAATTCCGCTTCGCGGTTCTTGATCGCGGTGCCAATCATGGGTTAACCAATGGTTCGCGCAGAGCGGTTGCGCAAACGTGGCAACGCGAGGACCAGGCTGATCACCGGCCACAGGAGTGCGCCGACAACCGGGGCAATCGCCATCCACGTACCCGGAATTTCGCGGCCGAGCGAAAGATTGAGCGAAACACCAATTGCTTGCGCGAGGATCAGGATGGCACCGATATGCAGCGCTTGTGCGGGCAGATTCAATTGCAATACGCGCACTCGCAACAGCTGTACGAGAAAAATAGCGACAACGTAGATCAGCGCGTGCTGGCCCAGCAGCGCGCTGTCGGCGACGTCCATTACCAGCCCCAGGATAAACCCAAGCCCCTGGCCTACGGACCGCGGTTCCTGTACGGCCCAATAGAGCAGGATGAGCAGCACAAAGTCC
Source organism: Betaproteobacteria bacterium (assembly GCA_025362135.1). Taxonomy (GTDB): domain Bacteria; phylum Pseudomonadota; class Gammaproteobacteria; order Burkholderiales; family Usitatibacteraceae; genus UKL13-2. The sequence goes on along the minus strand of JANYHZ010000185.1, from coordinate 4,791 downwards.
GGTGATATCTGCAGCGCGACGCCGCTCCAGGGCAGCAGATTCAGCAGGAAGGCGAAGACGAATGAACCGGCCAACAGCCCGAATGGCGCCGGAAGGCGCATCGAATCTCGAGAAACGGGGGAGAGATCCATCGCGCGCGATCTACCGGATCTCGCGACGTTTAGGCACGACACGCTCGCGAACGGGTTTGCCATCGTCAGGCTTTACATCCGGTCGCGGATAGTCTTTTAATTCCTCGTGCGTGAGCACTTTCACAAAGCGTTGCTGGTCGGTACCGGCAACCGGCTTTGCGGACACTTTGGCAAATTGAAATGCCGGGTTTCTGTCCACGTTCATGACTGTTGCGACCGATAATCCCGCAGGGTAAGTGCCATCGATTCCGGACGTGACCAACGCATCACCCGCCTGGATGTCAGCGCCGACCGGAATGAACGGAATGTCGATGGTGCCATCACGACCGCTACCGACTGCAATCGCGCGCAGCCCGTTGCGCAGCCCCATCACCGGGATTGACTGGTCTTTTTCGGTTGAGAGAGTGACCTCGGAAGTGAGCACCCCGACCGCCGTGAGCTGGCCGATCACGCCGTTGCCATCAATGACAGCCAAGCCGGGTCTCAGGCCATGCGAGCTGCCTTTGTCGAGGATGACTTTTCGGACAAAGGGATTGCGCGCATCGCGAATGATTTCAGCGACCAACCCGCGGTCCCCAAGGCGTTTGTTTGCGTCGCCCAATGATTCAAAATACTTGCGCTCCGCTCGGATCAATTGCGCTTGCTGATGGCCCGCCGAGAGCTCCAACACCTGTGCTTTGAGCGCGGTGTTTTCGGCGACGAGTCGGTTTTGATCCGCAAAGTGCAATGACGCGCGCTGCACCAATTTGCCCGGCAGCATCAGCAACTGCTCGATCGGGGTGAGCACCACCGAGACACCCAGCCGCACAAACGCAAGCGCCTGGAAGCGGTGGTCGGCGATCATAATCGCAATCGCGACAAGCGAAAAAAAAGTCAATCTGGCGAGAGCACTGGGCCCGCGGCTAAAGAAATTTTCCTGATAGGCTGACATTTCAACCTGGCTCGTATATCAACGGATCACCAGCAGCCCCGATGGGAGCCATGCTTCACATCTCAGTGGTAAATACGGAGCCAAGCTTATCCATTTCTTCCAGCGCCCGACCGGAACCGCGCACCACGCAGGTCAGCGGATCGTCGGCCACGAACACCGGGAGCCCCGTCTCTTCCACGCACAGGCGGTCGAGTTCGCGCAGCAATGCACCACCCCCGGTCAGGACCATGCCCTTTTCGGCAATGTCTGCGCCGAGTTCCGGCGGTGTCTGTTCGAGGGCGGACTTGACGGCGGAAACAATGGAATTGAGTGGCTCAGTGAGGGCTTCCAGAATTTCGTTGGATGAAATCGTGAACGAACGTGGAATGCCTTCAGCGAGATTACGACCCTTCACTTCCATTTCGCGCACTTCGCTGCCTGGAAAAGCGGACCCGATCGTCTTCTTGATATTCTCAGCCGTAGCTTCACCAATCAACATGCCGTAATTACGGCGGATGTAGTTGATGATGGCTTCGTCAAACTTGTCGCCGCCAACGCGCACGGATGCCGAATACACGATGCCGCCCAGCGAAATCACGCCGACCTCAGTCGTGCCGCCACCCACGTCAACGACCATCGACCCGGTCGGCTCGGCGATTGGCAGACCCGCGCCGATGGCAGCGGCCATCGGCTCTTCAATCAGGAACACCTGCGAGGCACCCGCCGCGACGGCCGACTCGCGTATCGCGCGACGTTCGACCTGCGTCGAACCACACGGAACGCAGATGACGATGCGCGGACTCGGCAGATACCACTGTGCGTCGTGCACCTTCTTGATGAAAAACTTGAGCATGTGCTCAGTGGTATGAAAGTCGGCAATTACGCCGTCTTTCATTGGTCGGATTGCGGTGATATTGCCGGGCGTCCTGCCCAGCATCATCTTGGCGGCCTGGCCGACCGCCTGAATGGTTTTCTTTGAATTTGGTCCCGCATCCTGACGAATGGCGACAACCGAAGGCTCATCGAGAACGATGCCTTTGCCGCGAACATATATGAGGGTATTTGCAGTGCCGAGATCGATCGCGAGATCGGTGGAGAGGTACTTCGAGAAGAACGAAAACATGTAGCAATCCTTGTATCCGGCACACAAACTTGTGTGCCGCATTTCTCACCCTCTCCCTTGGGAGAGGGTTGGGGTGAGGGGTGACTGCAACGCGTGCGGATGCGCCAAAAGCTCGCGACGGCTGCTGAAAAACTGTTCTTTTATACCGACATTTCCACTATGGAAGCGAAGCGTTTCGGTCAGTGGACTATAATACCGTATCGGTTCCCCAAAAGCATGTGGATTGCTGGCAATTTGACTGCAAATGAGCAGTTATTTTGCGGAACTTTCCGGCGTGCAATCGCCGCCAATTCCAGTTATGCCACTCCACCCCAGCAACACAACTGCGCATGAAACTCACTCCTGACGATCTTAAGCGCATCGCGCATCTGGCAAGAATTACCGTTTCGGACGCCGATGTCGCGCAGCTTGAGACGCAACTCAACGGCATTTTTGGCCTGATCGACAAGTTGCAGGCAGTCGATACCAAGGGTTTGGAGCCCCTGTCTCATCCGCTGGACGTCATTGCCGACATGACGCAACGATTGCGCGTTGACCTCATCACAGAAAATAACCAACGCGAAGTCAATATGGCCAACGCGCCCTCGCAGGAGAACGGTTTGTTTCTGGTGCCGAGAGTCCTCGATTGAGCCGTAAATGAATTTCGTCCATTCGACCCTCAAAGACCTTCGCGTCGCGCTGGATACAAAACAGGTATCAGCGGCAGAGCTCGCGGAAGTTTTTCTCGCGCGCGCAGAAAAGGCATTGGCGCTGAATATTTTTTTGCATATTGATCGTGGCCTGACGCTGGGACAGGCGCGCGAAGCCGATGCGCGCATCGCACGCGGCGATGTGGGCGCACTCACGGGTATCCCGGTCGCGCACAAGGATATTTTTGTCACCAAAGACTGGCGCTCGACGGCGGGCTCGAGGATGCTGGCTGACTACGTTTCTCCTTTCGATGCCGCTGTAGTTGAAAAACTCGGCGCGGGTGCGGGCATGGTCTGCCTGGGCAAATTGAACTGCGATGAGTTCGCGATGGGCTCATCGAACGAAAATTCCGCATTCGGCCCGGTCAGGAACCCGTGGAATCCCGTCAAAATTCCGGGCGGCTCGTCCGGCGGGTCCGCAGCAGCCATTGCGGCTGGATTGACACCAGCCGCAACCGGGACAGATACCGGAGGATCGTTGCGCCAACCGGCCGCCATGTGCGGTATCACGGCGATCAAGCCGACGTACGGGCGCGTTTCGCGCTTTGGGCTGATCGCCTTCGCCTCCAGCCTCGATCAGGGCGGACCCATGGCAAAAAGCGCAGAAGACTGCGCCTTGCTGCTCGAAGCCATGGCAGGTTTTGACGAACGCGACTCCACAAGTTTGAATAGTAACGAAACGAAAACTCCAATACTGGCGCGGTTTTCGGAGGCATTTGGCTCTGGAGAGCGCGCCAGTGCTGGTTCTCCGTTGCAAGGTGTCCGTATCGGTGTTCCCAAGGAATTTTTCGGTGCTGGTCTGGCCCCCGATGTTGCAAATGCGGTCGACGCTGCATTGAGCGAATTCGAAAAACTGGGTGCAAGCTGCGTCGAGATTTCCCTGCCGCGCACGTCACTTTCCATTCCCGCGTACTACGTCATCGCGCCTGCCGAAGCGTCGAGCAACCTGAGCCGTTTCGATGGCGTGCGCTATGGCCACCGCACCAGGAAATATAACGATCTGGCCGAAATGATTGCCAATTCACGTGCCGAAGGATTTGGCGCGGAAGTGAAGCGGCGCATTCTCACCGGCGCATATGTGCTCTCGCACGGCTATTACGATGCCTATTACCTGCAGGCACAGCGGGTGCGTCGCCTGATCGGGCTCGACTTCCAGGAAGCATTCAAGTCCTGCGATTTCATCATGGGCCCGGTCGCGCCGACCACCGCATGGGATATTGGCGCGAAAAACAATGATCCGGTCGCGATGTATCTTGAAGACATTTACACATTGGGTGTGAGCCTGGCCGGGCTGCCGGGGATGTCGGTGCCGTGCGGATTTGGTGACGGCAATATGCCCATTGGGTTGCAGATCATCGGTAACTATTTCGATGAAGGCCGTATGCTCGCTGCCGCGCATCAGTATCAGCAAGTCACCGACTGGCATACCCGTCGCCCGGAGGCGTTCGCATGAGTGTCATTGCGGAAGGCTGGGAAGTCGTCATCGGGCTGGAAACCCACACGCAGCTTTCCACTATGTCCAAGATATTTTCCGGCTCGCCCACGCAATACGGCGCGCCGCCCAATACACAGGCGAACGCCGTTGATCTGGCGCTACCCGGCACACTGCCCGTGTTGAACAAAGCTGCTGTCGAATGCGCGATCAAATTTGGACTCGCGGTGAATGCGAAGATCGCGCCGCGCTCGATTTTCGCGCGCAAGAATTATTTCTACCCTGATCTTCCCAAAGGCTATCAGATCAGCCAGTACGAATTGCCGGTGGTGGTTGGCGGTGAAGTCAAAATTATTATCGCCGGCGTCGAGAAAACCGTACAGTTGACGCGGGCGCATCTCGAGGAGGACGCTGGAAAATCGCTGCACGAAGGGTTGGAAACCAGCGGCGGTTCGGGTATTGATTTGAACCGCGCGGGCACGCCATTGCTGGAAATTGTCACCGAG
>JANYHZ010000173.1 GCA_025362135.1 Betaproteobacteria bacterium | reverse complement strand
GGTCAAATCTGTGTCCGGCAGGGGAATTTTTTCCGGATTCAGCAATGACCAGACAATCACGTAGCCCATGAACAATCCCGCCAGCATCAGGCCCGGAAACACGCCGGCGATAAACAGCCTCGTGATGGAGGTGTCCGATGCCACGCCATAAACAATCATGATGATCGACGGCGGAATCAGCAATCCCAGCGTGCCTGCGCCCGCCAGCGAGCCGATGGTGATGTCGTCGGGGTAGCCGCGTTTCTTTAATTCCGGCAACGTCATCTTGCCAATGGTTGCGCAGGTGGCCGCACTCGATCCGGACACGGCTGCAAAAATGGTACAGCCGATGATGTTGGTATGCAGCAGCCGCCCCGGAATTTTCGACACCCACGGTGCAAGGCCTTTGAACATGTCTTCCGAGAGCTTGGTGCGGAACAGGATTTCACCCATCCAGATAAACAGCGGCAACGCAGTCAATGTCCACGAAGATGCAGAACCCCATACGGTAACCGCCATTGCATCGCCAACCGGGCGCGTCGTGAACAACTCCATCGCAATCCATGCGACACCCAGGAGGCCGATGCCGATCCAGACGCCAGCACCCAGGAGGATGAACAGGAGCGCGATCAACGAAGCTGTGATGAGAAAATCCACGTTTATTCCATCGCCTTGAGCTCACCGGAATCAACTGGTTTCAGTTTTCGTCCCGAGACCAGCAACACAAATTCATCCAGTATCGCGATGAACAGTACCGCCGCACCGACCGCCATCGCGATCTGCGGTATCCATAGCGGCGTCGCGTCATTGCCCTGCGAAATATCGTTGAAGACGTAGGATTGATAAACGAGGCGCGCCGTGAAGAACGCGAACATGCCGGAAAAAAACAAAGCGATTGCATGCGCAACGAGTTCGAGCCGATGGCGCCCGGTCGCACCCATTCGCTCGAGAACCAGCGTCACACGAATGTGTTCGCCGCGCTTTAGCGTATGTGCCAAAGCGAGAAATCCCGCTGCCGCCATGCAGTAGCCCGCGTAGGCATCCGAGCCGCGCAAATTGAAATTCATCATGCGCCCAAGCACACTTGCCAACACCATGGCGAGTGTGCCGATCATGAACATGGCGGCGAGAATTCCAGCGGCAAGATACAGAAAATCCAGCGACTTCCGCATACCGATCTCCGGCGGGGCAATAATTGTCTGAACGGTGAGGCCAAAAAAAGAGCGGCAGGGCCGCTCTTTTTTACCGGCATTTATTTACGATAAGCCTCCAGCACTCCCTTTGCATCGGCACCGACATTCTTTTCCCATTCTGCCAGCATCGTCGCACCGATCTTTTTCAAGTCCATGTTCAGCGCGGCACTGGGAGGCATCACGATCATGCCGTTCTTCGCCATCGTCTCGAGCGTGTCCTTGTTCTTTGCCTCCGACACTTTCCAGCCGCGCGTTTCTGCGTCTGCCGCCGCCTTCAGAACCGCGTCCTGCGTCGCTTTGTCCAGCGCGTCAAATGCCTTCTGGTTCACCACTACCAAATTTTTCGGCAACCATGCCTGTGCATCGTAGTAGTACGCTCCCTTGCCCATCGAATCCCACACCTTGATATCGACACCCGTCGCGCCCGAGGTCATGTGCGCTTCGACCACGCCTGTGGACAGCGCTTGTGCCAACTCTGCCGCCTGGATCGTTGCCGGTTGCGCACCGAGTAACTCGCCGATACGATTGGTCTGCGGGCTGTAGGCGCGCCACTTCAGGCCCTTAAGATCGGCTGCGTTGTTCAAGGGCTTCTTGGAATACACGCCTTGCGGTGGCCATGCAACGCCATACAATATTTTCAGACCCTGTTTGGCCATGCGCTGCTCGATGGAGCTGCGTGATACTTTCCACAGCTTCATGGCGTCAACATAGCTGTCTGCCAGGAAGGGAACTGAGTCGATGCCGTACATCGGGTCTTCGTTTGCCAACGCCGGCAGCAGAAATTCGCCAATCTGTGCCTGACCAGACTGTACTGCGCGTTTGATTTCGTTTTGCTTGAAAAGCGAGCCGGCGTCATGCACGGTGATCTTGAGTTTTCCAGCCGTCGCCTTATCGATGTCCGCCGCAAACTGGCGTACGTTTTCCGTATGAAAATTGCCAGGTGCATAGCCGGTGGGCATATCCCATTTTGTCTGTGCGGATACGCTTCCCGCGATGCATGCGCTAACGATGGCCAGCAACGAAATGATTCCCTTCATGATTCTCCCCGAGGTTGAATTGCTATGATTGCCAGTCTAACAGCACTATTCCATTCCTCATGACCATAAAAGACTCCGCTGATGATCGTGCCGGTCGCTGGCAATTCTGGATCGACCGCGGTGGCACGTTTACCGATATTGTCGCCAAACAGCCGGATGGCACACTGCTGACACACAAGCTCCTCTCGGAGAACCCCGAGCAGTATCGGGATGCGGCAGTCGCGGGGATTCGTCATCTCCTCGCGTTGCCGAAAGGCGCGTCCATCCCTGTCGGGCAAATCGAAGCCGTAAAGATGGGAACGACTGTCGCGACGAACGCCTTGCTCGAACGTAAGGGCGAGGCGACAGCACTTCTCATTACGAAAGGCTTTCGCGATCAGTTGCGCATCGGTTACCAGAATCGCCCGCGCATATTTGATCGGCATATCAAGCTTCCCGAATTGCTTTATGCAGATGTCGTGGAAGTAGAGGAACGAATTGGCGCGCGCGGCGAAATTGTTATTCCACTCGATGATGTCGATACGGCAAATAGCCTCCAATCGCTGTGGAACAAGGGCTTTCGGGCCATTGCCATCGTGTTGATGCACGGCTATCGCTTCCATCAGCACGAAGTACGGGTTGCTGAAATGGCGCGCGCCATGGGTTTTACGCAGGTATCGGCTTCGCACGAAGCAAGTCCGATGATGAAGATTGTTTCCCGTGGCGATACCACCGTCGTCGACGCATATCTATCGCCTATTCTCCGGCGATACGTCGACCAGGTGGCGGCTGAATTGCCGGGATGCAAGGTGATGTTCATGCAAAGCAACGGCGGACTCACCGATGCCAAAAAATTTCAGGGTAAGGACTCGATCCTGTCCGGCCCGGCAGGCGGAATCATCGGGATGGTGCGTACGGCATCTGCTGCGGGTTTTAAGAAAATCATTGGCTTTGACATGGGCGGGACGTCCACCGACGTTTCGCACTACGCGGGTGAACTGGAGCGGGAATTCGAAACGCAGGTCGCCGGTGTGCGCATGCGCGCGCCGATGATGTCGATCCATACCATCGCGGCGGGCGGCGGCTCGATTTTGCATTTCGATGGCCAGCGGTATCGCGTCGGCCCAGATTCTGCCGGTGCCAATCCGGGGCCGGCCAGCTATCGGCGCGGTGGGCCGCTGACGGTGACAGATTGCAACCTCATGCTCGGCAAAATTCAACCCGATCATTTTCCAAGTGTGTTCGGGCCCGGCGGCGATGAGCCCCTCGATGCCGAAATCGTAAAGGTCAAGTTCACCGCTCTTGCCTTTGAGATCGAGGCAGCGACAGGGGAAAAAAAATCGCCCGAACAAGTTGCAGAAGGCTTTATCCGAATTGCTGTCGCCAATATGGCCAACGCAGTTAAATTCATCTCCGTGCAGCGCGGCCACGATGTGACCGAATATACCCTCAGCTGTTTCGGTGGTGCCGGCGGTCAGCACGCTTGCCTGGTCGCGGATGAACTTGGCATGACCCGCGTCTACATTCACCCGCTTGCGGGCGTGCTCTCCGCTTACGGCATGGGCCTCGCAGATATTGTCAGCATGCGCGAGAAGGCTGTTGAACTCGCGTTGTCGGCGGATAACCTGGATCGACTTCGCGGCGAGCTTTTGCAGCTTGGGCAGATGGCCTCAGTCGAAGTCGAAGCGCAGGGGGTAACGCCAGCGGCAATCCGATTGAAGCGCCGCGTCCATTTGCGGTACGAGGGTACCGACTCGGCCCTGATCGTGAATTTCGGTACCCTGGAAGAAATGCGCCTGGAGTTTGACACCGCATACAAAAAGCGCTTCAGTTTTCTCATGCCCGGTCGCGCGCTCATCGCCGAAGCGGTGAGTTGCGAAGCGATTGGCGTAACCGATGTACCCGCAACACAATCCTTCGGTATTGGCGCGGCCACATTTGCTGCACCGATTGGAACCGAGTCCGTCGCCAGTGGCGGAAGAATGCAAAGCACGCCAATTTATCTGCGCGAGCATCTTTGCCTTCGCCAGCGTATTGTCGGCCCGGCGATCATCGCCGAAAAAAATGGCACGACTGTCGTTGAGCCGGGTTGGCAGGCAGAAGTCAGCCCAGTAAATCATCTGGTGCTGACACGCGTGGTCGCGCGCGCAGTCCGCTATGCGGTCGGCACGAAAGCCGATCCGGTCATGCTGGAAGTATTCAATAATCTGTTCATGTCGATTGCCGAACAGATGGGGTTGCGGCTTGCCAATACGGCCTACTCGGTGAACATCAAAGAGCGCCTCGATTTCAGTTGCGCATTGTTCGACGCTGAGGGCAACCTTATCGCCAATGCGCCGCATATGCCCGTGCATCTTGGCTCGATGGGGGAGAGCATCAAAACCGTGGTGCGTAAGAACAAGGGCAGGATGAAGCGGGGCGATGTTTATGTGTTGAACGACCCGTACAACGGTGGCACGCACTTGCCGGATGTGACTGTCGTTACGCCGGTATTCGCCGATACGACAGAGGAAATTCTTTTTTACGTTGGCTCTCGCGGCCACCATGCGGATATTGGCGGCATTACACCTGGCTCCATGCCGCCGTTTTCCAAGACCGTGGAAGACGAGGGCGTGCTGCTCGACAACGTCAAGCTCGTCGCCGGAGGTAAATACGGCGGCATCATGCTTGAGACGGAGATGCGGGAACGATTGAGCGGTGCCAAACACCCCGCGCGCAACCCCGATCAAAACATCGCCGACCTGCGCGCACAGATTGCGGCCAACGAAAAAGGCGTGCAGGAACTGGGCAAGATGGTGGCGCATTTCGGGCTTGATGTGGTGAAGGCGTATATGCAGCACGTACAGGACAATGCTGAGGAGTGCGTACGACACATCATTGGCACGCTCAAGAACGGCAGCTTCGCGTACGAAATGGATAATGGCGCGGTGATCAACGTCAGCATCGTTGTCGGTCCCGATAAACGCAGCGCGACCATCGATTTCACCGGGTCTTCGCCACAGCTCGAGTCCAATTTCAACGCGCCATCGGCCGTCGTCACGGCCGCCGTTTTGTATGTGTTCCGCACCCTGGTCGATAGTGACATTCCACTGAATGCAGGATGCCTGAAACCGCTAAGCATCGTCATCCCGATGGGTTCGATGCTGAACCCGCACCCGCCGGCTGCGACGGTCGCGGGCAATGTCGAAACTTCGCAATGCATTACCGACGCGCTCTATGGCGCGTTGGGCGTGATGGCGGCAAGCTCGGGGACGATGAATAACGTCACCTTTGGCAATGACACGTACCAGTATTACGAAACTGTATCAGGCGGCACCGGTGCCGGGCCAGGTTTCAATGGTTGCGACGCGGTTCAGGCGCATATGACCAATTCCCGTATGACCGATCCGGAAATTCTGGAATGGCGTTATCCAGTGCGAGTTGTTGAGCATTCGATCCGTCACGGCAGTGGCGGTGCGGGTAAATGGCGTGGCGGAAACGGGGCCACGCGTAAAATTTGCTTTCTTGAGGTGATGACCGCCGCAATTCTTTCCGGCCATCGCCGAGTGCCAAATTTTGGCATGCAAGGCGGCGCGGCAGGCGGTTTGGGAAAAACCTGGGTCGAGCGAGTGGATGGGAGCCGCACTGAATTGTCGTACTCGGACGAAGTGCAAATGAATGTTGGTGATGTATTCGTCCTCGAAACGCCCGGCGGCGGCGGTTACGGAAGTTCGTATCAAGATAATCAGTGAGTTAAGAAATACTTCTCGAAAGCACTAAATTCATTTTGTGGTGAAGTGAATTGCCTATAAAATGAGCGCCCGTTGTTTGAGCAACTCGCAGTATTCAAACTCAGGTTCCCATCTTGCAAATCGGCAACATCTCTCTGACCAACAATCTGATCGCTGCGCCCATGGCGGGCGTGACGGACCGGCCGTTTCGCCAGCTTTGCAAGCGCATGGGTGCCGGCATGGCGGTGAGTGAGATGGTGGCTTCCGATAGCCGCCTGTGGGCAACCGAGAAATCGATTCGGCGTGGCGACCATAAGGGGGAGGTGAATCCCATTGTCGTGCAGATAGCCGGTGCCGCACCAGCGATGATGGCCGATGCCGCCCGCTATAACGTCGACAAGGGCGCGCACATTATCGACATCAATATGGGATGCCCCGCCAAGAAAGTCTGCCGGGTCGATGCCGGCTCCGCGCTGATGAAGGACGAATCGCTGGTGGCGCAAATCCTCGAAGCCGTGGTGAATGCCGTCAATGTTCCCATTACCCTGAAGATCCGAACTGGCTGGGACCGAGACCATAAAAACGCGCTCGTCATTGCACGCATCGCCGAGCAATGCGGTATTGCGGCGTTGGCTGTCCACGGCAGGACGCGCAGCGATCTTTACGAGGGTGCCGCTGAGTACGATACCATTCGCGCCGTCAAAGAAGGTGTCAAAATTCCAGTGACGGCGAACGGCGACATCGATTCACCAGAGAAGGCAAGATTCGTGCTCGGCTACACCGGTTGCGATGCCGTCATGATTGGTCGGGCTGCGCAAGGCCGCCCGTGGATTTTTCGCGAGATCGCCCATTACCTTGAAACCGGCAAACATCTTGCGCCGCCCACATACGTCGAAATTCACGCCATTGCCTCCACGCACTTACGGGAATTACACGATTTCTACGGTGACGTAAAAGGTGTGCGTATCGCCAGAAAGCACATCGCCTGGTACGTCGCGGGCCTGCGCGGCGGCATGGCGTTTCGGCAAGAGATGAATGTGATCGAAGGCTCGGCCCTGCAGGCGGCGGCGCTGAACCAGTTCTTTGCGCGGTTGATCGACGGGGAAGTGGCTGCTTGCAAGCAGGCAGCATAGGGAATGGTTCACGATAGAACTACAACAAATAATAGTCAGGGAACAAGAAAAATGAACGTGCAACGAGACAGCGAACTTTCCGCCTGTGTTCGGAAAATGATGAAGCAGTATTTTCATGACCTCGATGGCGAAGGTGCCACCGACATTTACGACATGGTCGTGGCCAACGTTGAAAAGCCGCTGCTGGAAGTGGTGCTGCACCACGCAGAGGGTAACCAGACCCGTGCGGCCGAGCTGCTTGGACTGAACCGCAATACCTTGCGAAAGAAACTCACGCAGCACGGTATAGAGTAATTTGGAGCCATTCGGCAGACGGACGCAGCCACTGCCTTTCCGACTGGTTGTTAATCGTCACGCATTGGCATTTAGCCACCATTCGATCAAACGTCGCGCGTTACTGAGACCATGAAAAACCATCTCATTGCCATCCGGCGTGCCCTCATCAGCGTGTCCGACAAGACCGGCGTTTTCGAATTTGCGAAATTCCTCGCGGGTCGCAACGTAAAGATTCTTTCCACTGGCGGTACTGCAAAATTGCTCGCAGGGAATGGCATCAAGGTCGTGGAAATTGGCGACTACACGGGTTTTCCGGAGATGATGGATGGCCGGGTAAAGACGCTACACCCGCGTGTCCACGGCGGCATCCTCGCGCGTCGCGATCTCGCCCACCACCTGGACGCGATGAAAAAGCACGACATCCCCGCGATCGATTTGGTGGTGGTAAATCTCTATCCGTTCGCCGCGACCATCGCAAAACCTGACGTGACGCTTGAAGATGCCATCGAGAACATCGACATCGGCGGTCCTGCCATGGTGCGCGCGTCGGCAAAAAACTATCCGTTCGTCGCCATCGTTACCGATTCGGGTGATTATGAAAATCTGATGGAAGAAATGAACGCGCACGACGGTGCGCTCTGTCACAACACACGCTTTGCCCTGGCTAAAAAGGCATTCACGCACACCGCAGAATACGACGGCATGATCAGTACCTATCTTTCGTCCTTGGATCAAAACAACAATCGCCGTGTATTTCCGGACAAATTGCACCTCAGTTTTACGAAGGCGCAAGATATGCGCTACGGCGAAAACCCGCACCAGGATGCGGCGTTCTATGTAGAAAAGCATCCTGCGGCGGGCACGCTCGCACACTACAAGCAATTGCAGGGCAAGGAGCTGTCTTACAACAACATCGCCGACGCCGACGCCGCCTGGCAATGCTGCCGCGCGTTCGACGTACCCACCTGCGTGATCGTCAAACACGCCAATCCTTGTGGTGTGGCAATTGCAGAAACGACATTGACCGCATACTTGCGTGCGCTCGAAACCGATCCGACTTCCGCATTCGGCGGCATCATTGCGTTCAATCGCGAAGTTGACGGTGCGACGGCGGAAGCGGTATCCAAGCAATTTGTCGAAGTGGTACTCGCGCCATCGATCAGCGCCGCAGCACGCAAAGTATTCGCGGCGAAACAAAATGTCCGCCTGCTGGAAATCCCTTTTGCACCAGCGATAAAAGATGTCGACATGAAGCGCGTTGGCGGCGGTTTGCTGGTGCAGAGCTCGGACGATTTCGATGTGGCGCAGTTGAAGGTCGTCACCAGGCGAAAACCCACTACGGAAGAAATGAACGATCTGCTGTTCGCCTTCCGCGTCGCCAAGTTTGTGAAATCCAACGCCATCGTGTTCTGCCACTACGGCATGACGCTGGGCGTGGGGGCAGGGCAAATGAGCCGCGTGGACTCCACCAAGATTGCCGCGATCAAGGCGTTGAATGCCGGGCTGTCGCTGAAGGGTTCAGTCGCGGCGAGCGACGCGTTCTTTCCGTTTCGCGACGGGCTCGATGTGATTGCCGATTCAGGTGCCACAGCGGTGATTCAGCCGGGTGGCTCGATGCGGGATGAGGAAGTGATTGCGGCGGCGGATGAGCGGAACGTGGCGATGCTGATGACGGGGATGCGGCACTTTAGGCATTGAGCGCCTGAGCTGGTTGGTGTCGCCGAATGTGGCGACTAAGGTGCAATTGATTTGTATACCTATTTGGTATACAATACTGTATGCAAATCGCCTTTGCGACCACCGAAATCGAAGCTTGCTGTCGGGAGCAGAAGCGTGCAATCAAGGCGTTCGGCGCGGAATCCGCGAAAAAACTACAGCGCCGACTTAACGAACTTTTCAACGCCAAGAATCCCAACGAACTTGTTGCTGGTCGTCCGCACCCGTTGAAAGGCGATATGCATGGATTGTTCGCATTGGATCTTCATGGCGGGTGCCGCCTCGTTTTCGAGCCCACTGTGCAACCCCCGCCCGTTTTGCCGGACGGTGGAATAGACTGGATCGCTGTCACCGCGATCACCATTACCGAGATTGGGGACTACCATGGCTAGCCTGCAACGCC
>JANYHZ010000127.1 GCA_025362135.1 Betaproteobacteria bacterium | reverse complement strand
CTGCAGTGTCGCGATTCATATGGAAGGATTTCGTCGTGAAGAACGGCTACGCGCCCTGCAGCAAAATAAGAATTCTAAGGGTTCAGGGTTATCAATCTCACAACGTTAGAAACAATTGACGATGACCCTTTAATTCATACGTTGTTGGTGGAAAAAACCGTGATACGTGTCCTGTTATTCCTTTCGTCGGCGACTCTCAGCAATACGGGGTAATCAAATCGTTCCATTGCGTGCCTCACAAGTCATGTGGTTTCCAGTTCAAGGATTGTTCGCCTTCTTGTCGACGGCCTTAGCTTTTTTCGTTGCAGCTTTTTTTCAGCTTTCTTTTCCAGGTAACGCACACCCGGCAGCGCCGCGAAATGCGCGTCCGAGGTGACCAGTTCCGCATTGTGAAAACGCGCGGTGGCGTAAATGATCGCATCGGCGATGGAGAGCCCATCGACCACGCAGTGGTCAGCCGCGGCCAATGCGATGCTCTCGGTGAGCGGTTCGATCAGTGCTGCGGCACGCGTGCTGGCAATCACCAGATTGGCGTAATCCTCGTCACGCTCGCGCAGAGCCCACTTTCGCAGTTCAGCTTGTACCAGTGTCGGCACGATTAACTTACCACGATCCTGCAGATACGGCATGAACTTGCGACCGAGTTCACCGCCCACCAGCGCCTCGATCCACGCGCAGGTGTCGGCGACAATCACGTGCGCGACTTTGCCCGCAGTTTACCCCCGCGATGCCCGGTCTCTGATGCGTAGTCTGCAAGCCGATCACCACGGTCCCGGTAATCGGCCGGGTTTGCACCCTTTGCGCTACCCGCCAGATCCTTTATTGACACTTTAGGAACCAGGCGAATGGAACGACCGACCGCGATGAATTCGAACTCCTGCCCCGGCTGAAAGTCCAACGCGTCGCGGATTTTTTTGGGAATGGAAATCTGGAACTTGCTGGATAGGGTAGCAGTAGTCATCTTACGATCCTGTTATCGATCAAATTATCGTAAGATTACACCCGTTGGACAGCGTTGGCAAAATAATGCGGATCGCCAATTGGCGCGGCTTTTCATGCCCTTTAGTGCTGCGACTCCCGTGGGGTGGCAATCTACGATGTAATGTGCAGCGAAATTGCGCTATCGTTGAAATAATTGTTGCTGAACTTTTTTTCATATCGCAACGGGACGGGCTGCGAACTGCGAGGTGAAAAACTACGCAGCCTGCGTCTCCTGCGCCGCAATTTCCGCATGCACCTTCACCATATCGACTTCGAGCGACTTTTGCACCACCTGTTCGAAATCCGCCTTCGGCAACATGCCCGCCTGCGTAAAGATAATGACCTTTTCGCGAAACACCATTAGCGTCGGGATCGAGCGGATGTTGAACGAGGCCGCCAGTTCCTGCTGATCCTCGGTGTTAAGTTTGGCAAATACCACGCCAGGATATAGCTCCGAAACTGCTTCGAAGGTTGGTGCAAACATGCGGCATGGCCCGCACCATGGTGCCCAAAAATCGACAATGACAACATCGTTGTTTTCGATCGTCGCGTTGAAGTTTTCTTTGGTGAGTTCAATCGTTGCCATAGCCGTTCCCGTAGTGTGTGAATGATGGGTCAGTAAGTGGGGCTGATACTTACAAATTCAAACTCATTTGTCCAACAAAGAACGCAGCATCCACGCCGTCTTCTCGTGGACCTGCATGCGCTGGGTCAGCAAATCGGCGGTCGGCTCGTCGCTAGCTTTATCGACAACTGGAAACATTTTCCGCGCGGTGCGCGTCACTGCCTCTTGTCCTTCAACAAGCAACCGTATCATCTGCGTCGCTTCCGGCACGCCACTGGTTTCCTTTATCGACGAGAGCTTGGCGTATTCGGCGTAGGTACCCGGTGCCGGAAAGCCCAGCGCGCGAATGCGTTCGGCGATCAGATCGACTGCCAACGCCAGCTCGTTGTATTGCGTCTCAAACATGAGATGCAAAGTCTGGAACATCGGGCCTTTCACGTTCCAGTGAAAATTGTGCGTTTTAAGATATAGGGTGTACGTGTCTGCAAGCAGATGCGACAGCCCGTCCGCAATTCTTGCGCGATCCTTTTCACTGATTCCCAAATCGATTGGCATATTTGCCGAAACTTTTTTACCCATG
>JANYHZ010000038.1 GCA_025362135.1 Betaproteobacteria bacterium | reverse complement strand
ACATCGAACCCCGCGACATCGCCAGAGCTAAAATCCGAAAACATGGGCACCCAGCGAGGCTTAAGTAAGTGCCATTCGACGCTGACCCATTTAGTCTGACGCCTGAAGACAATAGCGTGATGACCGACGTTCGCCAAAATTGGGGTGATTGCGTATGGTCCTTTGGCGCAAGTGCCATTGAACGCCGAATATGCTAGCCAAGCGCCTGTGCAATATCCGCCTTCAAATCCTCAAGGTCTTCGACACCTACCGATAGCCGCACCAGACTGTCACTGATACCCAGCTCTTTGCGGATGTGCGCCGGGATCGACGCATGCGTCATGATCGCCGGGTGTTCGGCCAGGCTTTCAACGCCACCAAGACTTTCGGCACAGACAAAAATTTTCAGCCGCTCAAGAAAGCGGCGCGAGTCATCCAGCGAACCCTTGAGAATCGGCGTGACCATCCCGCCAGATCCATTCATCTGCGTCCTGGCGAGTGCATGCTGCGGGTGCGAGGCGAGGCCAGGGTAAAGCACTCTCTCCACTTTGGGATGCGTCTCCAGCCATTGGGCAATCGCCAGCGTGCTTTCACAGTGTCGCTGCATCCGCAGATGCAGGGTTTTTAGCCCACGCAAGGCGAGAAAGGAATCAAACGGCCCCAGAATGCTGCCCACCGCGTTATGCAGATAGGCGAGGCGTTCAGCGAGTGCCCCCTGTTCGCGCGCGATGACCATCCCGCCGACCATGTCTGAATGCCCATTCATGTATTTCGTTACAGAGTGCACAACAAGATCAAAACCATGATCGAGCGGACGCTGTACATACGGCGTGGCAAAGGTGTTATCGGCGACAGAAATGAGGTTGTGCTTCTTCGCAATCGCCGCAACCGCAGAAAGGTCCACCAGTTTCAGCAGCGGATTGCTGGGCGATTCCACCCAGATCATCTTTGTATTTGGTTTGATGGCAGCTTCGATTTTCGACGGGTCGGTCATGTCCATGAACGTAAACTCAAGCCCCGCTGAGCGCTTCCTCACGTTTTCAAACAGGCGGTAGCTGCCACCGTAGAGATCATCCAGCGCGATGACGTGACTGCCGGTATCGAGTGCATCCAGCACCGTCGCAGAACCGGCAAGACCGGACGAGAAAGCAAATCCTTGTACCCCGTTCTCCAGGTCCGCCACACAGCGCTCGAACGCCATGCGCGTGGGATTGTGGGTGCGACCGTACTCATAGCCCTTGTGCACGCCGGGGCTGGACTGCACATACGTGGATGTGGCGTAGATCGGCTGCATCACCGCGCCGGTGGTGGGGTCAGGTTCTTGTCCGGCGTGGATGGCGCGTGTGCCGAAGAGGTGTTTGCTTGTCATGATTAGTTTGCTCGGCGACGTAGATAGTTAAGGAGGTCGTAACGTGTGATGAGGCCAAGGAATTTGTCGCCATCGTGCACGATAGCGACATAGCCCTTGTCAAAGATTGGAAGCAAAGCAGCCACGGGCTCGGATACTTGAATGGTCTTTATTTTTTCCGTCATCGCGCCGACCACTCTGGATGTAAAGCGCGTTTCATCACCGATCACCGCCATGAGGATGTCTGATTCATCGATGATGCCAACAACCTTGTCGTTATCCACCACCGGCAATTGCTGAAAATCGTACAGCTTCATGCGCGCATAGGCGACTTGCAGCGTGTCTTCCGATTTGATCGTGATGGTGGCGCGGTCGTTGTGGCGGCGCGCGACGAGGTCAGACAAATCGCCCTTGGCGGGCCGCTCGATGATTCCCTGGTCGACCAGCCAGTAATCGTTGTACATCTTGGAAAGATACTTGCCACCCACATCGCAGACGATCGTCACGACGCGTTTTGGCGTCGTCTGTTCGCGGCAATAGCGGAGTGCAGAAGCGAGCAAGGTACCGGTGGATGACCCGCCCATGATGCCTTCCTTCTGCAGCAATTCACGCGCTGCCAGCAGTGCCTCGCCATCACCAATCGCATACGCTTTGGTCGCAAGCGAAATGTCGAGGTTGGCAGGCACATAATCGCCGCCGATTCCTTCCACCAGCCACGAGCCGCTCGTGCCGTGGGTACCGGTGTTGACGATTTCGTTGAGGATCGATCCCTTGGGATCAGCCAGCACCATTTC
>JANYHZ010000136.1 GCA_025362135.1 Betaproteobacteria bacterium | reverse complement strand
CGTTCACCCGAGTGCTGTCGAACGCACGGGGCCATTTGTTCCAGCCACCGGTTAAAATGGCACTTGATTCAGGTTGAGCCCTGAAATTAATCGTCAAACTTGATCGTCACGAAAGGCAGTCCATGAACACCACTCCAAGCGGCTTGCAGTTTGAAGATACTGTTGCGGGCACCGGTGCCGAAGCGCAACGCGGCAATTTAGTTTCGGTGCATTACACCGGCTGGCTTTATACGAATGGTGTGGCCGGTGCCAAGTTTGATTCGAGCAAGGATCGCGGCGAGCCATTCCAGTTTTCGCTCGGCGGTGGGCAGGTAATCCGCGGCTGGGACGAAGGCGTTGCCGGAATGAAAATCGGTGGTACGCGTCGGCTGGTCATTCCGCCGGAATTGGGTTACGGGCCACGCGGTGCCGGTGGCGTCATCCCGCCGAATGCGACGTTGTTGTTTGAAGTCGAATTGCTGGGAACGTAATTTTGCACGGCGCTGGAAGATGCCCGACGGCATCTACAGTTTGTGTGCGCCCACCATCAAGCGCTGGTACTGATTGTATTTTTCATCGATGCTGTCATCGACCGCCTGCGAGCGTGTGACCGTGATCCACACGTTTGCCGGAAAGGTGGCCGCGAGATCAACGGTGTAGTTTATTTCCTCTTCGGCCACGCCGTGCGCGATATCGAAATCGGGCGCTTTCCAGTCGAAAAGTAAATGTTGCGCCATTTGGTCTTTGAAGATTTCAAGGTCCGCTTCTTCAACTTCGACGATTTCGGCAATCGTGCAGCGCGCGCGTCGGGTCAGAGACAGGAACGATGCATCGCAGTAACAGCGCGGTTCGCAGCGGTAGCCCTCTGCCAGATTGCATACGGCAAACCCACCCGAGGTCACCCACTCGTCCTCGTCGCAAGCGCCACCGTGCTGATATAGCTCAGCGTCGGAATTATCCAGTCGTACGGCCTTGAGGAACTTCTTCATGCGTGCTGCCTTCTGGCGGTCACTTGCGTCGTCGCCTATCCAAACCGCGTTTTTAACTTTTCCATTGTCTCAATCAACTTGTCACGAATGCCCGGTTCAAACGCGGAGTGCCCCGCGTCATTGACGATGTGGTAATCGGCCTCGGGGAAAGCGCGCACCAGATCATCAGCCGAGATGATCGGGCAGACCATATCGTAGCGGCCCTGCACGACAGTGGTCGGGATGTGCCGAATTTTTCCGATGTTGTCGATCAGGAAATTCTTTGGCAGGAAAATGTCGTTCATGAAATAGTGCGCCTCGATGCGCGCCAGGCCAAGCGCCATTCGATCAGAGCCGAAATTTGCCACCAACGCCTCATTGGGCAGCAGCGTCGAGCAAGAGCCCTCGTACATGCTCCACACGCGCGCTGCTGGCATGTGCACGGCCGGATCCGGGTTCGTCAAAAGCGCATGATACGCCGAGAGAATCTGTGCGGGTTTACCGCCCGTGTCGATTGCAGCCACGTTTTCGACCAAGTGACCGGCGAACTTGCGCCATGCTTCCGGAAAGATGTGCCTGAGCCCCGCCAAAAACCAGTCGATCTCCGACGAGCGGCACAGAAAAATTCCGCGCAAGATTAGCGCCATGGTTCGTTGCGGATGATGCTCCGCGTATGCTAACGCGAGCGTGGAGCCCCAGGAGCCGCCAAATACCATCCACCGGTCAATAGTCAAATGCTCGCGCAAGGTCTCCAGGTCATTAATCAGGTGCGGCGTGCTGTTGTCGCGCAATTCACCCAGCGGCGTGGAGCGCCCTGCACCGCGCTGATCGAGGATGATGATTCGGTAGAAATTGGGGTCAAAAAACTGCCGGTGAGAGGGCGATGCGCCCGAACCCGGACCGCCATGGAGAAATACGACCGCCACCCCGGACGGATTGCCCGACTGCTCGAAATACATGGTGTGTATCGCATCGAGCCGCAAGGTGCCAGTCTGATAAGGCTCAATGGGCGGGTAAAAATCAGCCTTGCTAACGTTTTTGGAATACATATGAAATTATCGATTAAGTATTTGAAACTAAAGGTGTTATCGCTATGCTTGTCCAAGGTCAAATGGTATCAGAAATCGTTACTTCTGATGTCTTGACCTGCGTCACGCATGTGGATATGTTGCGGTGCAGTAGAATGGTGACGAACTGATGACAGTCAAAGCACAGATCCGACTGCCAAGGTGAACTAATCTCAACTCAAGACGACTCTGGAGAGTGAATATGCTTTACCAAGTGCACGATTTGCAGCGTGCCGTATTGGAACCTTGGCACTGGTGGGCGCAAGCCAATGCACTCGCCTTTGGCAATCCTTTTTCGCCGGTCTCGTACGCCCCCCAAGCCAACAAACTGGCCGCCAGCTTTGAGCTGATGCTCAGACTTAGCAAGCGGTATTCGCGTCCCGCATTTGAGATCCCGCACGTTGAAGTAAATGGCCGCACCGTCGAAGTGGTCGAAGAAGTGCTGCTCGACAAACCGTTTTGTAAGTTGCTTCATTTCAAAAAAGCGCGTGCGACGCTGAACGAGCCGAAGGTGCTGATTTTCGCGCCTTTGTCGGGACATTTTTCCACTCTGCTTCGCGATACCGTGCGCACCATGCTGCCACATCACGACGTGACGATTACCGATTGGAAAGACGCGCGCGAGGTTTCTCTCGCCGAAGGAGCGTTTCATTTTGACGATTACGCCGCTTACGTCCAGGAATTCATTCGGTTCATGCGCGGCTCCCATCATGCAAAAGTACACGTCGTCTCCGTATGCCAGCCGACGGTGCCGGTGCTCGCGGGGATCGCGCTGATGGCCGCCCGCGGAGAGGCGCTGCCGAACAGCATGACGATGATGGGGGGGCCGATTGACGCCAGAAAGAACCCAACTTCGGTCAACGATTTTGCCATGCGCCGCCCGATATCCTGGTTCGAACAGAATGTGATTGAGCGTGTGCCCGTGAAGTATCCAGGTGCGATGCGTCGCGTCTATCCGGGTTTTTTGCAGCACACCGGGTTTATCGCCATGAACCCGGATCGTCACATGGACTCGCATATCGACTACTACAAACAGTTGGTCGCAGGCGACGGCGACAGCGCTGATGCGCATCGCAAATTCTATGACGAATACAATGCGGTGATGGATCTGCCCGCCGAGTATTATCTGGACACGATAGTTCGGGTGTTCCACGATCAGAGCCTTGCACGCGGCACGCTGGAAGTCGCGGGTGAATTGGTCAAGCCTGCTGCCATCAGGAAATCGGCGCTGTTTACGATTGAAGGTGAACTTGACGATATTTCCGGCAGTGGCCAGACGCAGGCTGCGCATACGTTGTGCACCGGCTTGTCGGCCGGCAAGCGCGAGCATTACACCGCGCCGGCAGTCGGCCACTACGGAATATTCAGCGGACGCAAATATCGTGAGATGATCTATCCCAAGGTTCGGAAATTTATCGCCAAGCACAACTAACCAAGGGTACCCGTTATGACCAGTCCTGCGAGTTCGCCCATTCCCGACTATTTCGCTTTGTTTCAGTCGATGCTGAACCCTGCTGCGGCAAATCCGAGTGCGGTCGCGCCATCGATGTTCGCGATGCTTGATCCGAAAGAGATTGAACGAAAAATCAGCGAACTCGAAACGGTGTTGACATGGCTGAAGGGCACGGTAGGCATGGTTGAGCTGTCCCTGCAGACACTCAAGTACCAGCAGTCAGCACTCGCTTCATTCGGGGAGGCGAGCAAAAGCGCGCAAGCTGGCGCGACCGATGCCGCGCCAAATCTCGAAGCGTTGGCAAAGAGCGGCGCGGCGATTAACCCGGCGATGTGGGCGTGGAATATGATGCAACAACCCGCTGCCACTGATTCAAGAAAACCGGCGACCACGACCAAGAAAAAAACGTCAGCGCGAAAGTCGCGATAGGCGCTAATCCGGCGATTGCCCCGCTCCGAAAGGCAAATGGCTCTGTCACCCAATGAATACGATGCCATTGCTTAACGTGTGCCGAGAAGTGCATTTCATGGTGAGTTTCTTTCCAGCACGGTAAATTCCATTGCGTGCGCGTTTTTCTCGTTGGCCTCACGCCGTTCGCGCGCCACCTCTCGCCACTGTTTCGTGTCCAGCATGGGAAAGAATGTATCGCCCTCTGGAGACGCATCGACCTCGGTCACAAAAATGCGTTCAGCGTGTGGCAAGGCCTCTATATAAAGCGTCGCACCGCCAATGACAAAGGCTTCCTGGCTTTTGTACTGGCTATCGCAGGCGGTGATCGCTGCGGCCAGCGAGGTTACAACCTCTGCACCGTCAGCACGGAACGCCGCGTTGCGGCTAATGACGATATTGCGGCGCCCTGGCAATGGACGGCCGATCGACTCAAACGTCTTCCTTCCCATGATGACTGGGTGGCCAATTGTCACTTTCTTGAAGTAGGTGAAATCGGCGGGAAGATGCCACGGCATTTTGTTTTTGTTGCCGATGACACGATTTTTTGCCATTGCGACGATAAGTGAGATACGCATTTTCAACCTCCGCTCTAAACGGCAATCGGCGCTTTGATCAAAGGATGCGGATCGTAATTTTCCAAGGTGAAATCCTCGAATTTGAACGCGAACAAATCCCTTACATCCGGATTGAGTCGCATCGAGGCCACGCCACGCGGCTGGCGCGCGAGTTGCTCGTGTGCCTGATCGAGATGATTCAGATATAGATGCGCGTCGCCCAGCGTGTGCACGAAATCGCCCGGCTTCAGGTCACAGACTTGGGCGACCATGATGGTCAACAGCGCGTATGAAGCAATGTTAAACGGGACACCCAGAAAAATATCTGCGCTACGCTGATACAACTGGCAGGAGAGTTTTCCATCGGCCACATAGAACTGGAACAGTGCATGGCAGGGTGCGAGTGCCATCTTTGGAATATCGGCAACGTTCCAGGCAGAAACAATAAGACGGCGCGAATCGGGATTCGCCTTGATTTGTTTTAGTACCGCGCTGATTTGGTCGATGTGGCCGCCATTGGGTGCTGGCCATGAACGCCATTGATAGCCATACACCGGGCCCAATTCGCCCCTTGCATCGGCCCATTCGTCCCAGATGGTGACGCCGTGTTCCTTCAGATACGCGGTGTTGGTCCCGCCCTGCAAAAACCACAGCAGTTCGTGGATGATCGAACGCAGATGAACTTTCTTGGTGGTGAGAATCGGA
>JANYHZ010000014.1 GCA_025362135.1 Betaproteobacteria bacterium | reverse complement strand
CAATGATTATTCGATGGTGTGGGTTTCATCGCCCGAACGCATCGACGAATTGAAAGCGCTTAACGACGCGGCCTTTCTCGATGCATTCCAACAGCACTTCGGCCATCGCGCTGGACGGTTCACGCAAATCGCAGGCCGTCGCAGTTATCCGCTGCGGTTGCGTACGGTGTCGACGCGTGTAGCGGGCAATATTGTGGTGATTGGCAATGCAGCCCAGGCGCTGCACCCGGTGGCGGGGCAGGGCTTCAATCTTGGGCTGCGCGATGCCAATGATCTTGTTCGCGTGTTGGCGGAAGCGCGGCGCAATCAATCCGGCAGTTCGACTTTCTCCATTGCACTGAAGAAATATGGGCGGGCACGACGTAATGATGTGGAACGCAGTGTGAGTTTCACCGATTTTCTTGTTGGTGCGTTTTCAAACGATCATCTCGCCATGCGCGTGCCTCGTGGGCTGGCGCTGGCGGTCGTGGACATGTTGCCCTTCGCGCGCCGCGCACTCGCCAGGCGCATGATGTTTGGCGCGCTGAAATGAATGCGAGCCTCGTCATCGTTGGCGGCGGCCCGGTCGGGCTGGCGTTTGCGCTTGCGGCGTCGCGCCTCGTGAATGTTGATGTTACCGTCGTTGAACGCAGCACCGCGCCCACGACCGCACCTGAATCGCTGACGACATTTGATCACCGCGTCTACGCGTTGTCACCGGCGTCTCTCGATTTTCTCGGTGGCATTGGTGTCTCTCCGGATTCGGCGCGCATGTCCAAAGTGCGTGCCATGCAGGTATGGGGCGACGACGCAAACAAGGATAGCCGTCTTGATCTGGCACAGGGGCAGCCGATTGCCACCATCGTCGAACACGCGGCATTGATGTTTGCGCTGGAACAGGCGGTCTCCCGCAATGAAGGTATACGCGTGCTGCGCGGTTCGGCACCAATTGCACTGCGCACCAATGGAAATCGACGCGAATTGGATATGGCTGACCGCAGTACGCTGCACGCCGATTTGCTCATTGGTGCCGATGGCAGCCGTTCGCAAATTCGCGAATGGGCCGGGATTTCTGCAGTAACAAAAGACTATGAGAGCGATGGTATCGTTGCCAATTTTCAGAGTGAATTTCCGCATGGCGACATCGCCCGGCAGTGGTTCACGAATGAATCCGTGCTCGCGTATCTGCCGCTTCCACGAGGCCAAATTTCGATTGTGTGGTCCGTGACGAAGGCGAATTCTGCCGCGTTGAAAGCACTTTCCGACGATCATTTCTGCGGCGCGGTCGAAGCCGCCGGGCACCATGCCCTCGGCAAACTTACGCTCGCGTCGCCGATTGCCCGCTTCCCGCTTGCACGCGTGATTGCACACCATTGGTGCGCGCCCGGCCTGGCGTTAATGGGCGATGCCGCGCACGCAGTTCACCCGCTTGCGGGGCAGGGTGTGAATCTGGGATTCGCCGATGCGCGTGCCTTGTTTGAGATATTAAGCCGTCGTTCCAAATTTTCAGCGATCGGCGATATGCCGGTACTGCGCAAATACGAACGCGCCCGGCGCGAAGCTACCCTCGCGCTGAGCGAAGTAACCGACAAGCTGCGCGCGCTATACATGAGTGATACCAAGGCCGCCGCGTGGATCCGTAACGATGGACTTTCCCTGCTCAATCGCCTGCCACAGGCCAAGGCCGCACTTATCCACTACGCAGTGAGCTAGAACAATCGGCTAGAATTCGGGCTTGTTTGTCAGGCCGAACGGAACCAACCCGGTTCCCCCTGTTCAAAGTGCGACCGACCCCAGAACCAATTCCAGGAAAAACCCGTGAAACTCATCAAGAGTCTTGTTTTACTTGCGCTCACCGTCTTCGCCGTTTCTGCCATCGCGCAGGATGCGATCAAAAAAGAGCTGGAGAAGAAATTCCCCGACGTGAAGGCAGAGCGCATCACCAAAACCACCTATGGCAACCTGTTTGAAGTTTACGCCGGGGGGGAGATTTTCTATACTGATGAAAAGGTAACGTTTCTCTTGCTCGGGACACTCGTCGATGCGCAAACGCGGGTCAACGTAAGCGAAGCGCGCCTTCAAAAACTCAATGTCATCAACTTTAACGACCTGCCGTTTGAAAATGCGATCAAGCTGGTGCGCGGCAATGGAAGCCGCCGCATGGCGATTTTTGAGGACCCCAATTGCGGCTACTGCAAACGATTTGAGCAGGACATCAATGCGACGGACAACATCACGGCATACATTTTTCCCTACCCGATTCTTGCGCAGGACTCGATGGACAAATCCAAAGCAATCTGGTGCTCGACTGATCGTTTGAAGGCGTGGCAGGATCAGATGTTGCGCGAGAAAGCACCGACCGCCAAGGGAACTTGCGACACACCGATAGACAAAGTGCTGGCGCTAGGCCGGAAAATGAATGTGACCGGCACGCCCACGACATTTTTTGAGGATGGTGAACGTATCTCCGGCGCACTGCCCAAAGACAAGATTGAAGCCAAACTGGCGGCAGCCAAAGCGCCGTTGTCGGTTGAGGCGAAGAAGTAGTTACTGCACCATTGCGGGCGACGATACAGGGTTCGTGGCGGCGGCATCTGGGTCATAGCCTTTCGGCAGCAATACCCACATGCGGCCTTGTTGTTTCATTTTCCCCGCCTGAGACCCTGCATCGTCACCAAATCCCCAGTAGAAATCCGCGCGTACGGCACCGTTGATCGCCCCTCCAGTGTCCTGCGCCACCATCAGACGGTTCAGTTCCGTTTTTGTATTGGGGAATGTTGTCGCCAGAAACACCGGCACGCCAAGTGGCACGACCCGTTGGTCCACTGCGATGCTGCGTTCGCGCGTCAGGGGGACTCCCAGCGTACCGATTGGGCCGCTTAGATCGCCCGGCAATTCCTTGAAAAAAACGTAACTCGGATTGATGTTCATGAATTGCTGAATTTTCGCTGGGTTGCGGCGAGCCCACTCTTTGATGCCCGCCATCGACGCGTGCTCCGCCCTGATCTGGTTGCGACGGATCAAGGCGCCGCCAAGGGATCGAAACGGATGACCGTTCTGGTCCACATAACCGACCCGCATGCGCGTGCCGTCCGGCAAAAGAATTTGTCCGGATCCCTGAATTTGCAGGAAAAATAATTCCACCGCATCGTCCACCCATGCGAGTTCGAGGCCACGTAGCGGAGCGCCGGTGGATTCAATTTCGCTGCGCTCAAAATAGGGCACCAGCTTATTGGCGACGATACGGCCACGCAGCCGCTTGAATTTAAGATCCGGGTAAACATCGCTCAATTCGACCGACACCAAATCCTGCGGCTGTCCGTAGACGGGATATTTGAATTTTTCGGTGGGCACGCGCGAGCCGCGCAGCAGTGGCTCGTAATACCCGGTCACCAATCCGGTGGTAGTTTCATCGGCGTTGACCACTTTGAATGGGTCGAAGTTGTCGCGAAAATAACTGCGGATGCCCTCAGGCTTCGACTTGCCCGGAATGCTTGCGGCAGACGCGCAAACTGCGCGCCACTCGGCTCTTGCCGCCAGCACGGCGCAGCTTTGCACAAACGCGGCGAGCGCGTCAGTAGGGTCATCCGAATTCCAGTGAGGCAATCCATTCCAGGCAGCGCGTTCAAGCCTGCCGCGAGGGGTTTCCGCGAGTGGAACCTCGGACGTGGTCGGTTCAATTGGCACAGGTAATGGCTTGGCCGCGACCGGCGGGGTGCAGACGGTGCAAACCTCGCAAGCTTGGCATTTCGCAATGGGCGGCGGCACGACCAGAGGTGCGCTCGCACAAGCTGCCAAAAAAGCTGCGCCCGTCAGTGCGATGGAAATGCGAAAATGCGGATGGAAGAACCGAGTTAGTTGAATCAAGGAATTTTGCGTGGATCTCATGGTGCCGCGAGTATATCAATCGTGTCGGATGGTGCCGTTCTGGCGCACTGCGTTCGCGCCTGATTCAGATATGAATATTGGAGAAACAAATGGTGTGGGTATTTGCTCAGGTGTTTCTGGCGTTCGCGCTGGCGGTGGCTATTGTCTGGTGGACATTTCCGAAGAACAAGAAAACCAAACCTTCCGAGGCCCGGGAGCAGGATGCCAGCAAAGAGCAGAAGCTTTAGTGCAGCACCCGCGGCACCGAAAGCGTGAACTCCGGAATCACAGCGTCGAACTTTGTGCCGTCTTCGGCGATCATCTGGTAGGTGCCGCGCATCGTGCCAACCATCGTACCCAACGACGAACCGGACGTGTATTCGTATGATGCGCCGGGTTTAATCGTCGGCTGTTCACCGACCACACCCATGCCGCGTACTTCCTGGACCTGATTGTCCGAATCGGTAATGATCCAGTGCCGGCTCAGCACTTTAGCCGATACTTGACCGGTATTAAAAATGCGAATCGCATAGGCAAAGACGTACTGGTCGTTGTCCTCATCCGACTGCTCGGGAAGGTAAAATGCCTGCGCAGTTACGTCGATTGCGTATTTTTTTTGTTCATTCATGGGCGAATGCTAACACGCTAAAATAGGCGTATTCCTGAAAGCGTTTTCATGACTTTTCGCCTCGCCCCCTCGATTCTTTCCGCCGACTTCGCACGCCTTGGCGACGAAGTGCGCGCCGTCATTGCTGCAGGCGCAGACGTGATCCATTTTGATGTAATGGACAATCATTTCGTGCCAAACCTCACGATCGGGCCGATGGTTTGCGAGGCACTGCGGCCGCACAGCAAACGCGCCGATGGCAGCAAGATTCCAATCGATGTACATCTGATGGCGAAGCCGGTGGATCGAATCGTGCCGGACTTCGCCAAGGCGGGGGCCGACATCATCAGCTTTCATCCTGAAGCGTCAGACCACGTTGATCGCACCCTTGGCCTGATTCGCGAGCATGGTTGCAAAGCCGGACTGGTGTTCAACCCGGCGACATCGCTCAGCTACCTCGACTATGTGATGGACAAGGTAGACCTGATCCTCATCATGTCGGTCAATCCAGGGTTCGGCGGGCAGAAATTTATACCGTCGGCGATGACGAAGTTGGCTGCGGCGAAAAAGCGTATCGCGGTGGAAGTTGCCCGATCCGGGCGCGAAATCTGGCTGGAAGTCGATGGCGGCGTGAAGACCGACAATATTGCCGATATCGCGCGTGCGGGTGCTGACACCTTTGTCGCGGGTTCGGCGATTTTTGGGCGGTCGGACTATTTGGCAACGATCAATGCGATGCGTAGTGAGCTAGCGAAGGTTCGCGCGTGACCATTGACGTGGCAATGCCAAACTCTAGCACTGGCGCGGTTCCCGGCGGAATTGCCTCGGAGATGACCGTCGATATTGCCTCGCAGGCCGATGCCCCCATCGATGCGGACGTGGTGGCGAAGAAGCCAAAGCTGCGCGCAAAGCCAAAATTCAGCTTTCCCATATCGCTAAAGGCGGTGCTGCTCGATCTCGATGGCACGCTAGTCGATACCGTGGGCGACATCGCGACGGCGGCCAACATGATGCGAGCATCGTTCGGTTTTGCGCCACTCGACCCGGCACTGATTAAAACTTTCGTCGGCAAGGGCATTGCGAACCTTGTCGCCAGGACGCTTAAAGACGCCGTCGGCGAAGTGGGCCCCACCGCACTGAAAGTGGCCGTTGCAAGTTTTGAGCGACAGTACGAGAGGTGTTTTGGCGATACATCGATTCCGTTTCCCGGAGTGGTCGAAGGGCTCGAAGCCTTGAAGGACAAGGGGTTCCGTTTGGCATGCGTCACCAACAAGGCTGAAAAATTCACGCTGCCATTACTCGAAAAGACGGGGCTCAATCGCTTTTTCGCGCTCACGCTTTCCGGCGATTCCCTGCCGGAAAAGAAACCGCATCCGTTGCCGTTGCAACATGCAGCAAAATTTTTTGAATGCGCCACGGCAGAATTACTGATGATCGGCGATTCGATGAACGATGCCGAGGCGGCGCGCGCGGCGGGCTGTCCGGTGTTTATCGTTCCGTATGGCTACAACGAAGGGCAGCAATTGCGCGGCCTGGATTGCGATGTATTTATTGACGATGTTCCCGCCACGTTAAAATTTGTTAAGCTAGCGCTTCCGCATTAATTTACTTCCCGATTCAACATGACTTTCAGCAAACAGGTTTCGTCGTGGCGATGGCATAACTGGGGCTAAGCATTTAGCCGCCGTTGTTTTGCGCCGTCCCGCAGTCCACCCAACCTTGCTGGAAAATCATGAACGAACACCAATTCGCGGCACTCGCCGCGCAGGGCTACAACCGAATCCCCGTCACACTTGAGACTTTCGCGGATCTCGATACGCCGCTATCGATTTACCTCAAGCTGGCCAATAAACCGTTTTCCTATCTGCTCGAATCCGTCATTGGCGGCGAACGCTTCGGCCGCTATTCGATAATCGGCCTGCCTGCGCACGAATGGCTGCGGGTAAAAGGCAAGGAGTGCGCCATTGTGCGGGCAAGGATGGGTGGACTGACTGAGACCCTGGAGCATGTTTTCGTCAAGGATCCTCTGGTATTTGTCGAAAAATATCGCAAGCGCTTCAATGCCGCGCCGATTGAAGGTGCGCTGCGGTTTGCCGGCGGGTTGGCGGGTTATTTTGGCTACGACACGGTGCGCTACGTCGAGCACAAGCTGGAGCTCGATGAGCATGCGCTGAAAAAAGATATTATCGGCACGCCGGATATTTTGCTGATGCTCTCCGATGAACTCGCGGTCGTGGACAACCTTTCCGGCAAGCTACACTTGATTGTCTATGCCGACCCCGCCAAGCCGAATGCGTACACCAATGCGCAACGACGTTTGACCGAGTTGCGTTTAGGGCTGAGGCAACACGCGCCGCTCCCGGTATACGTGCCAGGTGCGCTCGCGAGCGAGCCTAAATCCGAAATTGGCAAGGATGTATTTCTAAAAGCGGTCGCGAAATGCCAGCAGTACATCGTGGACGGCGACATCATGCAGGTGCAGATTTCGCAGCGAATTTCGCAGTCGTTCGACGCGCCGCCGATCAATCTTTATCGGGCGCTCCGTTCCATCAATCCCTCGCCGTACATGTTTTATTTCGACATGGGCGACTTCCATATCGTCGGCGCATCGCCGGAAATTCTGGTTCGGCAGGAAGGAAGCAAAGTAACAGTACGACCGATTGCGGGTACGCGCAAACGTGGCGACACACCCGAGCTCGATCTTGCGCTTGAAACAGAATTGAAGAACGATCCAAAAGAACTTGCTGAACATCTGATGCTGATCGACTTGGGCCGTAACGATATTGGTCGCATAGCAAAAACCGGCAGCATAAAGGTAACGGAGCAAATGGTGGTTGAGCGCTACTCACATGTCATGCATCTGGTGTCGAATGTCGACGGCGAAATTCGCGATGATGTCGGTCCCATCGATTTGCTGCGAGCGACATTTCCTGCGGGTACTGTTGCCGGTACGCCGAAAGTGCGCGCGATGGAGATCCTCGATGAACTTGAGCCCAGCAACCGCGGTGTGTATGCAGGCGCCGCCGGCTA
>JANYHZ010000131.1 GCA_025362135.1 Betaproteobacteria bacterium | reverse complement strand
TGGCTTTCGATAGGCGCTCGGCTCATCTTTTCCAACCAGTCCGCTTGCCCCGCGATTGCTGCCAGCAATTGCTGATTAGGCATAGGTTTCGGATCATCGAAGCCTCTCCAGCGATTCATGAGGAAAGCTACAACTACAACGAGGACAATCAACAGAACGATGTATTCCATAACTTCCTCCGGGTGATGACTGGTGATGCCCAACGTTTGACTTAAGCGGCATGCCGTAGGCATGTCCGCTTGAAGGAATGGTTAGAGCGCATTCTCGGATAGCTTGGAGAGTTGCGGCTTGAACTGCGCGATGGGAGACGAAACTCCGACCTCGGAATAGAAGTGCTCCAGAAACTGAACTACGGTCTTAAGCGACCAAACGCAGAAGGCGTGCGAAGCCCAAGCACGCGGGAAGATGGATTCGTTCGGAAAGAATTCTGATGGCTTGAACTTGTACTGAAGAATCTTGGAGAGTCTGTCGTGCTTGTCTTGTTCACCGCTCCACTCGGGGCGGAAGTGGACGATTGCGTTGCGCAGCTTGATCAAAGCATCGACGTTCTGGACTGGTGGTTTGCCAGGATCGAGATGCTTCCCGGCTCGGAAGGCGAGCGCCACAGAATACTTTTTAAGAATGCCCTCCGCGTCAACGATTTCCGCCAACTCTGCAGCAGCGGCAGGGTTTAGACCCGGAGCAAGGATTTCTCCTTCGAAGTACATCTCGTTTGCGTGGCTCTCGATGGATGCGACCGTTAGGGCGGCAACAGCAAGGGCATTGTGAAGAATTTCCTCCCAGAACTCGCCAAACGGCTGGCCGGCATTCTCTCGTTCTATCAGCGCCACTCTTGAGGCGAATCGACACGCGGCAAAGAGGTGATGAATCGCTAAATTTGTGCGAGTTCTCAGCGTTGCGGAGCCAGTGAAATTCATCTTTGCGTGGGCAGACAGATCGGTCATGTGTTGATGCGCTCTACTTTGATATAGGCCTCCTAAATGACGCTTTATAAAGCGTCTTTTGTGGTGGGCCTGTGGAAAAAAATAAACGCGATCAAGCGTTTGGGTTAATTTAGTGCCTCCTATTCGAAAAAGCAAACACGTCAATCAAATGCGGACACAATAACTGCAGCTCACGGAATCGCAATCCGTTACGTGATGAATACTCCAGCGACAGCGCGCCTCCCAGGCCGAAAATGCCTGAAACGGCTCGCCAATGCTTGAGATTGAGGTCCGCCGCATAACGCTTTATTGCCGGTGTGAGGCCAGCGTCCAGTCTCGAAAGCCCGGAAAGCCTAAAGGAAACTGGGCCCCGGCGTGACTTGCGCGTGTGCCTATTCGCCGGGGAGACACATTCGTTTCGTGAGTGTCTCTGCCTTGCTACTGCTCCGCCCTTTTCGCGGCAATGTAGTCATTGATCACGCGCTCAAGCACATCGAGCGGCATCGCGCCGTTCCTGAGCACCGCATCGTGAAAGTCGCGAATGTCGAATTTGCTACCGAGCGATTGTTTGGCATGATCGCGCAACGCGAGAATTTTCAGCATGCCGACTTTGTACGCCAGTGCCTGGCCGGGGCTGACGAAGTAACGCTCGATCTCGGCAACGACTTCTGCTTCCGGCATTCCGGTATTGGTTACCATGTACTCAATCGCCTGCTCGCGGGTCCAGCGTTTGGCGTGAATACCGGTATCGACCACGAGACGCACCGCGCGAAATATTTCGGCCTGCAAGCGGCCCAGATTATCCAGTGGATTTTTTTCGTAGCCCGCTTCCCAGGCGAGTCGCTCCGCGTATAGCGCCCAGCCTTCCGCATACGCAGTGAACGGAATCACGCTGCGGAAGATCGGCAATCCTTTAAGTTCCTGCGCAATCGCGATCTGCAAATGATGGCCGGGTACCGCCTCGTGATAGGCCAGCGTGCGCATGGTGAACTTGGCGATCTCGTCAACCTTTCGCAGGCTGACGAAGAAAACGCCCGGCTTGGATCCATCGAATGCCGGCCCGTTGTAATAGGCGAACGCCGAGGTTTTCTCGGAAAGTGCCGGGACTCTTTCCACCACCACCTTTGCTTTGGGCTTGATGCGAAACCAGGGGTCGAGGCCGGCAGATATTTCTTCAATGATTGCGGTGTAGCCTTTTAGAACCTGTGCACGGCCTTCATCGTCGTTTGAGAATACCTGCGCTGGCGATTTTGAGAGTGCGGCCAGACGCTCGGCGCGGGTAGGTTGCTTGTAACCTTCATCGTCCAGAATCTTGTCCATCTCGGCGCCGATGCGTGCCACCTCGTTCAATCCGAGTTGATGCAGGTCCTCCGCCTTCATCTTCGTCGTCGTCATCGTTTCTACCTGATGCTGGTAGTACTTGTCGCCGTCCGGCAACGACCATGCGCCATCGTTGCGCAGCGCCTTGGGACGCAGCGTTTCAATGTAAGCGGCGAGCTTGGTGTAGGCGGGGATCACATTCGCCGCCACGCTGTCTTCGGCGCGTTTGTTGA
>JANYHZ010000129.1 GCA_025362135.1 Betaproteobacteria bacterium | reverse complement strand
AGGCTTTCGCCTCGCCGCCAAATTTCTTCGCCAGTACCGTCGTAATCGCCGCCGTCAGCGTCGTCTTGCCGTGATCCACGTGTCCAATCGTGCCCACGTTCACGTGTGGCTTCGTACGCTCAAACTTGCCTTTTGCCATTTTCTAACCTCGTCAAATATCGTAATTAACGTAAATAAAAATCTATTTTTTAGCGTTGATGATCGCTTCGGAGACATGCTTCGGCGCTTCGGTGTAATGCTTGAATTCCATCGTGTACGTCGCGCGGCCCTGTGTGGCTGAACGCAGCGATGTGGAATAGCCAAACATTTCGGATAACGGCACTTCGGCTTTGATGACTTTGCCACCGCCACCCGAAATATCGTCCATACCTTGCACCATGCCGCGACGTGATGACAGGTCACCCATCACCGTGCCCGCATAGTCTTCCGGCGTTTCTACTTCAACTGCCATCATTGGCTCGAGCAGAACCGGCGTGGCTTTGCGCATACCGTCTTTAAAGCCCATGGAGGCCGCCATCTTGAACGCGTTTTCGTTCGAGTCGACATCATGGTACGAACCGAAATGCAGCGTTACCTTCACATCCACGATCGGATACCCAGCCAACACACCGGCAGGCAACGTCTCGCGCAGCCCTTTTTCGACAGCAGGAATGTATTCACGCGGCACAACACCACCTTTGATGGCATCAACGAACTCAAAACCCTTGCCGACTTCGTTAGGTTCAACTTTCAGCACAACGTGCCCGTACTGACCACGGCCGCCGGATTGCTTGACAAACTTGCCCTCGGCGTTTTCCACCGTACCACGAATGGTTTCGCGGTACGCCACCTGCGGCTTGCCGACTGTCGCCTCGACTCCAAATTCACGCCGCATACGGTCGACAATAATCTCAAGGTGCAATTCACCCATGCCGGAAATGATCGTCTGGCCGGATTCTTCGTCTGTGCGAACACGGAAAGAAGGGTCTTCCTGGGCCAGACGGCTCAGTGCCATACCCATTTTTTCCTGGTCAACCTTGGTTTTCGGCTCAACCGCCTGCGAAATAACCGGCTCCGGGAATACCATGCGCTCAAGCGTCACGATTGCGTCCGGATCACACAGCGTTTCGCCGGTGGTCACGTCCTTCATGCCGATACAAGCCGCAATATCGCCTGCACGAATCTCGTCGATTTCAACGCGGTTGTTCGCGTGCATCTGCACGATACGACCGATCCGATCCTTTTTGCCGCGCACCGGATTGTAGACCGTGTCGCCCTTGGACAACACGCCGGAATAGACTCTTACGAACGTCAACTGACCGACGAACGGATCCGTCATCAGCTTGAATGCCAACGCCGCGAATTTTTCACCGTCATCCGCTTTACGCGTTATCGGTTCCTCATTTTCATCCATGCCCTTTACCGGCGGAATGTCCGTCGGTGCCGGCATGTATTCGATGACGGCGTCCAGCATTGCCTGAACGCCTTTGTTTTTAAACGCAGAGCCACAAAGCATCGGGACGATTTCACCTTTGATGGTGCGCTCGCGAATGCCGGCCTTGATTTCAACTTCTGACAATTCACCAGTTTCGAGGTATTTGTTCATCAGTTCCTCGTTGGCTTCTGCCGCACTCTCAACCATCTTGCCGTGCCATTCGGCGCAAAGCGCTTCCATCTCTGCGGGAATCGGGCCGTAGGTAAATGTAACGCCTTTGTCCTCTTCGCTCCAGATGATGGCTTTCATCTTGACCAAATCGACCAAGCCCTTGAAGTGCTCTTCAGCACCGATAGGCACTTGCAACGGGATCGGGTTTGCCTTCAAACGGGCGCGCATCTGGTCGTGCACTTTGAAAAAATTGGCACCAGTACGATCCATCTTGTTTACAAACGCCAAACGCGGCACTTTGTATTTGTTCGCCTGACGCCATACGGTCTCGGACTGCGGCTGTACGCCGCCAACCGCGCAATAGACCATGCATGCGCCATCGAGTACGCGCATGGAACGCTCGACTTCAATCGTAAAGTCGACGTGGCCCGGGGTATCGATAATGTTGATGCGATGCTCTTGAAAAGAACCCCCCATACCTTTCCAGAAACAGGTCGTCGCCGCAGATGTAATCGTTATGCCGCGCTCTTGTTCCTGCTCCATCCAGTCCATCGTGGCCGCACCATCGTGCACTTCGCCGATTTTGTGGTTTACACCCGTATAGAAGAGGATGCGTTCGGTGGTCGTGGTTTTACCTGCGTCAATGTGCGCGGAAATACCGATATTTCGATAGCGTTCAATGGGGGTCTTGCGAGCCACGGTAGTACCCTTCCCGGGTTTGTCCCGACAGCCCCGCCGACCTTAAAGCGGGCTGCGGAGCAAAATTCAAAAACTAGAAGCGATAGTGAGCAAAAGCCTTGTTCGCTTCAGCCATGCGGTGTACTTCCTCGCGCTTCTTGATAGCCGAACCACGGCCCTCGGCCGCGTCCATCAATTCCCCCGCGAGACGGGCACCCATCGACTTCTCGCCACGCTTCCTAGCGGCTTCGCGAATCCAGCGCATCGAGAGCGCGGTGCGACGCACCGGACGCACTTCAACAGGTACTTGATAGTTGGCACCACCGACGCGACGGGATTTCACTTCCACCATCGGTCGGACAGCATTGATGGCGGCAACAAAGATCTCGACTGCGTCTTTGCCTGATTTTTTCTGGATCTGATCCAATGCGCGATAGATGATCTGTTCGGCAACGGACTTCTTGCCAGCCTTCATCAACACATTAACGAACTTGGCAATTTCCGTACTCTTGAACTTTGGGTCCGGCAAGATTTCACGTTTGGGGACTTCACGACGACGAGGCATGATTGTTTCCTCTTAAATCAAAATAGGGATAGCAGGCGCTTACTTGGCTTTAGCCGCGCCAGCTTTTGGCATCTTTGCACCGTACTTGGAACGAGACTGCTTGCGATCTTTCACGCCAGCCGTGTCCAGGGAGCCGCGCACGGTGTGATACCGAACGCCGGGCAGGTCTTTTACGCGACCGCCGCGGATCAGCACAACCGAGTGCTCTTGAAGATTGTGGCCTTCGCCACCGATGTACGAAATGACTTCGAAGCCATTAGTAAGACGAACTTTGCACACTTTCCGCAAAGCCGAATTTGGCTTTTTCGGTGTGGTCGTGTAGACGCGCGTGCAAACACCGCGTTTTTGCGGGCAATTTTCCATTGCCGGCACTTTGCTCTTCGCTTTGATTTTCGTCCGCGGTTTGCGCAGAAGTTGATTAATGGTGGGCATGGTTATATCCGCTCTGTTCTTACTATGGCTAAATTGTTTCCTGCTCGAGGTTGCCTCGGTGCGCGCAACGACGGGTTCATTTACAGGTTACTGGTGCTAATGCTGAGAATTCAATGTTGTTTCCGCCGCCGACAACAACAAGAGCCGCATTACGGAAAGCTTTCGATTATATAAAAGTATTGCCCCGGCTGTCAACCAACCGGGGCAACTCCAAAGTGCCAGGTGAGCTCCGTCTTAGCCGACGACTTCAGGCTACTTGCTCCTCTGTTGCCGGTGTTTCGACTTCGTCAAAGCCGAAGCTGATTTCGCTCGATTGCTGCACACGCATAGAACCCTTCTTGCGCGCGCGATGGAATGCGAGCCCCGTACCGGCCGGGATGAGGCGGCCGACAATCACGTTCTCCTTCAGGCCACGCAGATCGTCGCGTTTGCCCATGATCGCAGCCTCTGTGAGAACCCGTGTGGTTTCCTGGAAAGATGCAGCAGAAATAAAGGAGTCGGTTGACAACGACGCTTTGGTGATCCCTAGCAGGTTGTAGTTGTAGATTGCAGGCTTCTTGCCCTCTTTCAGGACGCGGTCATTTTCACCCAGCACATCGGCGCGTTCGACCTGCTCGCCCTGAATGAAACGGGTATCGCCGTTGTCGACGATGGAAACACGCCTTAACATCTGGCGCACGATAACTTCGATGTGCTTATCGTTGATTTTCACACCTTGCAAACGGTAAACGTCCTGAACCTCGTCTGTGATGTAGCGGGCTAACGCTTCCATGCCCTGCAAACGCAAGATGTCATGCGGGTCGGCCGGGCCGTCCACAATTGTCTCGCCTTTGTTCACCACTTGGCCATCGTGCGCCGTAACGTGCTTGTCCTTTGGAATCAGGTACTCATGCGCTACGCCGTCGAAGTCAGTGATAACCAGGCGCTGTTTACCCTTCGTGTCCTTGCCGAACGAAACCGTACCCGTAATTTCCGCCAGTAAACCGGCATCTTTCGGTGAACGGGCTTCGAACAATTCCGCCACACGTGGCAGACCGCCGGTGATGTCGCGAGTCTTCGACGACTCTTGTGGAATACGCGCCATGATTTCGCCCACGCCGACCTGCTGACCGTTCTTGACGGTAATAATCGCACCGATCTGGAACGTAATATTTACCGGCGTTTCGGAATTTGACTGCTTGATATCTTTTCCCTTGGCGTCAATCAACTTCACCGCCGGGCGCAATCCCTTGCTCGCGGCCGTACCGCGTCGCTTTGGATCGATCACAACGAGACTCGAAAGCCCAGTCGTTTCATCGATCTGCTTAGCGACAGTAACGCCTTCCTCGATGTTCTCGAAGCGCACTTCACCGGCGTACTCAGTGACTATCGGACGCGTGTGAGGGTCCCAGTTAGCTAGGTTCTGGCCGGCTTTGATTTTGCTGCCTTCCTTGACCGACAGAGTTGCACCGTAAGGCACCTTGTGACGCTCGCGCTCACGACCGTTTTCTTCCGTGATGATGATTTCACCACTACGCGCAATCACAATGAGTTCTCCGCGTGCGTTGGTGACGTACCGCATCGAAGGCGTCAAACGCGCGACGCCGTTGGATTTCGCCTCCACACTCGACGCGACCGCGGTACGCGACGCTGCACCACCGATGTGAAAAGTTCGCATGGTGAGCTGCGTGCCAGGCTCGCCAATCGACTGTGCGGCGATCACCCCGACTGCTTCGCCGACGTTCACCAGCACGCCACGACCCAAATCGCGGCCATAACACTTGGCGCATAGCCCAAAGCGCGTATCGCAAGTAAGCGGCGTGCGCACTTTGACCTCGTCGATACCCGCCGCGTCGATTGCATCAACCATGTCCTCATCAAGCAATGCGCCGATATTGATCACAACCTCCCCCGTATCAGGATGTATCGCATCGGCGACGGTGACTCGGCCAAGAATACGCTCACGCAAGGCCTCAACGACTTCACCGCCTTCAACGAGCGCTTTCACCGCCAAACCATTTGCGGTACCGCAATCATCCTCGGTCACCACCAAGTCCTGGGTAACGTCAACGAGACGGCGCGTGAGGTAACCTGAGTTGGCCGTCTTCAGAGCCGTATCCGCGAGACCCTTACGCGCACCGTGTGTCGAGATGAAGTACTGCAACACATTCAGACCTTCGCGGAAATTCGCAGTGATCGGCGTTTCAATAATCGAGCCATCAGGCTTCGCCATCAGGCCGCGCATACCTGCCAATTGGCGAATTTGTGCGGCAGAACCGCGTGCACCGGAGTCTGCCATCATGTAAATCGCATTGAAGGACTCTTGCGTCGTCACCTTGCCGTCACGGGTTGTGACGGGTTCAGAACCGAGCTGCTCCATCATGGCCTTGGCCACCTGGTCGCCTGCGCGGCCCCAGATATCGACAACCTTGTTGTAGCGCTCGCCTTGTGTAACCAGGCCTGAGGTGTACTGGTTTTCGATCTCTTTCACTTCGTGCTCGGCCGCACTGATAATGTCTTTCTTCTGCGGCGGCACCAGCATGTCGTCAATCGAAATCGACAGGCCGGCGCGGGTTGCGTAGGTGAAGCCGGTGTACATCAGCTGATCGGTAAAGATGACTGTTTCGCGGATACCGCAACGACGGAACGCGGCGTTGATCAGCTTGGAAATTTCTTTCTTCTTCAGCGTTTTATTGATGTACGGGAACGACAATCCCTGAGGCAGAATTTCCGACAAGATGGCGCGGCCGACCGTCGTCTCGTAGCGCTTGACGCGCGAAATGATTTCGCCTTTGTCATCCTTGTCGGTTTCTTTGATACGAACCGTGATTTTGGCGTTGAGCGAAACTTCGCCGCAATCATAGGCACGCTGCGCTTCGGCGACGTTGACAAACATCGAGCCTTCGCCTTTTGCCGCAACGCGCTCACGCGTCATGTAGTACAGGCCCAGCACGATATCCTGCGACGGTACGATAGACGGCTCACCCGATGCCGGGAACAGCACGTTGTTAGAAGCCAGCATCAAAGTGCGGCATTCCATCTGCGCTTCCAACGAGATCGGCACGTGAACGGCCATTTGGTCGCCGTCAAAGTCGGCGTTGAAGGCGGCGCAAACGAGTGGATGCAGTTGGATCGCTTTGCCTTCGATTAGCACCGGCTCGAACGCCTGAATACCGAGGCGATGCAGCGTTGGCGCGCGATTCAGCATGACTGGATGCTCGCGAATTACGTCTTCGAGAATATCCCAGACCAGCGGCTCCTCGGCCTCCACCATTTTCTTGGCGGCCTTGATAGTGGTTGCGGCGCCCAACACTTCGAGCTTGTGGAAAATAAACGGCTTGAACAACTCCAACGCCATTTTCTTTGGCAGACCGCATTGATGCAGCTTCAGGGTCGGACCCACTACGATCACGGAACGGCCAGAGTAGTCGACACGCTTGCCGAGCAAATTCTGACGGAAGCGACCAGACTTGCCCTTGATCATGTCAGCGAGCGATTTCAGCGCGCGCTTGTTTGCGCCCGTCATGGCCTTGCCACGACGACCGTTATCCAGCAATGAATCGACAGCTTCCTGCAGCATGCGCTTTTCATTGCGGACGATGATTTCCGGCGCTTTCAATTCCAGCAAACGCTTCAGGCGATTGTTGCGGTTGATCACGCGACGATATAAATCGTTTAAGTCAGACGTGGCGAAACGACCACCATCCAGCGGCACCAGCGGACGCAGGTCCGGCGGCAATACTGGCAGCACTTCGAGCACCATCCAGTCAGGTTTGATACCCGATTTCGAGAAAGCTTCCAATACCTTCAGGCGTTTGGAGATTTTCTTTATTTTCGCTTCGGAACCGGTATTGCCAAAATCCTTGCGTAACTGTTCCATCTCATGCGGCAAATCGAGTTTGCGCAGCAATTCGCGGATACCCTCGGCACCCATCGCCGCGTGGAAATCATCGCCGTACTCTTCTACCTTGGCGAGGTAATCATCTTCGGTGAGAAGCTGGCACTTGTTGAGCGGTGTCATGCCAGGATCGGTCACGACGAATGCTTCGAAATATAGGACGCGTTCGATATCACGTAGCGTCATATCCAACACCATACCGAGCCGGCTTGGCAGTGATTTCAGGAACCAGATGTGTGCCGTCGGCGAGGCCAGCTCGATGTGGCCCATGCGCTCACGACGTACCTTTGACAAGGTGACTTCCACGCCGCATTTTTCACAGATTACACCACGGTGCTTCAAACGCTTGTACTTGCCGCACAAGCATTCGTAATCCTTGATCGGCCCGAAAATCTTGGCGCAGAAAAGACCGTCGCGTTCGGGTTTGAACGTGCGGTAGTTAATGGTTTCAGGCTTCTTTACTTCGCCATACGACCACGAACGAATCTTGTCCGGGCCGGCCAGACCGATCTTGATCGCGTCGAATTCTTCTTCGTGCGTGACTTGCTTGAATAAGTCGAGTAGAGCTTTCATGTTTTCTCCAGATGTCTGATTGGAATGCTGTTGGGCGTGACTACAAACCACTCACAGTCAATAGCGCTCCAAATCAATATCGATGGCCAGCGAACGGATCTCTTTGACCAGCACATTGAACGATTCGGGCATGCCCGCGTCGATCTTGTGCTCGCCTTTAACGATGCTCTCGTATACCTTGGTACGGCCCGAGGTGTCGTCTGACTTGACCGTTAGCATTTCCTGCAATGTGTACGCGGCACCATATGCTTCGAGTGCCCATACCTCCATCTCGCCGAAACGCTGTCCACCGAACTGCGCTTTGCCACCCAACGGCTGCTGGGTAACGAGCGAGTACGGACCAGTC
This sequence comes from Betaproteobacteria bacterium, assembly GCA_025362135.1. Taxonomy (GTDB): domain Bacteria; phylum Pseudomonadota; class Gammaproteobacteria; order Burkholderiales; family Usitatibacteraceae; genus UKL13-2. Next base: position 7,905 of record JANYHZ010000129.1, on the reverse strand, counting down.
GAACGCGCATGCATCTTGTCGTCCACCAAGTGGTGCAGCTTCAAGATATGCATGTAGCCAATCGTGACATCGCGCTCAAATGGCTCGCCACTGCGGCCATCGTGCAAAGTCGCTTGCGTCTTGGTCAGATTGAGCTTTAAACGCTTGGCAGTTTCTTCGTCGTATGCCAAATCGAGCATCATTCGGATTTCCGATTCCGCTGCGCCGTCAAAAACGGGCGTCGCAAATGGCACGCCACGCGTAAGGTTCTTCGACATCGTCAGGATTTCGTCATCCGAAAGCTGGGTCAAGTCTTCCTTCTTGCCGCTGGTATTGTAAACTTTGTCCAGAAACTTGCGCAGCTTGGCAACGTTATCGTTGGCTTTGACCATCTCGCCAATTTTTAATCCGAGGCCCTTCGCCGCCCAACCCAGATGCGTCTCCAGAATCTGGCCAACGTTCATCCGTGAAGGCACGCCTAGCGGGTTCAGCACGATGTCCATTGGCGTACCGTCAGCCATGAACGGCATATCTTCCACAGGCACGATTTTCGAGATCACACCCTTGTTGCCGTGGCGGCCAGCCATTTTGTCGCCAGGCTGCAAACGACGCTTAACCGCAACATAAACTTTGACCATCTTCTGCACACCAGGTGGCAATTCGTCACCCTGCGTAAGCTTGCGCTTCTTCTCGTCAAACGCTTTGTCGAATTCCTTGCGGGTCAGATCGAGCGCTTCTTTTTGAGATTCAAGTTGGCGTGCGTCATCATCATCCGTCAGACGGATATCGAACCAGTCGTGGCGCGGCAGGTCTTCCAGGTAAGCCTTGGCAATCTTGGTGCCTTTGGTAATCTTCTTCGGGCCGCCCTTCGCAATTTTGCCAACCAGCATTTTCTCGATACGCTGGAAGAGATCGTCCTCAACAATCCGCAGTTGATCGGCCAAATCTTTCTTGTAGTCTTTGAGCTGATCGTCAACGATTTGTTGTGCGCGCTTGTCGCGCACAATGCCTTCGCGGGTAAACACTTGCACGTCGATCACGATGCCGGAAATTCCCGATTGAACGCGCAGCGACGTGTCTTTCACGTCGGACGCTTTTTCACCGAAAATCGCTCGCAGCAGCTTTTCTTCAGGCGTGAGCTGGGTTTCGCCTTTCGGCGTCACTTTGCCGACCAGCACGTCGCCGGCTTCCACTTCCGCACCGATGTAGACAATACCGGACTCATCCAGACGTCCAAGCATGCGCTCGGACAAATTGGAAATATCGCGGGTAATTTCTTCCGGTCCCAACTTGGTGTCGCGCGCAACGACGGACAGCTCCTCAATGTGAATTGAGGTGTAGCGGTCTTCGGCAACGATACGCTCGGAAATCAGGATTGAATCTTCGAAGTTATATCCGTTCCACGGCATGAATGCGACCAGCAGATTTTGTCCAAGTGCGAGTTCGCCCATGTCGGTCGAAGCGCCGTCAGCGATCACGTCAGACTTGGCTATGATGTCGCCAACTTTTACTAGTGGACGATGGTTGATGTTGGTGTTCTGGTTGGAACGCACGTACTTTACGAGGTTGTAAATATCGACGCCCGCTTCGCCCGGTTGGGTTTCATTGTCGTTGACACGCACCACCACACGGCCTGCATCGACGAAATCAACGCGGCCGCCACGACGCGCCATCACTGCCGTACCTGAGTCCATCGCCACGGTGCGCTCGATGCCTGTACCCACCAATGACTTCTCTGCGCGCAGACAGGGTACCGCTTGACGCTGCATGTTCGAGCCCATCAGCGCGCGGTTCGCGTCATCGTGCTCAAGGAACGGAATCAAGGAGGCAGCGACTGACACGATCTGTGCTGGCGCCACGTCTATGTATTCGATCTTGTCAGGTGCTGACAGCATGAATTCGTTTTTATTACGGCACGAAACCAGCTCATCGACGAAACGACCGGTTTTGTCGGTTTCGGCGTTCGCCTGCGCGATCACGTACTTGCCCTCTTCAATCGCGGACAGGTATTCGATTTCGCTCGCGACTTTGCCATTGCTGACTTTGCGATACGGTGTCTCAATAAAGCCGTAATCGTTGACGCGCGCATACAGCGCGAGTGAGTTGATCAGGCCGATGTTCGGGCCCTCCGGCGTCTCGATCGGACACACACGACCGTAGTGCGTGGGGTGCACGTCTCGAACTTCGAAACCAGCGCGCTCGCGCGTCAGACCACCTGGGCCGAGTGCGGAGACACGACGCTTGTGGGTGATTTCCGACAGCGGATTGGTTTGATCCATAAACTGGGAAAGCTGGCTGGAACCGAAGAATTCCTTGATCGCTGCCGATACAGGCTTGGCGTTGATCAAATCATGCGGCATCAAGTTTTCGCTTTCCGCTTGCGAAAGACGCTCACGCACGGCGCGCTCAACACGAACCAGACCGGAACGGAACTGGTTTTCTGCCAACTCGCCAACTGAACGTACACGACGATTACCGAGGTGATCGATATCATCGATTTCGCCGCGGCCATTGCGCAATTCAACCAGGATCTTGATTACTGCAACGATGTCCTCAGTGGACAACGTCATCGCACCGGTGAGCTCTTCACGACCCACGCGGCGGTTGAATTTCATCCGGCCCACAGCGGAAAGATCATAGCGATCTTCAGAGAAGAACAGTGCGTTGAAGAGGCTATTTACTGCGTCTTCAGTTGGCGGCTCGCCTGGGCGCATCATGCGATAAATCGCGACTTTTGCGTTGAGCGCGTCAACCGTCTCGTCGATACGCAATGTTGACGAAATGTACGCGCCCTGATCGAGATCGTTTGTGTAAATCGTGTAGATCGTTTCCACACCAGCGTCGATGAGCTTCCGGAGCGATACTTCCGTCAGCTCTTCGTTGGCGTTAGCAACAAATTCACCGGTCTCGGTATTGACAATGTTTGTTGCAAGTACGCGACCAATCAGGTACTCGTCGTTGACTGCGAGGCGCTTCATTTTTGCAGCTTCAATGTCGCGGATGTGCTTTGCCGTAATGCGCTTGTCTTTCTGAACAATCACCTTGTCGTCTTTGGACATGATGTCGAACTTGGCGATCTCGCCCTTCAGGCGATCAGCCACCAGTTCGAGTTCTATTTCACCTTTTTTGGAGATGTGGAACTCATCGAAGACGAAGAATTCCCGCAGGATCTGATCCGGCGAATAGCCCAATGCTTTCAACAAAATCGTAACCGGCATTTTGCGGCGACGATCCACGCGGAAGTACAAGTAGTCTTTAGGATCGAATTCGAAGTCAAGCCAGGAGCCGCGGTAAGGAATCACGCGCGCTGAAAACAGCAACTTACCTGATGAATGGGTCTTGCCGCGATCATGCTCAAAAAACACACCCGGCGAACGATGCAACTGCGACACAATCACGCGCTCGGTACCATTGATGACAAATGAACCATTAGCCGTCATGAGCGGAATTTCGCCCATGTACACTTCCTGTTCTTTCAATTCCTTCACCGTCGGCTTGGACGCTTCGCGATCCATGATCACCAGGCGCACTTTGGCGCGCAGGGGTGATGCGTAGGTGAGGCCGCGCTGCTGGCACTCGAGCACATCAAATGGCGGCTGGCCGAGTTGATAGCTGACATATTCGAGGCGCGCAAACTGGTTGTGACTCACAATTGGAAATACCGATGTGAAGGCAGATTGCAGGCCCTGATTGTTGCGCTTGGCAACAGCGACCTCGGCCTGCAGGAATTCGGCATACGAATTCAACTGGGTGGCCAAAAGGAAGGGAACGTCGAGAACGCTGGCGCGCTTGGCAAAACTCTTGCGAATGCGCTTTTTCTCAGTATAGGTATAAGTGGCAGGCACGGCGTGGGACATAAACTCTCCGAACGTTGAAAGGAGTCGCGGGCTGACGCCCGCGTCAATGTTCATCGACTGGCGCTATCGGTGATTTGATAACGTCAAGTAAGGCGAGGGGCCGCTACCCCTCTATGGCTGACAGCAATCGAAGATTGCCCGACCAAACTAGTCTTCTGCAGTCGTTTCAGAAGACAAAGCAAAACGCGGCAATGAATCAGTCGCTTTGCTTTGGCATCTAAACATAAACTCTAGCACTGGCGCGGCTTTTGGAAGCTTATCGCCTCGTTTGCCGCGTAGATACTATACTTTGCTGTTTTTTCATGCTTTAAAAGCCAACTCCCGCAACGGTTTTTTTGTGCGGGAGTCAGCTTTTATAAACCAAACTTGATTACTTTGCTTCTGCTTTCGCGCCTGCGTCGGTGAGCTTCTTGACGATTGCGTCGGCATCAGCTTTATTGACACCTTCTTTAACCGCCTTTGGTGCACCTTCGACCATTGCTTTGGCTTCTGCCAGCCCGAGCCCGGTGATCTCGCGAACAGCTTTGATCACGTTAATCTTGTTTGCGCCGAATTCAACCAACATCACGTTAAATTCAGTCTGCTCTTCAACAACCGCGGCAGCCGCGCCACCGCCAGCGGCAGGTGCCGCCATGGAAGCTGCGGATACGCCGAACTTCACTTCAATTGCCTTGACCAGATCGTTCAGATCCATAACCGACATGGAATCAAGCGAAGCCAAAAATGCGTCTCTATCGAATGCCATTTGAATTTCCTTTGAAAAAAGTTAAGTTGTGACGAGTAATGGGATGCAGGTCACCTACGCTGCAACACCGTCGGATTTTTTCGCAGCAAGTGCCGAAATCACACGCGCCAGGCCGGAAACCGGTGACTTCATGAGACCCAGCAATTGCGACAGCAGCACTTCCTTGGACGGAATATTGGCCAACGTTTGCACGCCTGCCTTGTCCAGGATCTTGCCGCCATATGCGCCAGCTGTGATTGCAAACTTCTCGTTGCCTTTGGCAAAGTCGCTAACGACTTTTGCTGCGGCGACTGCATCAACCGAGAAGCTATAAATCAACGGACCGACCATCTTGTCAGCAACGACCTCGAACGGCGTGCCGGCAACAGCGCGACGGGCCAGCGTGTTCTTCAGAACACGCATGTAAACGCCCTTGGCGCGCGCATCGCTGCGCAATTTGGTCAGTTGCGCTACCGAAGTACCCCGATACTCTGCGAGCACCATCGTCTGGGCTTTCGACACTTGCGCGGCGATTTCCGAAACGACTTCTTTCTTACCATCCAGATTCAAACTCACGTTTGATCTCCTTTACGTTAATGATCGAATACACCAAGCGATGCACTCAAACACACAGCGACCTTGCTTCGGAGATCGGTGCCGGCATTTTCATGTCGACGTGACGAAATCTTTGCTGGGACCGCCATCTGCGTAGGACGACATCTCCATCGATTAAATCGCGAGCAACAGTGCAGCCGCCACCCTTGATTCCTACGGTCTTTGACAACCCTTCCGCTCCAAGAAGCTGAACCGGAAGGCCCAAAGAACTGCCCCCGCCAATCTTGTTGGCGAAGGACTTTATTTTTTACTGTTGCTGCTGCGAACTAGCTGAGAACGCCGACGTATCCAGACGCACCCCGACACCCATCGTCGAAGACAGCGATAGCTTTTTCAGGTAAATGCCCTTCGTGGTGGCTGGCTTCGATTTGTTGACAGCACTAATCAACACGGACAGATTTTCACTCAGCGCCTCAAGCGTGAACGAAGCGCGGCCGATCGTGCATTGCACGATGCCACCTTTATCCGCGCGATATTGCACTTGACCAGCTTTGGCGTTTTTTACCGCTTGCTCGACGTTTGGTGTGACGGTGCCAACTTTCGGATTTGGCATCAAGCCACGGGGACCCAGAACTTGCCCCAACGCGCCCACAACCCGCATGGCGTCCGGCGTGGCAATCACCACATCGAAATCCATGAAGCCACCTTTAATGCGCTCGGCCAAATCTTCGAAGCCAACGATATCTGCGCCCGCGTCAGTTGCCTTCTTGGCGTTGTCACCCTGGGCGAACACCGCAACACGCACGTTTTTACCGGTACCGCGCGGCAATACGACTGAACCGCGAACGGCCTGATCGGATTTCTTCGCATCGATGCCCAGATTGATCGCAACATCGACGGACTCATCAAACTTGGCCGTCGCCGTTTTCTTGATGATTTCCAGCGCTTCCGTCACAGCATAATTTTTGTCGCGGTCGACCAGACCGGCGAACGCTTTTTGACGCTTAGGTAAAGTAGCCATTATCTAACCCCTTCCACTTCAATACCCATCGAGCGCGCACTGCCGGCAATAGTGCGTACCGCAGCGTCCATGTCAGCCGCCGTCAGATCGGGCATCTTGGTTTTTGCAATTTCTTCGGCTTGCGCTCGCGTCAGTTTGCCCACCTTGTCCGATTGAGGCGTCTTGCTGCCCTTTTCAACCTTGGCGGCTTTCTTGATCAGGATAGACGCGGGTGGCGTCTTCATGATGAACGTAAAGGATTTATCCGCAAACGCGGTAATCACCACGGGAATCGGCAAACCCGGTTCCATTTTCTGCGTCTGCGCATTAAACATTTTGCAGAATTCCATGATGTTCAAACCACGCTGACCCAGCGCAGGACCGATCGGCGGCGAAGGATTCGCCTTTCCGGCCGGCACTTGCAGCTTGATATAGCCGACGACTTTCTTTGCCATGTTTATCTCCTTGGGTGGTAACGAACACCGGCTTTACGGCGCTCTCCCCTCAAATTCACAATCACTTCAAAACAAACAGATACTGGTGGATTGCAAACCAGTAACTGCGATAAAAATTTACTGCTTTTCGACTTGACCGAAATCCAGCTCAACTGGCGTAGAACGGCCAAAAATAAGCACGGACACGCGAATTTTTGATTTGTCGTAGTTCACATCTTCGACGTTGCCGTTGAAATCGGTGAACGGGCCGTCTTTGACGCGGACGTTTTCACCCACTTCAAACAGCACTTTCGGTTTCGGCTTTTCGACACCTTCCTTGACTTGATTGAGGATATTGTCGACTTCCTTTTGCGAAATTGGGGAAGGACGGTTCGCTGTTCCACCGATAAAGCCCGTGACCTTTGGCGTGCTTTTGACCAGGTGCCAGGTTTCATCGGTCATTTCCATTTGCACGAGAATATAACCGGGGAAAAAACGGCGTTCTGAAAGCGATTTGGCTCCGCTTTTCATTTCGACCACCTCTTCGGTTGGCACCAACACTTCGCCAAATTTGTCGGCCATGCCGGAACGCTTGATGCGTTCGACGAGTGCCGCCTGAATGCTTTTTTCCTGCCCTGAATAAGCGTGAACGACGTACCAACGCATTATTTACGCTCCACCGATCAATTTGGTAATGCCGAGCGTAAGGCTCCAATCCACCACCCATAAGAACAGGGCCATCACAAACACAAAGACAAAAATCACGCTGGTCGATTGCATTGTTTCTTTACGGGTTGGCCAGACAACTTTCTTGGCCTCCTCGATGGATTCTTTCGCGTATTGCACGAATTCGCGTCCAAGTGCGGTAAACCATGCGATCACGCCGGCGGCAATGAAACAACCGAACATCGCACCCAAGCGAGCAATGGTGGGCTTATCCGACAAAACGGAAAAAAGCACAACACCGGCAATGACGAGCAGGACTGCAACTGCGATTTGAATTTTGTCTTTCATGCTTCTCTTTTTCTTGCCGTGCTGAAGGCGAAATTCGCGCTAAATTAAACTTCCAAACTATTCACTACTTCACGGTCACACAAGTTCTGGCAAACAAACTTGAGTGGCAGGCCAAGAGGGCCTCGAACCCCCAACCTTCGGTTTTGGAGACCGACACTCTGCCAATTGAGCTATTGGCCTGCAGTCCGTGAAACAGTGGTGCTTTTTTACTTAATAATTTTTGACACGACGCCCGCACCGACGGTACGACCGCCTTCGCGGATCGCGAAGCGCAGCCCGTCTTCCATCGCAATCGGGGCTATCAACTGCACCACGATCTTGACGTTGTCGCCAGGCATCACC
>JANYHZ010000254.1 GCA_025362135.1 Betaproteobacteria bacterium | reverse complement strand
CCGCACGCAAAGCGAATTCGGCGCGCAGCTCGACAGCTTGTCGGATATGGTTTCCTTCGGTGCCGCTCCGGCCTTGGTGATGTACGCCTGGGCGCTGCAGCCGATGGGCAAAATGGGCTGGGCAGCGGCGTTTATCTACTGCGCCTGCGCGGCGATGCGGTTGGCGCGTTTCAATACCAATATCGGCGTGGTCGATAAAAAATATTTTCAGGGCTTGCCCAGCCCGGCAGCGGCCGCGCTCGTGGCGGGATTGATCTGGGTATTGAATGACTATCAGATTCGCGGGGGCGATGTGCGCTGGATCGCCTGGGGGCTGACGGTATTTGCCGGTATTACGATGGTCACCAATATCCGCTACTTCAGCGGCAAGGATTTCAACCTGCGACGCAGCGTGCCTTTTTGGGTCGTCCCAATTATTTTCGTTGTGTACCTGGTCGTCACGATAGAGCCTTCGCATGTGCTGTGGGGGCTGTTCGTGGTTTACGCCTTGTCCGGGTACGTGATCGCGCTATGGAACCTTACCCGCAACGGAAACACGCCACCTCCTGTTGCGGCGGACAAGCCTCCAGATCCTCCTCTATAGTTCATGCTGCGTGCCGAGCCGATCACGGTCGCGCGACGCCCTCCGGCTCCACCCTGAGATGCTTGCGCAACCTGCGCACCGCCAGCCACATCGCCAATGCCACGAACGGGATGGATGCACCCGTCACCAACTCCACCGACAGTGGCACACCGGTTTCCTTGAGCGCTTTGGCGGCATATCCGACCAGTCCGACAACGTAATACGTGATTGCCGCAATCGAGAGCCCTTCGACGGTCTGCTGAAGCCGTAACTGCATCTGCGCGCGCCGATTCATGGACGCGAGCAACGCCTGATTCTGTTGCTCGCGTTCAATGTCAACACGGGTGCGCAGCAGGTCGCTCGCGCGGGCGACGCGTTCGGACAAATCCAGCAGGCGCTTTTCGGCCGAGCTGCAGGTGGCCATGGCGGGCGCGAGCCGACGGTCCATGAATTCCTCTATTGTCTGAACGCCCGTGAGGCGCTCCTCGCGTAGCTCGGCAATGCGGCGTTTCGTGAGGTCGTAGTAGGCGCGCGAAGCACCGAAGCGAAAGCTGTTCGCAGCCACTTCGCTTTCCACCGTCGCGGCGAGGCGCGTCAGGCGCAACAGCAGCGCGGGCTCGTCGTGGGTGCTGTCCTGCGCCATCAGCGAAGTAATCTCGGCCAGCTCGCGCTCGGCACCACGCAGCATGGCCGCGGTGGCGCGCGCCACGGGCAGGCCCAGCAACGCCATGGTGCGGTAGGTCTCGATGTCGAGCAGGCGTTGCACGGTCCGCCCGGCCTGGCGTTTGCCGAGCTTGATATCCATCAACAACATGCGTCCGAATTCATCGGCGTGAATCATCAGATCCGTCAATACGATGCCGTTGCCGCCCGCAACCTTGGCACCCACCAGATAGTTGTCACCAAACTCGTGCACAACGTCCTGCAAATCCGGGATGAAAACCTGATTCTCCTGCACCGCAAGATGGATCGCGACGACCAGCTTGCCGGTGAGTGTGGCGAGCCATTCTTCATTGACGAGCGCAATCACCGGATTTTCAAACGGGCGCTCAAAATCGCCATTTCGTGAAAACGTGTAGGTCACAAATTCGGTATGCCGCTCCCATTTGAGGCGCAAGTTGGAATGCTCGGCAACAAAATGGGTCACTTCAGAAGTGGGTGTCTGTACGCCCCAGATGACACAGAGGCGCGCCAGATCATCGATGGCGGCGTTGGTCGTATTCGCCACGTCCGAATCGTAATTGATGGCGATGTACGACAGGCGCTCAGGGGCGGAAAGTTCCTGCGGCGGGCGCGCGTGGATTTCGTTGCTTAGCAAATAGCGTAGCGGATGATTCGGTGGCAGTCGCATGGTGGACCTTCCTTTCGGCGATCAACGCCTGATTTCAGCTCATTTTCATCGCTCCTTCATCTACCTGTTTCCTGATGAGAAGCAACAAACTTGCCAGACGTTGAGATGACGATGCGCAATTTGCCATCTTGCGTGATTTGCAAGAAAAGTGCATGACAGCAATCGTTGGCAAAAGGGAAAACCCCACTCGCGAGTTTCCCACCGGATTGTTATATGTTGAAATTGCCAGCTACGAAGGTCGCTGTCAACAGAAAGGCGTTTCCCAATGGCCCCAGACTCCCTGCGTCATTCCATCCATCTCATTTTGCACAATCCCACAGGCAAACACCCGGTCACGGCGTGGCTGAACCGGTTTCTTGTCTTGCTCATTATCGCGAACGCGACAGCGGTTGCCGTCGAAACCGTGGAAAGCATCTACCTCGGCAATGAGCAGGCTTTCCACATATTTGAGGCCGTTTCGACCATCGTTTTCCTCTTTGAATACCTGGCGCGGCTATGGAGTTGTGTGGAGCAGGATGCGTTCGCGCAGCCGCTTATCGGGCGCTTGCGCTGGGCCACCCGGCCGGTGGCTTTTCTGGACCTGATCGTTATCGTGACTTTTTTTTCCGGAGTCGATTTGCGCTTCCTGCGACTGGCCCGTCTGTTCAGGCTGCTTCGTGTGCTGAATCTGGATGCGATGGCGAAGACCTATGAGAATTTGAAGGCCAGCATCGCCATGCGCAAGGACTTGTTGCTGGTGTCGGCAGTGTTGATGTTTATTGCCTTGTTTTCTTCCGCTGCCTTGCTCTATATCTTCGAACACGCGGCACAGCCGAAAATGTTTTCAAGCATTCCCGCCACACTGTGGTGGTCCATCGTCACGCTGGCCACGATTGGCTATGGCGACATGGTACCGGTGACGATCGCGGGGAAAGTCTGCGCCGGATTTACCGCCATTTTTGGTGTGGGCGTGTTTGCACTGCCGACAGCCATTCTCACCGCTGCTGTCATCGAGGCCGGCAACCGCGCGGATGTGTGTCCGCATTGCGGGAAAGAAAGGCACTGACCGGCCCGGAGGAGAGTGGCGAGGTAGCGCGTGGTCAGGCTGATATTGTTGTCGATCCAGCTTGGTTGGCTATGATGCTCGCTGGCTATTGCACTGCAACACGCGGCACGCTATATTGTGGGCATGACCTCCGCTTCATTTGGTGGCATTAGCCCCTCCACAGCACGCCTCATTGCGATTCTGTCGCTCGGCCTGCTGCTGCGCGCCGCGCGCACATAACCTTCCCCCTTCCAATTTACGTTCCCGCGCTTGTAGCGTAAAGCGAATCTGGGCTTCCACGTTCGGACCAGTCCGGACTTGAACACCCGTATTTCATATTTTGGAGTTTGCAATGGACAATTTGATTATTTTTGACACCACGATGCGCGATGGCGAGCAGAGCCCGGGCGCATCCATGACCAAGGACGAAAAAGTTCGCATCGGCAAGCAACTGGAAAAGATGCGCGTCGATGTAATTGAGGCCGGCTTTGCGGCGGCCAGCCCCGGTGATTTTGACGCAATACACGCGGTCGCCAGTGTCATCAAGGATTCAATCGTCTGCTCGCTGGCACGCGCGCAGGTGGGCGACATCCAGAAAGCCGGTGACGCGATCAAACCTGCCGCGAGGGGCCGCATCCACACCTTTATCGCCACTTCGCCGATTCACATGCAACACAAATTGCGCATGACGCCGGATCAGGTGCTGGTCGCGGCGGTTGATGCGGTGAAGTTCGCACGAAGTCTTTGCGATGATGTTGAATTTTCCGCCGAAGATGCCGTACGCAGCGATATGGATTTCCTCTGTCGCGTGTTCGAGGCCGTCATCAAAGCGGGTGCCAAAACAATCAATGTTCCCGATACGGTCGGCTACAGCACGCCGGAGTTGTGGGCGGAGCGGTTCCGCACGCTGATGGAGCGCATTCCCAATGCCGACAAAGTCGTGTGGTCCACGCACTGCCACAACGACCTCGGCATGGCGGTGGCCAATTCGCTCGCCGCCGTGAAGGCCGGTGCGCGGCAAGTGGAATGCACCATCAACGGTCTCGGCGAACGTGCCGGTAACGCCGCGCTGGAAGAAATCGTCATGGCGCTGCGCACGCGAAAGGATTATTTCAACGTCGAAACGCGCATCGACGCGACACAGATTGTGCCCGCCTCGAAACTCGTGTCCACCATCACCGGCTATCCGGTGCAGCCGAACAAGGCCGTCGTCGGTGCCAACGCGTTTGCGCATGAGTCCGGCATTCATCAGGATGGCGTGCTGAAACACCGTGAAACCTATGAAATCATGCGCGCGCAGGATGTCGGCTGGCACAACAATCGGCTGTCGTTGGGTAAATTATCGGGCCGCTCGGCGTTCCGTGATCGCCTGAAAACGCTGGGCATTGAGCTTGAATCCGAGGTCGCACTCAATGCGGCGTTCCGGAAATTCAAGGAGCTCGCCGACAAGAAACAGGAAATTTTTGATGAAGACATCCAGGCGCTGGTTTCGGACGAGGCCGTCACGCCTGAAATCGAACAGTTCAGTCTGGTGGCCCTCACGGCACATACCGAGACCGGTGAGAAGCCATTCGCCCGAATCGTGATTGCCGACCACGGCAAGGAAAAAATAAGCGAAGCCAAAGGTGCCGGTCCGGTCGACGCAACTTTCCGTGCGCTCGAAATCATCGTCAACAGCGGCGCGGAACTGCAACTGTATTCGGTGAATAACGTGACGGAAGGTACGGATTCGCAGGGCGAGGTGACTGTGCGACTGTCCCGCGCGGGGCGGGTTGTGAATGGTATTGGTTCGGATACCGATATCGTCATCGCCAGCGCCAAGGCGTATTTGAATGCGCTCAACAAGATGGCGCATGGCGAACGAATGAATCCGCAGATGGGAGACTAAGCCACGAAGATTCATGGATGGAGCGGGAATGTCCGTCGATGTAACATACGGGCCTTATTGATTCCGGATGGCGCTATGAATGCAGAAAACCTGCTCGCCCAATTGGGCGTTCACCTAAATGAGCATAAAGGTGACGGCCTCACCGCCCGCTCCCCTATCGACGGTGCAACGCTGGCAGCGTTGCGCTGCGATTCAGCCGAATCCGTGGCAACGAAAATTGCCGCCGCACACGGGGCATTTTTGGTTTGGCGAAATATCCCGGCACCAAAGCGCGGTGAACTCGTGCGCCTGTTGGGGGAAGAATTGCGCGCCAACAAGGATGTGCTGGGAAAACTCGTCACGATTGAATCCGGGAAAATATTGCAGGAGGGTTTGGGCGAAGTGCAGGAGATGATCGACATCTGCGATTTCGCCGTCGGACTTTCTCGCCAGTTGTATGGTTTGACGATTGCGTCCGAGCGCCCGGAACATCGCATGATGGAACAGTGGCATCCGCTTGGCGTGGTCGGCATCATTAGCGCATTCAATTTCCCCGTCGCCGTGTGGGCGTGGAACGCTGCACTGGCATTGGTGTGCGGTAACGCGCTGGTGTGGAAACCGTCCGAGAAGACGCCCCTGGTGGCGCTCGCCTCGGTGGCATTGCTGGAGCGGGCCATCGAGCGCTATTCTGTATTCGGCGGTGTCGTTCCAGAAGGGCTCTCGCAGCTCTTGATTGGCCGCGCCGACGTGGGCGAGGCAATGGTCGATGACCCGCGCGTTGCGCTCATTTCAGCGACCGGATCAACGCGCATGGGCCGCGCCGTTGGCGCAAGAGCCGCAACGAGATTCGCCAGAACCATCCTCGAGTTGGGTGGCAATAACGCAATGATTGTGGCACCGACCGCAGATTTGAAAATGGTCCAGACCGCCGCCTTGTTCTCGGCGGTTGGGACTGCCGGGCAGCGCTGCACGTCGCTCAGGCGTTTGATCGTTCACAGCAGCATTTACGAGCAACTGGTGTCGCGTCTCAAATCTGCTTATGCATCCATTCGTGTCGGCAATCCGCTGGATGCCACCACGCTCGTTGGACCACTGATTGATCAGGCGGCATTCGATGCAATGCAATCTGCGCTGCGTTCCGCCAGCGCTGACGGCGGAGTCGTCACCGGTGGAGAGCGTGTATTGGAAAAAGAGCTGCCGGACGGCTATTACGTGAAGCCCGCCATCGTTGAAATTACTGCACAGACACCGACGGTCTGCCACGAGACATTTGCGCCGATTTTGTACGTATTGCGATATGAAAATTTCAGCGAAGCCATTGCCTTGCAAAATGCCGTACCCCAGGGTTTGTCGTCGTCCATCTTCACTAGCGATGTACGCGAGGCAGAAATATTTCTATCTGCATCGGGAAGCGATTGCGGGATTGCAAACGTCAATATCGGCACTTCCGGTGCCGAAATTGGAGGCGCGTTTGGCGGCGAAAAAGAAACCGGCGGCGGTCGCGAATCGGGTTCGGATAGCTGGAAAGCGTACATGCGCCGTGCCACGAATACCATCAACTACTCTCGTGAACTGCCGTTGGCGCAGGGAATAAAATTCGACGTTTGACGCTGATACGTCCGAAAGCGCGTCCGGCTGTAAGGCTCCCCGCCGTCGGGCGACCTATTGGGTACGTTGCCGGATCCTCGCGATGCTCATGGATGCGATGCAGCCGAATCCCAACCTCCGAGGAGTACCCAGTATGAAAACATCAATGCTCAATCTCATGGCGAGCGCGGCTGCCGTTGCGATGCTCGCTTTGCCAATGCCGGCACTTGCGGAAGCCACAGAAGACCAGATCAACCGATTCGTAAGCATGTACGACTTCAACAAGGATGGAAAAATATCGAGAGCTGAAATCATGGCGCGCAGCTCGGACATGCTCGATAAGATGAGCAAGGACAAGAATGGCATGGTCGATGACAAAAAAGCCATGGCGTTTTTGCTCGAATTGCAGAAGGGTGACGGCGCACCGAGCGGCTACATGGTTTCCAAGTCGGATATGTTGAAGAAAATCGGGGATATGTTCGACAAGCTGGACACCGCCAAAAAAGGCGCGCTCGACAGAAAACAGGCCGAAGCACTCCTCAATGAGTTAATGAAAAGCGGCGCATAGATAGATACGTAGCTTCCGCCAGGGCGGTTGGCCTGTAAGGATTTTTCCCGGCCGCCGACTCAGTGGCCACGGGCAAGGATCACGGATCACGGATCACGGATCACGGATAACGCAATCGCGTTCGTCCCGATGAACTGCCAGTCCTCACCACAAACTTAGAAAGGTCATTCACCATGAAAAAATCATTGCTGAAAGTTGTGATCGGTTCACTCACTGTTTCCATGATGGGTTTGTCGCTGCCGTCATTCGCCGACGTGACGCAGGAAGATGTCGAGCGTTTCGTGACGAAGTACGACATCAACAAGGACGGCATGATCTCCAGAGTCGAAGTCATGAAGCGCGCGGCCGAGATGTTCGACAAAATGGATACCGGTAAGAAAGGCATGCTTGAGGAAAAAAAGGCCATGGCCTTCCTGCTTGAATTGCAGAAAAGTGACGGCGCGCCCAATACCTACATGACGTCGAAGGCCGACATGATGAAGAAAATCGAAATGGCATTTGACAAGATGGATACGGCCAAGAAGGGCATGCTGAACACGAAGCAGGCCGAAGCATTCCTGCGTGAAGTGATGAAAAGCGGTTCCTAGTCTGCACCCAAATATTTTGTGAGGGACGGCAGTACCGCCGTCGGGAAACCTGGTGTTCCCACGGACACGGGGTCGGTGCGAAACAAAACTCCGCGTCCAGCTTGGCGTTTCAGCCTCTTTTGCCCTGAAATGCCCGCCGGTGCTAGATGTTTGGCCAAAATTGCTGCCACCTGCAAAACAGGACTTTCCGGGATATCCCCTGATCAAGACGGCGCTAGGGCATCAACAAGATGGGCAAGCGCAATCTGTTGTGAGAAACTGTGACGCAATAATATCCAAACCATCAGCGCACACAGAGCAGCAGAAACAACCGCGTAAAGGGGCACCGATGAAATACCTGAGAGTACTAATCTGCGGCGCATCGTTGCTGGGGGCGTGTTTAGCGCTCCCGGGCTTTGCGCAGGAACCACTGACAACCAACCGCGCGACGGAATTGCGCGCAGCGCCCGACGATACCGCAGCCATCGTCAAACAGTTGGCCGACAAAACGCCATTGCAATTGCAGGAGCGCAAGGGCGCATGGAGCCGTGTGAAGAGTGCCAATGACACCGGCTGGGTGCGGATGATGCATCTGCGAGGTGGTGCAACCGTGGTCGCGGATGAGAAGTCACCGAGTAGCGGCTGGTTATCGCGAATGAACAGTTTGCTTAGTGGTAGCAGCAGTAGCCGCACCACCAATCAACGGGCGCAGAGTGCGACGGTCGGGATACGCGGGATCTCTGAAGATGACTTGAGAAACGCCGAACCGAATCCGGTCGAGTTTGCGAAGATGAAGACTTATACGGCTTCTGACGCGGATGCGCGACTTCTTGCTTCACAGGGCAAACTTACTTTCCGTAACGTCGCTTATCTTGCGCAGGATGCGATCGATGCGGCGAATGCGTCAGGGAGCAAAAAATGAAAACCAATAGCCTTTGTCTGTTGATGATCGGTGTGGTATTTACGCTGGCAGGTTGCGCCGGTATGCCGAATATTCCCATTCCCAATATGCCGTCTGGTAAAGGCGGCCTAGCCGGTCTGTTTCCGGGATCAGGCAGCACAGATACGCTTGGCAATATTGCCAGCATTGCAAAAGATGCCAAGGACGCGTTTAGCGATATTCCGGAGAGTGATGAAATTGATATCGGCGAAACGGTGGCTGCCGGGATGTTGGGTGCCGCACCGCTTCTTGCAAACGATCGTATTCAACGCTATGTGAATCAGGTCGGTCGGTGGGTGGCGTTACACTCGGAGCGGCCGAATTTGCCCTGGCGATTTGCTGTGATGGATACCCTTGTGCCGAACGCATTTGCCGCACCGGGAGGTCAGGTGTTCATCACAACCGGCTTGCTCTACCGTATGCGCTCGGAGTCGGAACTTGCTGGCGCGCTCGGTCATGAGATCGCGCATGTGGTCATGAAGCACCATTTGAACGCAATCAAGAAGGCCGGGAGAGCTGGGTTGCTGACTACTGGGGTCAGCATGTACGCCGATTCGAAAATCAAGACGAACTCAATCGCCGGGCAGATCGGCAAGGGCTGGGTCAAAGGTACCTTGACTGGCGTCAAAGAACTGTACGTCAAGGGTTTGGATCGCGACGATGAGTTGCAAGCCGACCGCATGGGCATGACCCTCGCCGCGCGCGCGGGCTACGAACCTTACGGCCTGCCGAATGTGCTGCAACTATTGCAGGACATCAGTTCTGAAAAGGCTTCATCCGTGAGTCTTTTGTACCGTAGCCATCCCACGCCTGAAGTTCGGTTGGCCGAACTCGACAAAGTGATCGGAAAATCATTCGATCAATATGCGTCGCAGCCGATATTGCAAGACCGCTTCATAACGGCAATGCTCGGCACGCTACCTGCTGATCTAAAGAAGGATGCCGCGCCCGCCAAGGCTGCGCCAAAGGCACCCGCCAAAAAGCCTTAGCGTATTCCCAGGGGCAAAAGAAAGCCGGGCATCGCCCGGCTTTTTTCTGTCCGCTTGCAATTCGTTTTGAAAGTCCCGCTTTGCAGTTCTGCCGCCGCCGAATGAAATCTCACGCTACGCGACTGCGCAAACATCATCTCGCGCCTTAAATTCTGCAATTCATCGGTGGCCGGTTGTACCCGGCATTTGCGCGCGGCAAACTGCCTCCATCGTCAATCCATTCTTTGCGGAGCCCAATATGAACAAAATTTCACGCCCATTTATCATCGCGCTGGCTGTGTTGCTCGTCCTTGCCGCGCTATCAATGGGGTTGGCTTCGACGCACGAGTACGGCGGAATCGATGGGTCGCTGTTGTTCTTTGATCGAGACCTTTCGGATTCCGCATTTGGCTGGGCAATTGCCATTCCGATTCTGTTGCTGGTCGGGGTCATCGTCATGGCGGTGTGCGCGGGTGCCGCGTTGCTGACCGTCGTGGCACTGGTCTTCGCTGCGCTCCTCACGATACTCGCGCTGATATTGGCAATGACGCCATTTGCAGTATTTCTGGCGATGCCCGTATTGGCGGTGTATGGCCTGGTAAAACTGTTTCAGCGGACTTCCCTGCACGCCGTATGACCTCTGCCCCAGGAGGATCTATTAACGAAACGTAATCACCTGCGCCGACACCGGCTCAACGTACTCTTCGACGTCGAAAGCTTTATCGCCCTCCGCATCGGCAAGGCCATCAGCCTTCACCGCAGCGAAATCAAACAGGTTTCGGTCCAGCAAATGTGACGGCGCTACATTCTGGATCGAACGGAAAATACTTTCGACGCGGCCCGGAAATTTCTTGTCCCAGTCGCGCAGCATGAGTTTTACCTGCTGGCGTTGCAGATTGTCCTGCGAGCCGCATAAATCGCAGGGAATGATCGGGAACTGCTTGACTGCCGCGTAGGCTTCGAGATCGGCTTCTTCCACGTACGCGAGCGGACGAATCACGATGTGTTTGCCATCATCCGACACCAGCTTGGGCGGCATCGATTTCAGCTTGCCGCCGAAAAACATATTCAGAAAAAGCGTGTTGATGATGTCGTCGCGATGATGCCCCAGTGCGATTTTCGTTGCACCGATTTCCGATGCGACCCGATAAATTACGCCCCGCCGCAGCCGCGAACACAGTGAACACATGGTCTTGCCTTCGGGGATCACGCGCTTTACGGTGGAATACGTGTCCTGCTCCTCAATACGGAAGGGAACGCGCAAACCCTGCAAATACGCCGGAAGAATGTGTGCGGGATAACCCGGATGTTTCTGGTCGAGATTGAACGCGAACAACTCGAACGGTACCGGGGATTTTTCGCGCAGCTTCATCAGTACGTCGAGCATGCCGTAACTGTCTTTCCCACCGGACAGGCACACCATCACCTTGTCGCCGGCTTCGATCATGTTGAAGTCGGCGATCGCCTGACCGGTGAGACGGCGCAGGCGTTTGGTGAGTTTATTGGCCTCGAATTGCTGCTTTTGCGAGGCGACGGTGGTGGTTTGCATGGGCGCTATTTTACCGCTACTGCCACCGCACCCATGGTCAAAGAGTGTAGCTCCAGCATTGGCGGGCGTTGCGGCGATGTTTGCGTCTGAAATGCACGCCAATGCTGGATCTGCGAAACCGCCCCACCCTATACGCTGTAATCAGAGCGCGATTTCCCGGCCCCCGTCAACCGCAAGGATCTGGCCCGTCACATACGGCGCATCGAGCATCAGGAATTTCACCGCGCCGGCAATATCCTCCGGCGTGCCGACACGTTTAAGTGGCGCTTGCTGGACAATTCTCTCGCGTTCTGCGGTCGGATAGTCCGAGGTACCATCCGGCCAGATGATCGCGCCCGGGGAAACGCCATTCACCCGAATATCGGGGCCCAGCTCCAGCGCCAGCGAACGCGTGAGACCAGCCAGTCCGGCTTTCGTCGCCGAATAAACGACAAAATCCTTAAGCGGTCGCTCCGAATGGATATCGACAATATTGACGATGTTGCCGCGGGTTTTGCGCAGATATGGCACCGCCGCCTGTGACAAAAACAACGGCGCTTTCAGGTTGGCACCGATGAGCTCGCTCCAATTGTCCTCGTCAATACTGCCGATCGGTGTCGCATAAAAGGCCGAAGCATTGTTGACCACGCCGTCGAGTGTGCCGAATACCGAAGCGGCTTGGTCAACCAGGCCTTTCAACGCGTTGTACGCCAGTAAATCGCCCTGCAATACGGACGCAGACTTGGCACGAAGTTCGTTCAGTTCTCGCACCAGTGCGTCCGCTTCCGGGCGCGACTGGTTGCAATGCACGATTACGTTCGCACCTGCCGCGTGCAATGCGCGCGCGATTGCCGCGCCAACGCGTTTGGCCGCGCCGGTGATGATGATTGCAGGACGGGAGTCGGTTTTGCTCATGGGATAATTGCTTAATCGATTTTAACCCAGCCCATGCGAACACCCATACCGCGCAACCAGTCGAGCCGACTTCCTCCACCAACCGGAGACGCCCTTAGCCATACGCAGACCTGCGCGGCGATGCTGCGCGAAGAAATAGCGAAGGCGAACGGCTGGCTATCGTTCGCGCGCTTTATGGAGCTGGCACTCTATACGCCCGGCCTGGGCTACTACGCAGCAGGCGCCCGCAAGTTCGGACCGGACGGCGATTTTGTCACGGCACCCGAGATTTCATCGGCGTTTGGCCAGTGCCTTGCGAATAGTATTGCGGAAGTCTTGCATGAGACCGGCGGCGACGTACTTGAGCTTGGCCCGGGCTCGGGCAAACTCGCCAACGATATTCTGCGTTCGCTGCAAGAGCTCGGCGTGCTACCTGCCAGATATTGCCTGCTCGAAGTCAGTGCCGATTTGCGTGAGCGGCAGCAGGAAGCGATATCGACGCTGCCGGAACCGCTCTCAGGACGCGCAGTCTGGCTTGACCGATTGCCGGAAAATTTCACCGGCGTCATCATCGCCAATGAGGTGCTCGACGTTGTTCCCGTGCACCTCGTCACGTTTTCGTCAGGATCGATATTTGAGCGCGGCGTTGCGGTGAAAGATGATGCTTTCGTCTGGCAGGATGTTCCATTGTTACCTGATGGACTGAATTCCCTGGTCGCAAATATCCAGGGGCAATACCTCAATCACGCGCCGCCCGATGGCTATCTGACCGAAGTCGCTCCCGCTGTTAACGGGCTCGTAAAAAGCCTTGCGCAGTCGTTGAAGCGGGGTGCGCTGTTCTTCATCGACTACGGCTTTCGCGGTGCCGAGTTCTATCATCCGAGCCGCATCAGCGGTACGTTGATGTGTCACTACCGACACTTTGCCCATACCGATCCGTTTTTGTTTCCCGGCCTGCAGGACATTACCGCGCACGTCGATTTCACCGCAGTTGCAGACGCGGGCGGCGAAGCGGGTCTGGAATTGCTCGGCTATACGACACAGGCGATTTTCCTGCTGGCGAGCGGTCTGACGGAACGCCTGGCTCGCGTTGACCCCGGTGCCACGGCTGCGTATCTGAAGCTGACCAATCAGATACATCGTCTCGTTTCTCCCGCAGAGATGGGCGAATTCTTCAAAGTAATTGGTTTTGCGAAAGGGCTGATGTCTCCTGTCACCGCGTTCCAAACGGCGCGACCGTTACCGCTCTGATGATCGCGGTATCCCCCGATGCCGGAGTTCGCGTTACACTCACGTCGAAAGGTTTTGCGTAACATCTGAGCAAGTAAATTGAAGCAGGGTATTCAGGGAG
This sequence comes from Betaproteobacteria bacterium, assembly GCA_025362135.1. Lineage (GTDB taxonomy): Bacteria > Pseudomonadota > Gammaproteobacteria > Burkholderiales > Usitatibacteraceae > UKL13-2. Next base: position 269 of record JANYHZ010000254.1, on the reverse strand, counting down.
AACACAAACATGCCGCAAACAATCGGAGTTCCACGCGAAGTTTTTCCAGGGGAGAAACGCGTTGCAACCGTTCCCGACGTGGTCGCCAAACTGATCAAGCTGGGCTTTGCGGTATCGGTTGAATCCGGCGCAGGCGACGCCGCCAGCATCAGCGATGACGCCTACCGCGTGGCGGGGGCCACTATCATCGACGGCGCACCTAACCTATGGGCCGCAGCCGACATTATTTTTAAAGTGCGCGCGCCGACCGTCGACGAAGTCGGTCTGCT
>JANYHZ010000123.1 GCA_025362135.1 Betaproteobacteria bacterium | reverse complement strand
AATTGGCTTACCGTTTAGCGTCATGCGACTGATGCGTCCCCCCATCTTTCCATTGGGGTCACACGTATACGAAAGTCCCCCAACGCGGACCATATCGCCGCCTTGCTGGTAGTACGGATCGGGATTGAACAGGTTATCGGCAACGTCCTCAAGAATGGTCTTGATCATTTCACCGGTGAACTCATTCACCGTGGTGTAAGGGTAAGTGATGGCCGTCTGGTCCATCAGATTTTCCATGGTAATCGCCTGCCCCGGCAGCAACGATGTGCCCCAGCGAAAGCCGGGCGAGAACGCTATCTCCGCGCCTTTCATTTCCATGAGGCCATCAAGTATCAATTGATCGATCGTGCCATTGAAATTACCACGCCGGTAGAGAAGTCCTTCGGTGATCGCGAGTTTCTCGCCGAGCTTCGCTTCAAAAGGTGCACGCATTTTTGCAATCAATGCATCCATATTTTTATCGGCAGGAAGCAGGTTGGAAAAAATCGGCATGAGGCGATACTTGAAGTCGACGATTTTGCCATTGCTCACGTCAAAATCGAGTACGCCAAGAAACTTGCCGTTGGAACCTGCATTGGTAACAAGCGTCACGCCGTGACGATTTTTTACGGATACCGGCTTCGGCACACCGTCGTGGGTGTGTCCGCCAAGAACCGCGTCGATGCCCGTCACTCGCGAGGCCAGTTTCAGATCGACATCCATTCCGTTGTGCGAGAGCAACACCACCACTGCAGCACCTTTGCCGCGTACTTCATCGACCGTTTTTTGCATCTCTGCTTCCTTGATGCCAAAACTCCACTCCGGCGTGAAGTAACGCGGGTTAGCGATCGGCGTATAGGGAAACGCCTGGCCAATAATTGCGACCTGCACGCCATTCATTTCTTTCATGACGTATGGAGCAAATACTGGATCACCGAAATCGGTGGTCTGTATGTTTTGTGCGACAAACTCGATTTTTCCCTTGAAATCTTTTTCGACAATCTCTTTTACACGCTTGTCGCCAAGTGTAAATTCCCAGTGACCGGTCATCACGTTAACGCCGAGTTCAAGCGCAGCATCGACCATATCCTGGCCCTTAGTCCATAGCGCGGTCGCCGAGCCCTGCCAGGTGTCTCCACCATCAAGTAACAGCGCACCGGGACGCCCGGCCTTCAATTGTTTTACCAGCGTGGCGAGGTGCGCAAATCCACCCACCTTGCCGTATTTGCGTGCCGCCTTGTCGAAATCCAGATAGGTGAACGCATGTGCTTCGGCGCTGCCGCGCTTGATACCGAAATGCCTCAACAGATTTTCACCAACCAGATGCGGTGGCTGCCCCATCGAGCCACCGACGCCAATATTGACATTGGGCTCTCGAAAATGGCTTGGCATCAACTGCGCGTGGCAGTCCGTCATGTGCAGCAAATGGACATTGCCGAAACGCGGCAATTCGTACATCGCGCGTGCATTGCTGGTTGCAGCACTCGCCTCACACTGGTCGAGAGCGAATCCGCCCGCACTTGCGACAGCGAGCAGATGCAGGAACTCGCGGCGACTTATGTTCGACATTTTCTGATACCTCTTCAGAACTCGATATCGTCTGCAATTGCCTTGATGCCGGCCTTTGCGCAAGCTTCGTCTGCATCGCCCCCAGGCGCACCCGATACTGCAATAGCACCCAGCATGCTGCCTCCCGCTTCGATCGGCAGAGCGCCACCTGCGACCACTACTCGCGGCAACTGGCGAATACCACTCATGGGCTTACCGGGTTGCGTTTCGACGGCGAGAGATGACGTCGACTGTTTGAAGCTTGCTGCAGTCCACGCCTTACCAATTGCCATATCGGGCGTATGTGCCCCTGCGTATCGATCACGCAATACAACCTGGATGACGCCGGCACGATCTACAACAGCAACTGCCGTTTGAAAACCATCCTGACGACATTTTGCCAAAGCTGCCTTGGCCGCCTTTAGCGCCGTTTCCGGCGCGAGCATTTTTACACTAAACGTCGATGCCGAATCGGCGGCAGCCGTCACAAGCGAAGTGCTCGTCCATAGCAGCAGCAAGCCTGAAGTCACTACCATGGTCATTTCGCGCTTCATCAGTGATTCCTTATATTTGCTGCCGCAAAAAAGCCCGGACGTGCCGGGCATTCAGTTCTATTTGTTAACAGGTGAGTCAGGATCAAGCAGTAATGCGGTAACGTTCTTGATCTGTGCTTCGGTGAGAATTCCGTTGTGCCCAAAACGCGGCATATTTGAGCACGCCGAGTAAGCCTCGGCATTGTAAATCTTACCAAAAGTATATTTTTGGATTGCGTCAGTATTGCCACGCAACTTGCCATAGTTGTAAAGGCTCGGCCCAATATTGCCAAATGAAATCTCCTCTTTTGTCAGTTGATGACACGCATAGCAATTGCCGCCGGCAGGCTGTGCGGGATCGTCACTGAATTGTTTGCCAACGCCGGACTGCGCAATTTTTTCACCTTCTTTCCAGTCACCAAGCAATTTGCCATCTGCAGGATATTTCATCAGCTTCAGGTTGATCGCTTCAATGCGTTTTGCAATTTCCTTAGGGCGATTGTCTGGATACTGCGAACAAAGCCGCTGGGTCTCATCCTGATTGAGGCGGTCTACCTTTGCCTGGCCACGATCCTTGAACGAGGCCTTCATGACGATTTCGGCTTGTGTCGTTTTTACCGAATCCGCAGCCACACCGGTCGAAATGGAAGCCGCAAAAACGGCGATGGACAGGGAGGTAAACTGAATGTTTTTCATGTCCACTCCCTAGCGCTTTATTGACGGTGCGGAAAGCACACCGCCGTTTGCATTTTTGGCCAGATATGTCGTCAGGGCGATGGATCCTTGCGACGTAAATTCAAGCTCCGGAAAACGTTGTTGCCGAAAGCAATCAAACAAACGCCACTGGAATGAGCGAACTTCGCCTTGCGATACGCGATATGCGGGCCACGAGGTGTACGCTCGCTGCGCCTGCTGCTTATTGGTCAGGTTTGGCAAATCCTGCAACCGGATTCGCTGCTTATCCGCACCATGGCACGTCACACAGCCGAAATCATGTGGCCCGCCGCGATGAAAAAACATCGCCTTGCCGATGTCAAAGGCTTCTTTCTCTTTCGGATGGTTACCGATGACGTTCATCTTCAAGCCACGCGACTCGGCCGTGACAAATGCCACCAGGGCCTCGATATCGGACTTTCGTTCCGGACTGCCGAAGGGACTCTTCATTGCGTCTTCATATTTGAAACCCTGCAACATCACCATGCATGTAACCAGCCGCGACTCCAGATCTTCCACTTTGTCGGTGTCGGCGAAATATTTTGGCAACACAGCGTAGGCACCTTTGACCTTGCCAGGTCCGAGGCCAATATCGCAAAGCTCAAACGACACATTTCTCGGTCCGCGAGGCTTCTTCCAGATAACTTCGCCGCGCGCCTCCCACAACTCAGCCGGGTTGCCGTCGCCCAGCGCCTGACGATATTTTTCGATTTCCTTTATTGTGGCATCGCCACTGTTGCCTTGCGCAGACGATGTTGCGGCGAACAATGCTCCGGTCAATGATGCAGCGACCAATGTAATTGCGAGTGCCGTTCGTTTGAAATATGGCATTTCACTCCTCCGGGAATGTGACCGCGAATGATTCTGAGTCATCGATTTTGCCGCGTCTTTTTTTCGCGACTTGTTGATTGGCAAGAACGCTACGGTTTCAGATACGCGAAGCCTTCCCGAGCCTGCAGGCGACCGATTTCCACAACACCGGAGGGCACCAGTTTTGTCTGCGGCAGCAGCTTTTTCGGGTCGATCTTGTTTGACTTCAGGGTAATTTCGCAGACGCGAAACTCAACACCGCGCGCAGCGAGATCCTCAACTGGAATATTGAAGGGGTTTCCGGTCGCATTGGTGGCACCATCAAGCAAAAACTGGACACCCTGCGCATGTGCGACGACGACTATTTTTGTCGTGGGCTCGACATCGAGGTGGTTCTTGATATTGCGAAGCCCTTTGGTCGCTTGTTCTAACCCGGAGTCGAAGTGGTACACGATCTTGATGGGGTCGTCCTTGGTCGCTGCACACGCGGAGGAGATCGCGAGCGCTGTAACAAGCGCGCACAGCGCGCGGGATATTGTCGAGAACAGACTCATTTGGGTCCCCGATCAGGAAATGGTGGCTTCGTCGGACCGCTTGTCACCTTTATTGTCGGTCCAGGTTACAACCACTTTCTCGCCCACTTTGCCTCCCGAAAATCGGAACTCCAGAAACGGATTCTTGGAGACCGCCGGCCCCCACTGCGCAGACAGCACCGTTTTGCCATTATGCGTCGCAGTCACGTTCTGGATGAACCACGCGGGAACGGTCTTACCGGCAGAGTCTTTCCGCTGACCGGTTTCCATTTCATGCGCCATCAACACTTTGACTACCACTTTGTCGCCCATGACACTGGCACGAATTTTCATTGGATCTGCCATATGAAACTCCCTATTTTTTAATAATGAAATCGGATATTTCGGCATTTGCCGAAAGGCAGGAATTTCATCCGCCGCATCCACCAAGTGTCACTTTGATTTCCTTTGTGGCAAAAAAATACTTGCCATCTGCCTTCACGAGTGCGTAGATATTTGACGTTTGCCCCATCTTTACACGGGTGGAAACAAAAGGTTCAGTACCACTTGGAATCTCGAAGGCCGCCGACAGGGCGTTGGGGTTTTTCTCTACCAATATCGAAATCGATTCGGTGTTGCCCAATTTACTCGACACCGATACCGGTACGACCGCACCATTTTCGGCGATATCAGGAGAGGTGATACTGATGTCCTTGCTTTCCGTCGCAACCGTACCGCCCATTGCTTTCACGGTTTCCTGCAAGCCTTTCGTATCGAATGCGGCTTTATTCCACTCCAAAGCATAGACATTGCCGGACTTGAATACGCCCGTTGCCGTGGCAAGCGCTATAACGGTTGCACCACTAGACGCCTTGAGCAGAGTTCTGCGTGATTGCTTCATGTTTTTCTCCTGTAATTCATAGACTTGGCACCTTGATTTTCAACTTTCACTATAGCGCAAAAAAATGTCACTTCTCTGGCGCACCAGTAAGTATCCACTGCACCAACGCGAGAATGTCTTCATCGCGCAGTGCATTCGGCGGCATGGAAATCGAACCCCAAACGCCGCCGCCGCCCATTCTTACTTTCTTAACTAACCTTGATTCAGCAGCGATGTCGTTTTTATACCTTGCAGCTATTTCTTGAAAGCTTGGGCCGATAAGTTTTTTGTCAATCTGATGGCAGGCTGCGCAATTGTTCTTGCGAGCGAGTTCCGGCGTGGATTCCCCGGTCGCCTTCGTTGCGGAAGGGTTGGGCGCAGCAAGTTCGGTGGCGTTCATTCCAGTGGCAGTCGCTAAGCCTCTTGCCGGGCCAACGGTGCGTTGCTGCTCAGCCAGATTGCCGTGAGTGCCCCGCGCAATATCTGGCAGTGCTGAGGCGATCCCGATCTCGATTCTGCAGTTTTTCATGCAAGCGAAATTCTGCACATCTCCCTTGCTGCGGATGCTCCACAGGCCTTCATATCTCACGTGGCCATTGCGGTTAGGCAACCGCGCCTGCACATCGCTCATCGTTTTCTCGGACAGGACGAAGTCCGTCGGCACGATGTCTGCAAGATTCAGCAGGTACGCGAGCGACGCGTACACCTCATCGGTCGAAAGCGATTTCGGTGCATTCCAGGGCATGGCGCGATTGATGTAATCCCAGAGCGTGGAAATTGAGGAAACTTTCATCAGCGTGGTGCGCGCCACCGGTTCCTGCAACGCCATCACGCGACCACTCTTGATGTCCTCCTGAGTGGTGCCACCAACCAGAGGGCTGAATACTTCATTGGATTCACCGAACGTACCATGACAGGACGCACACTTCGTCTCCCACACTACTTGTCCCGTAGCAACTGATCCGCTGCCCGGTGGCAAACCGGCGAAATCAGGGCGAACGTCAATATCCCAAGCCTTTATTTCTGCAGGCGTCGCATTGCGACCGACACCAGGATAATTTCCCTGCGCCTGCGCGGTGGCGGCACAGATCAGTAGCGGCAGCAATGCGAGCCTAATAGACCTGAACATTGCTCACTTCCCCCGAAGCTGCGATCTTCCACGATTGAATCGCATTGTTGTGATAAATCGAGCGCGAACCGCGAACCGCGCGCAGTTGATTGATCTTCGGTTGCACATATCCGGTTTCATCGATTGCGCGGCTTTGCAGCACTACCGGCCCACCTTTCCAAGTCCATCCGATATTGAATCTCGACAGACTTTTCGATTGGATGGGATTTTCCATGCGTGCAATCTGCCAGTTACGACCGCCATCAAAACTCACATCCACGCGCTTGATTTTGCCGCGCCCGGACCAAGCGAGTCCCGTTACATTGTAAAAGCCCTGATCGAGCAGCGTTTGGCCGCCTGACGGTGACGTAATCACGGATTTGCATTCTTGGATCGAAGTATATTGGCGATGCCGACCGTCGGGCATGAGATCGATATAGTGGATCACCTCATCCTTGGTGCCATAGGGTTGATCACCCACTTCGATTCGCCGCAGCCACTTCACCCATGAAACGCCCTGAACACCCGGTGCCACCATCCGCAACGGATACCCGTTTTCCGGGCGCAACATTTCGCCATTCATGGCATACGCCACCAAGCAATCGTCCAGAGCTCGGTCGATAGCGATGGTGCGCGTCATTGAAGAACCATCTGCACCTTCGGCAAGGATGTACTTGCCGTTTTTTTTGTCGAATCCCGCTATGTCAAGCAGCGTCGAAAGGAGTACG
>JANYHZ010000233.1 GCA_025362135.1 Betaproteobacteria bacterium | reverse complement strand
CCCCGCTGCGCACTGCCGCACGCCTATCGAGAGCTACTCGCTAACCGTAAAACCCGAGAAACACTTCCTCAACTGGCAGCAGGACCCTTATGGCAACTGGCTTGCCCGGCTGGTCTTCCCGGAAAAAACCCGCGAGCTTTCCATCACGGTTGACCTGGTCGCCGAGATGACGGTGATCAACCCGTTCGATTTTTTCATTGAGCAATATGCTGAGCAGTTCCCGTTTTCGTATACGCCTGAAAACATGCGGGAGCTGGCGGCATATCTCGACACCGACCCGCCGGGAGAATTGTTGTTGGGTTGGATAGATCAAGCGCGTAAAACAATCCTGAACAAGCCAATCATCACCATCGATTTCATCATCGCGTTGAATACGCGGCTCCAACAAGACATCAACTACCTCATCCGCATGGAAGCCGGTGTCCAGACGCCGGAGAAGACCCTGCAAAGCCGCATGGGCTCCTGTCGTGACAGCGCTTGGCTGCTCGTGCAGATACTCCGCCACTTTGGTATCGCGGCGCGCTTCGCGTCTGGCTATCTGATTCAACTCGTTGCCGACCAAAAGGGGCTGGACGGACCCAGTGGCACTGACAAGGATTTTACCGATTTGCACGCTTGGGCCGAGGCCTACCTGCCCGGCGCCGGGTGGGTGGGACTCGACCCAACCTCAGGGCTGTTGGCCGGTGAGGGACATATTCCGCTCGCCTGCGCGGCAATTCCAACCTCGGCCGCACCCGTGTCAGGTTTTACCGACGTGAGCGAAACGAGCCTCGATTTCCAGATGTCGGTAACGCGCATCTTTGAAGATCCGCGCGTGACAAAGCCCTATAGCGCTGCGCAGTGGGCTGCGATCAACGCGCTCGGTGCTGCCGTCGACCGTGAGCTCGAAGCTGGCGACGTCCGGCTGACGATGGGCGGCGAGCCAACCTTCGTATCGATTGACGACATGGAGGGGCCGGAATGGAATGTGACGGCGCTGTCACCGAAAAAACTAGACCTCTCGGTCGCACTTTTACGAAAACTCAAGCCAAAATTTGCGCCGGGCGCGTTTCTGCATTTTGGCCAGGGCAAATGGTACCCCGGTGAGCCGCTGCCCCGCTGGGCATTGTCCTGCTACTGGCGGCCTGATGGTCACCCATTGTGGAATGACGACGCCTTGATTGCCTTCGACGTCGCCGAACACCAACTGAAGCTGGATGACGCGAAGCCATTCGCTCGCGAGTTAGCCAACCAACTCGGCCTTCACGCCGACTACGCCATACCCGCATATGAAAGTGTGCTGCGGTCCATTCGCGATGAGGCGGAGCTGCCAGACAACATAGACCCGCTTAGTCTCAATCTCAAGAATGAGACGATTCGCAGCAAGCTCGTGGCGCAATTGTCGGGGGCCATCGGCGAGCCGATTGGCTACGTGCTGCCATTGAAGGCCGTTGAACGCAAGAACGTCGATGCGCCAAGCGAATGGACATCGAGCCTCTGGCCGTTGAAAACCAGGCATTTGTTCGTGGTGGAAGGTGATTCACCGATCGGCTTTCGTTTGCCATTGAACTCACTGCCAATGGTGGCACCCGACGATGTCGATATCATTATCCCCACCGATCCCTTCTCGGACCAGCCAGCGCTGTCAACGAGTTCACGCATAAAAATAGCCCGGAAGGCAATCGCCAAACCGGCGAAGCTAACTTTGGAGAAAGGCAAATCTGCGAGGGAGGTCGTACGCACGGCACTGTGTATGGAGGTACGCGATGGCATGTTGCACACCTTCATGCCCCCTCTGGCAATACTGGAAGACTATCTGGCGCTCGTCTCGGCCATTGAAGCGACCGCGTCGGCGCTTGGTACGCCGGTGAGGATCGAAGGCTATACACCGCCGTCGGACAAGCGCATCAAGAAATTCGCCATCACACCAGATCCGGGTGTCATCGAAGTCAATATTCACCCTTCATCCTCGTGGGAAGAGCTCGTCGCCAGCACCACGACGCTTTACGAAGAAGCGCGCACATCAAGGCTTGGCACAGAAAAATTCATGCTCGATGGCCGCCACACCGGCACGGGCGGAGGCAACCACGTAACCGTCGGGGGACTGACACCCGCCGATAGCCCGATGCTGCGTCGTCCTGATTTATTGCGCAGCCTCATTACGTATTGGCAGAACCATCCGGCGCTGTCGTATTTGTTTTCCGGCACGTTTATCGGTCCGACTTCGCAGAGCCCACGAGTGGATGAAGCGCGCCACGATTCGCTATATGAACTCGAAATCGCGTTCGAACAAATGGATGCCGAGTTGCAGGCGGGCAAGAGCCGGGAATCTGCCAAGCCTTGGTTGGTGGATCGTCTGTTGCGCCACTTTCTGGTCGATCTCACGGGCAATACGCACCGCGCTGAGTTCTCCATCGACAAACTCTACTCGCCGGATGGCCCGACCGGGCGCTTGGGGCTGCTCGAATTTCGCGCTTTTGAAATGCCGCCACACCCACAAATGAGTCTGACGCAAACATTGCTGTTGCGTGCGGTCATTGCACGGTTCTGGAAAACACCCTATCGCGGCCAATTGATCCGCTGGGGAACCGAGCTGCACGACCGTTTCATGCTGCCGTACTTCGTTGCACAGGATATGAAAAGCGTGGTTGACGATCTGAACTCGGCAGGCTACCCGGTGCGGTTCGACTGGTTCGCGCCGTTTCTGGAGTTTCGCTTCCCGCGCTACGGGACTGTTGCCTACCAAGGCGTGGAACTTGAACTGCGCCAGGCGATAGAGCCATGGCATGTACTGGGCGAAGAAATGGCTGGTAGCAGTACCGCGCGCTACGTTGATTCTTCGCTGGAGCGCATGCAGGTACGGGTGACCGGCATGACCCAGCAGCGACATGCAATCACCTGCAACGGGCGCGTCGTGCCAATGACGCCGACCGGTACGCCGGGCGAATTCGTCGCCGGTGTGCGCTATCGCGCATGGGCTCCGCCGTCCGCGCTGCACCCGACCATCGGTGTCCATGCCCCATTGGTATTCGATATTGTTGACATCTGGGCAGGCCGTTCGGTCGGGGGCTGTACCTATTATGTTACCCATCCCGGTGGAAGAAGTTACGACGACTTTCCGGTCAACGCCTTCGCAGCTGAGGCCCGCCGCGTCGCGCGATTCCAAAAAATTGGGCATACGGCCGGGCCAATGGATTTCAAGCCGGAAGGCCGCAATCCCGCGCACCCGTTTACGCTTGATCTGCGCAGGCAGCCTGATTTTGATGGCGCGCAGGTGATGCCGATTCGAGCTGGCAACCAGTAGAGGATGAGCCACCATGGAAAGTTAGACGACCTCTAGCACTGGCGCGGCTTGCAAGGCTAAAAGACCCTGGAATGCCCGCCAAATGGTGATCTCAATGAAATATTTTGCCATTGAAATGCCGGTGGGCAGCGCGATTTTCCGGAAATACCTGACGCCCGCAAAATAAGCGCCGCATGCCGGAACGAGAAAAATATCGCGATCTGATCGGCGTATTTTGTGTAGTGTTTCAACCGCGATCCCAGCCAATTGCACCGAAGCTTGATTCGCCTTATGCTTGTGAAATTAGCGCGCGAAGATTCACATAAAATGCCGCGTTTTTTTGATGCCCACTCTGATATCGGATTTCTCTTGAATCCAAATACCAAAGTACCAGCGCGCCCGCCGACGCGCAATGAGGTCAGCGTGTTCGGTACGCCGTGGCCGCTTGAGCCGCCCTTACTGCGCATTCGGCTGCGCTACATTGCGGCGCGTTTTTTGCAAGTGCCTGAGCCGCGCGTATCGCTTCGAAACACAGACGAGATGTTGCGCTGGGCACAACTGATGCAGGACGATGGTATGCCGCGCGCGGCGACTGAGTTGATGCGGCTGGCCATCGAGGAAGACCCAACGCAACGCAGACTGTGGCAGTTCCTGCTGGCACGCGCGTTCGAGGATGATAACGCGACAGAATTCGACGATCTCTCGCAAGCGTTTTCGATCCAATTTCGGAACGATGAGGCGATGGCTGAAATCGAAATGATGAGACAAACGCTTGTAAGTGGCTTACGCCACTCCACTCCCGCGGGTACCTCAACGATTTCGACCAATTGGAACTCGTCGGCCTTTTTCGGGCGCGACGATAGAGGCCAGCGCTCGTTGCATGAATCATTGTTGCAAACATTAAAGTGAATTCACCAATCAAATCGAGTGCGGGGTCGATCACCACCGCAACGCATGACGAAATAACATCCAAGCATCGTGCGCTGGAAAAAAATGTTGTCGGGTATAGGCTAAGCGATGCCACCAATGCGCTGATGCAGGCGCTACGTTACTTCGAGGACAATTCTCGTCCGGAACGAGAACAACTCCTGAAGTCGGGCTTGAATAAAACCAAAGCCGAGCAGGTAGCTTTTACGTGGCTATCAGAGCGCTACGACCATTTATTGCGGCTGGCTCGTGATGTTGTCATGCGCAGCTTCGCCGCCGACAACAAAGACGTGACGCCGCGTGCGGCTATCTGCGCTCTCGCGATTCTGCTCTCGGGTCACGCGATAAAGTGGCGGAAATTTTCACGTAGTCGCCCCGACCCAACGACTCGTGAATGGCTGCATCAGATCTTTCGCACCGCATCTGCATTCGGTGTTGACTCGGTTGTGCTGAGCGTAAGGATCGAGGAACGACAGTTCGACGCAACCGTCGAGACGCTTTACGTGCGGGCACTATTGCTGGATCGATTTTCCAGCGGCAATCTGCCGCCGACACGCCTGGAATTGCTCGATAACTGGCTGGTCGCCTGGATGGGCTCACTGTGGCTCACGCGCGAACCGATGACGGGCGAGCCTACGCTCGGCGTCAACACCGCCGCACCCCAGCGCGGTCTCACGCCGTTTGTGGCCGGCGATGGGGCACATTTATTCCTTAGCCTGCGGCCTATGCAGCGCCAATTGGAGCGCTCGATCCGCGACTTTCATCGCGGTCGCATTTTTCCCGATTGGGGAATAGGCCAGAGCGTTCGCATGGAGGAACACGTAGCGGTGATCGAATTCCTCGAGCGTGAATTCACACTGATCGAAGCTGCGCGTGCGCAACGCAGCAAGCGCTTTTCCATCGTTGCCAATTCGATTGTCGGTGTGTTTTTCGGCTTCAACGAAATTTGCAGGATGGCGTTCGCAGCGGAAAAACTGCACACCGTTTCAGGTGGTGGTGGCGAGATCGGCATTCGCAATGCGATACATCTGGTCGACGTAAGCGATGGCGGAATCGGGCTGGACATGACGGATGAAGACGCGCGCCTGGTAAACGTGGACGATTTGATCGCGGTGCGCGTTGAAAAAGGCCGCCCCTGCGTGCTCGGTGTGGTGGTGCGAAAATCGAACCTGCAACGACCGACGGCGACCCTTATCGGTGTAAAGGTTCTTTCAAAGCAGCCGGTGTACTGTGCCATGGAGCGTGTCGATGAAGCCAATTCCTGGCAGGCGACCGAAGGCATGTTGCTCGCCGGTGGTGCCGCGGACGGGTTCGCAGATTCGGTTATTGTCAGTGAACAATCTTATGCCGCCAATTCTTTGCTCGATGTAAGACTAGGCGCGCGAACGTACGAATTACGCTTGAGACGAGTTCGACAACAAGGCGTGGGATGGCGCATGGCGGCGTTCGACGCGGCGGTCGCGCTGTAAGCGGCACTTCCAGGGGAACCAACCTCAATCCTAACCTCACTTCCCGAACGTTATCCTCCCCGCCTTTAACCCCACCTTGATCGTATCCTTCGCCGCAAACTTGCCTTCCAGCAGCGCCTTTGATAACGGATTCTCAAGCTCCTGCTGAATTGCCCTCTTCAACGGTCGCGCGCCATAAACCGGATCAAACCCGGCCTTGGCAATTTCGGCGAGCGCGTCGTCGCTGACACTTAATCCAATCTCCATAGCCGCCAACCGTTTCTCAAGCCGCTTCAATTGAATCTTGGCGATCGCGGCGATCTGCGCTTCACCGAGCGCGTGGAACACGATGATTTCGTCGATGCGATTGATAAACTCGGGACGGAAATGGGTTTTGACATCGCCCATCACCGCGAGTTTGATTACTTCGTAGTCGGAGCCGGACATCGCCTGAATCTGGTGTGAACCGAGGTTCGATGTCATGACGATCACGGTATTCTTGAAATCCACCGTGCGGCCCTGGCCATCGGTCATGCGGCCATCGTCGAGCACTTGCAACAAGACATTGAATACGTCGGGGTGCGCCTTCTCTACCTCGTCGAAAAGGATCACGCTGTAGGGTTTACGGCGCACTGCTTCGGTAAGGTAGCCGCCTTCGTCGTAGCCGACGTAACCGGGAGGGGCACCGAGCAAGCGCGCGACGGAATGTTTCTCCATGAACTCGCTCATATCGATGCGAATGAGGTGGTCTTCCGAGTCGAACATGAACTCGGCCAATGCTTTGCAGAGTTCGGTTTTGCCGACGCCGGTCGGGCCCAGGAACAAAAACGAACCGTAAGGCCGGTTAGGATCCCCCAAGCCGGCGCGGGAGCGACGGATCGCGTCCGAAACCAGACGTACCGCTTCATCCTGCCCCACGACGCGCCTGTGCAGGTTGTCTTCCATCTTGATCAGCTTTTCGCGCTCGCCCTGCATCATCTTCGAGACGGGAATACCGGTTGCACGCGACACGACTTCGGCAATCTCGTCAGCACCAACCTGCGTGCGCACGAGTCTTGTCTTGGCCTGTTTGCTTTCGGATTTTTCGGCCTGATGCAATTGTGCTTCGAGCTGCGGTAGCGTGCCGTATTGCAATTCGGCGAGCTTGTCGAACTGGCCTTTGCGTTGCAGATCGGCCATTTGCGTCTTGATCGTTTCGATCTCCTCACGAATATGCTGCGTTCCCTGAACCTGGGCTTTTTCGGCTTTCCATACTTCTTCGAGGTCAGAATATTCCTTTTCGAGCCGCTTGATTTCCTCCTCGATCAGCTTGAAGCGTTTTTTTGAGCCTTCGTCTTTTTCCTTCTTGACGGCTTCGCGTTCAATCTTCAACTGGATCAGCCGACGCTCAAGCTTATCCATCGACTCCGGTTTGGAATCGATCTCCATTCTGAGACGCGCCGCTGCCTCGTCGATCAGGTCGATGGCTTTATCGGGCAGGAATCGGTCAGTGATATAGCGGTTCGAAAGCTCGGCTGCTGCGACGATGGCGGGATCGGTGATCTCGACGCCGTGGTGCGCTTCGTAGCGTTCCTGCAAACCGCGGAGTATGGCGATGGTGGCTTCCACACTGGGCTCACCGACCAGCACTTTCTGGAAGCGGCGCTCAAGGGCTGCGTCTTTTTCGACGTATTTGCGGTACTCGTCGAGTGTGGTCGCGCCGATGCAATGCAGTTCACCGCGCGCCAATGCGGGCTTCAACATATTGCCGGCGTCCATCGCGCCTTCGGCTTTGCCGGCGCCGACCATCGTGTGCAGCTCATCGATAAAGACGATCGTCTTGCCTGCATCCTGTTCAAGTTCTTTCAATACTGATTTAAGGCGCTCCTCGAATTCGCCGCGATATTTGGCACCGGCCAGCAACGAAGCCATATCGAGCGACAACACGCGCTTGTCCTTGAGCGATTCCGGCACTTCGCCATTGACGATGCGCTGCGCGAGGCCTTCGACGATGGCAGTCTTGCCCACTCCGGGTTCGCCGATGAGGACGGGATTGTTTTTGGTACGACGCTGCAGTACCTGAATCGCGCGGCGGATTTCGTCGTCGCGCCCGATCACCGGGTCGAGCTTGCCGTTGCGCGCTCGCTCGGTGAGGTCCATGGTGTACTTCTTGAGCGCTTCGCGCTGGCCCTCGGCTTCCTGATCGTTGATGCCCTCCGTCCCGCGTACCGCCAGTACTGCGGCGTCCAGCGCCTGCTTGTTCGCGCCGTGCTCCTTGAATAACCGCCCGGTATCGCTCTTGTCGTTCAGCAAGGCCAGCAAAAACAATTCACTGGCGATGAATTCATCGCCGCGCTTGGTCGCCTCCTTGTCGGTGAGGTTGAGTAGGTTGCCCAAATCGCGCGAGGCCGAAATTTCCCCGCCCTGCCCTTCAACCTTCGGCAGGTGCTTGATGGCTTTTTCCAGCGCCGCTTTCAGACGCACAACGGTGATGCCTGCGCGCGCGAGCATTGACGTCGTGCCGCCATCTTCCTGATTGATCAGTGCCAACAACAAATGCTGCGGCTCGATGTAACCATTGTCATTTCCAAGCGCCATGCTCTGTGCGTCGGACAGCGCTTGCTGGAACTTGGTCGTAAGTTTGTCGGTTCTCATTTTGGGTTTCCGTGGAAAGCAGTTGTTGTTACGCAATTGGGGTTATTAGCGGATAATTTCAAGTATGGATGCACCATTCAGACACACGCATGATTTGGAGGAAGTCGTAACCGCCGACGTCACGCGCGCCCTGGCCGAAGACATGCGCGGGGGCGATTTGACCGCGTCCCTCGTTCCTGCCGCTGCCCGCGGTCATGCCCGTGTGATCGCCCGCGAGGACGGCGTCATTGCCGGATGCGCCTGGTTTGAGCGTTGCTTCACTGAACTCGATCCGGACTGCGAAGTGTTCTGGCACGTCGAAGATGGCGAGGGCGTGATGGAAAATACGCAGCTTTGTGAAATTGCAGGCACTGCACGTGCCATGCTGTCGGCCGAACGCACTGCACTCAATTTTCTGCAATCCCTGTCCGCAATTGCGACGAAAACACGACGGTTTGTGACATCGACACTCGGCACGAAGGTGAAGATACTCGATACGCGGAAGACTTTACCGGGTCTTCGCATGGCCTCGAAATATGCAGTGCACGTGGGCGGCGGGCACAACCACCGCATCGGGCTGTTCGATGGCATTCTCATCAAGGAAAATCACATCATCGCAGCTGGCGGCATAAGGCCCGCGTTGCAGGCCGCGTTCGCGCTCATACAACACCAGGCACCGGCCGACACCATAATCGAAATTGAAGTCGAGACACTTGAGCAGCTCCAGGAAGCACTTGCGGGCGGCGCAAAGTTGATTTTGCTCGATAATATGAGCAACGCGCAGTTATGCGAGGCCGTAAAATTGACGCACGGTCGCGCGGAACTCGAAGCTTCCGGCGGCGTCAATTATCAGAGCGTGCGCGCGATTGCTGAAACTGGCGTTGACCGTATTTCGATTGGTTCGCTGACCAAGGATATTCAGGCGCTTGACCTTTCGATGCGCTTCACCCTCCACTAGCCACTTCACTACACACAGACCAACCACCATGATTTCAATAGACTCAAAATTTTTAGTCGCAATTGCCATGTCCAGTCTCGTGCTGCTTTCGGGGTGCGCCTCGACCTCGGCACCCAAGGCGGATCCGCTGGAAGGGATCAACCGGGCAACCTATGCTTTCAACGACGCGCTCGACAAGGCCGTACTGGAGCCTGTCGCCAAAGGCTATCAGGCTGTCACACCAGGATTTTTCCGCGCAGGCGTGAGTAATTTGTTCATGAACATCGGCGATGTTGCCACCGGTTTGAATAACCTGCTGCAGGGCAAAGGCGGCGATGCAGCGTCTGATGCTGGACGCTTTCTGGTCAATTCCACGCTCGGTGTGCTTGGGCTGTTTGACGTCGCCACACCGATGGGGCTTGAGAAACACAACGAGGATTTTGGCCAGACACTCGGAAAATGGGGAGTCAATAGCGGCCCGTTTCTGATGTTGCCTCTGATGGGCCCATCAACCTTACGCGACGCAGTGAGTCGCCCGGTCGACTCCTACGCTGGCTATTATCGCTACGTAGACCACATCCGGACGCGTAACAGTGTCTTCGCGCTCGAAATAATCGATCTTCGCGCCAACCTGCTCGGTGCGAGTTCCACGCTGGATACCGCCGCTCTCGACAAGTACCAATTCATCCGCGATGCCTATCTGCAGCGGCGGCTGCGCAGTATTTATGACGGCAAAGCACCGCAGGACAAACTCGATCAGCTGGAAGACGATCTGATGCCACCGGCCACACCAAAAGCGGACAAAAAATAAGCGGCGTCGCGAAGCACCATGTTCGCAAGCGACGAACAACGCCAGCTCAATATATTCATCGACAAGTTTTCGCCCGATGTGGCAGCGCGAACGCGCGTGGAACTGGGGCGCATGCGTGCACTGCTGCCCTGCGCCATCGAAATGGTCTACGACAATTACAACGCACTCGCAATCGGCTTTGGCCCCAGCGAGCGGCCGTCAGAGGCGATTTTCTCGCTGGCCGTTTTTCCGCGCTGGGTGACACTATGTTTTCTACAAGGTGCCCGGATTGCCGACCCGGACAAATTGCTAAATGGCAAAGGCAGTCAAGTCCGTCATATTCGCCTCATAAACCCGGACGTTTTGCTATCGGCCGAAGTGCGAACGCTGATGCTGGCCGCGCTGGACCGTGCGCGAGTTCCGGTATCGCCTTATACAAAGCATCGTGTGATCATCAAATCGATTTCAGCGAAACAGCGCCCGCGAAGATAGAAAACGCTAGCATTGGCGAGGACTTCAGCGCATTTTCAGTCTGCGAACCGCGCTGGTGCTAGAGTTTTTCATTTCAGCCGGCCAATCTTGTCTTCGATAAAGCGTTTGACCGCGCCTGCATCTGCATCCATCACTTCAAACCGTTGAGGCAGATTTTCAATACCCTTGTACGCGAGTGGGCGCACGGGCTTCCTGCCCAGCGCTTCGACCATGCTCGCTTCAAACTTGGCCGGTAACGCGGTTTCAAGACAAACCATCTGCACGCCGGGCTCGCGATTGTTCATCGCAACTTTCAAGCCATCTGCGGTATGCGTATCGATTTCAATCCTGTGCATTTCCCAGACTGCTCGAATCGTCGCGATTCGGTCTGCATGCGTGCTGCTTCCAGACACAAATCCAAAAGCAGGCATACGTTTCCAGATTTCTGTGCATCCGGAAACATCGAAGCCGCCTTCGTGGTCGACCTTTCGCATCAGTTCGCGTACCGCAGCCGGATCGCGCCACAGGAGGTCGTAGAGGAAGCGTTCGAAGTTCGATGCCTTGGAAATATCCATCGAGGGACTGGAAGTCTGTTGCGTTTCAATTGAGCCACGTGGACGGTAACGTCCGGTTCGGAAAAATTCGTCGAGAACGTCGTTTTCATTGGTGGCGACGATAAGACGGCGGATCGGCAGCCCCATCATGCGGGCGATGTGGCCCGCCAGAACGTTACCAAAATTACCAGAGGGTACGGCAAATGAAATCTTCTCGTCATTGGTTGCAGTGACCGCGAAATAGCCTTTGAAGTAGTACACCACCTGCGCGACGATACGGGCCCAGTTGATCGAGTTCACCGCACCGATTTTATATTTCGCCTTGAATGCAGAATCATTGGACACAGCCTTGACCATGTCCTGACAATCATCGAATACACCACGCACTGCGATATTGAAGATGTTTTCGTCTTGCAGGGAAAACATCTGTGCACACTGAAATGGCGACATCTTTTCATGCGGGCTCAGCATGAACACGCGAACGCCGCGCTTACCTTTCATGGCGTGTTCGGCACTGGAGCCGGTATCGCCGGACGTGGCACCCAGGATGTTGGTTTCGGCATTGCGTTTGTCCAGCACGTATTCGAACAGGTTCCCCAGGAGCTGCATCGCAATATCCTTGAAGGCCAGCGTTGGGCCGTTCGAGAGGGCAAGGATGTGCAGACCAGGCTCAAGTGTTTTTAACGGCGTGATATCGGTGCTGCCGAATACTTCTGCGGTGTAGGTCATGTCGATGATCGATTTGAGGTCGGCCGCTGGAATATCATCTGCATAGCGGCTGATGATGGCAAACGCAAGCTCCGCGTACCCGAGGCCCCGCAGCGCAGTGAGTTCATCGGCGCTCCATACTGGATATGACTGCGGCAAAAACAGTCCGCCATCGGGTGCCAGGCCCTCCAACAAGATGTCACAGAATGACTTCCCCGATTCATCGGCAGCGAACCCTGCGCCGCGTGTACTGACATATCGCATCGTCATCAGATTGTCTCCTGCAAACGCCACGGAGGATTCAAACGGTTGCTGCCCGCCTGAAACAAACAGATCCGATTGCCGCTGGGATCGCGCAAACGCGCTTCCCGCCACAGCCAGCGCTCATCTGTCGATTCGGACTCAAATTGCAGACCCGCCGCTTGCAATCGTTCGACCATCGCGTCGAGTTCGTCGTTCTCGAAATATACGACGGTTGAGGAATTTACCGGCGCGTCTCCCAAATGTACCGAAAACGTAGTATCGCCTTCCGGACAGCTGAAGCGCGCGTAGTGCGGGCTTTTCACGATCGGTTTCAAGCCAAGCCTGATATAGAACGCCACCGCCACTTCGACGTCATCTACCGTGACCGTGACCTGGTTAAGTCGCATTTCAGTTTAACTCTTCCAGACGAATGCGTACCACCTTGGCCGCAATGGTCGGTAGCGCCTCCATCCTCGCAATGGCAGTGTTCACATTGGCCTCGACAGAGCGATGGGTCAAAATAATAACGTCGACTAAATCCTCGCCCTCCTCCGCTTCTTTTTGCAGGATGGCGTCAATGGAAATGGAGCCGTCGGCGAGGATCCGGGTAACATCTGCCATTACGCCTGGCCGGTCATAAGCACGCAACCGTAGATAGCAGCCGGTTTCAACTTGATCCATACGCAGGATCGGCGTGTCATGCAGTTGATCGGGCTGAAATGACAAGTGTGGCACGCGGTGCTCCGGGTCTGCCGTCATCATCCGCGCCACATCGACCAAGTCCGCCACGACAGCGCTCGCCGTCGCCTCGCCACCAGCACCGCGACCGTAGTACAGCGTGGCACCGACCGCATCGCCCTTGACCAGAATTGCATTCATCACACCTTCGACGTTGGCGATCAGGCGCTTTTCCGGGATGAGCGTTGGGTGTACGCGCAACTCGATGCCATCTTTGGCGCGACGCGTGATGCCGAGCAGCTTGATGCGGTAGCCGAGTTGTTCGGCGTATTTGATGTCTTTGTCGGTGAGCTGCGAGATACCCTCCGTATACGCTTTGTCGAACTGCGGCGGCACACCGAAAGCAATGGCCGAAAGAATGGTCAGCTTGTGCGCGGCGTCGATGCCTTCGATGTCGAACGTCGGATCGGTCTCCGCATAGCCTTTGGCCTGTGCTTCTTTCAACACACTCGCGAAACTGGTACCGCGAGAGCGCATTTCCGAAAGGATAAAATTGGATGTGCCGTTGATGATGCCGGCGATCCATTCGATGCGATTGGCCGTAAGCCCCTCGCGCAATGCTTTGATGATCGGCACGCCACCCGCGACCGCTCCTTCAAACGCGACCGTCACCCGGTTTTCCAGTGCCGCTGCAAAAATTTCGGTACCGTGTTTAGCCAGCAACGCCTTGTTGGCGGTGACCACATGCTTGCCGTTGGCAATCGCCTTAAGCACAAGCGCTTTGGTGAACGTGTCGCCGCCGATCAGTTCGCAGACAATATCGACGTCAGGATGCGCCACCAGGGCATCCGCACTTGCCAGCAGCGCAATGCCGTCGAGCGAAAAATTGCGTGGTTTGGTGAGATCGCGTGCACTCGCATGCGTGATGCGAATTTCACGTCCAGCGCGCCGGGCAATCTCTTCCTTGTTCCTTCGCAACACCTCAATCGTCCCGGCACCCACCGTACCAAGTCCCAGCAGACCTACGTTTATTGGCTTCATTTCTTCAGTGTTTTTGAAAAGTGAAACGCGGAGACGGTGAGGCCTTCGCGAAAATAAAATTTGTGCGCCTGCTGGCGCTGCGTGCCCGAATCGAGCGTGAAGGTGTCACATCCGCGCTCGGTTGCCAGCGCTTCCATATACCTGATCAACGCCCGACCGACACCACTCGAACGTGATGTCTCGTCCGTAACCAGATCGTCGCAATACAAAACGCGACCGTCAAAGGTCTTTTCTTCGATCCGGAACACGCAAATGCCGCAAACTGTATTTTCCCGCACGCAAACCGCCATGTCGGCTCCGCTGGCGAAAACCTCCTTCATCCGACGTATGTAGTCCGTTGGCAGATGGGGACGTAATTGCCGGTGCACCGTTTCCGATTGCGCCAGCCACTCGCTTTCCACAATATCGTGAACTGCGTTCGTAACGGCGATAATTTTCATGAGATTTTTTTGGGGAGACGGAGAACGTCGGAATTGAGGCTCACATCAACCCGTCTTTCTTGAACATTTCCTTGATACCTCGAACGGCTTGCCTGGTGCGCTCGGTATTCTCGATCAATGCAAACCTGACGTGGTCATCGCCATAATCTCCAAAGCCGATGCCCGGCGATACCGACACTTTTGCTTCGGCCAGCAACTTCTTGGCGAATTCGAGCGAACCCATCTTCAGATAAGGCGCAGGAATTTTTGCCCAGATGTACATGGACGCTTTCGGTTTGGTTGTTATCCAGCCGGCCTCCGCGAGCCCTTTGTGCAAGACATCGCGGCGCGTCTGGTATTGAGCAACAACTTCCCGTACGCATTCTTGCGGACCGTCCAGTGCCGCGATAGCCGCAATCTGAATCGGTGTGAAGGTGCCGTAGTCGTGGTAGCCCTTCATTTTCGCCAGCGCAGCCACCAACTCCTTGTTGCCGACCATAAAGCCGATCCGCCACCCTGCCATGTTGTAACTTTTAGACATTGTGAAAAACTCCACCGCGACATCGCGCGCGCCCGGCACTTGCATGATCGACGGCGCTTTCCAGCCGTCAAACGTGATGTCGGCGTAGGCCAGATCGTGCACTACCAGCACGTTATTGGTTTTCGCCAATGCGATGATGCGCGTAAAAAAATCAAGCTCAACACACATGGCGGTGGGGTTGGACGGGAAGCCGAGAATCAGCATTTTGGGCTTGGGATATGTCTCGCGTATCGCCCGCTCGGCCTCCTCAAAAAAATCAACACCCTCGGTCATGCGCACGTGCTTGATTTGCGCACCGGCAATCACGGCTCCGTAAATGTGAATTGGATAACTCGGGTTAGGCACCAGCACGGTATCGCCACTATCGAGAGTGGCCAGCATCAGATGCGCAAGGCCCTCTTTCGAACCAATCGTCACAATGGCTTCCGAATCGGGATCGAACTCGACATCAAAGCGGCGTTTGTACCAATCCGTGATGGCTTTGCGCAGGCGCGGAATGCCTTTCGACACCGAATAACCATGCGTGTTTGGACGCTTTGAGGCCTCGACGAGCTTATCCACGATGTGTTGTGGCGTGGCTCCGTCCGGGTTGCCCATTGACATGTCGATGATGTCCTCACCCCGGCGGCGTGCCGCCATCTTGAGTTCGGACGTAATATTGAAAACGTACGGGGGAAGGCGTTTGATTCGGGAAAATTCGTGGTTCATGGAGGCGGCAATAGCGCGGAAAGTCTTGGAGCGAAGGATTTCAAATGGCTATAATAATTAGCGGGTTGCAACATTTTGTGCGGCGCAATAACTTCATTCTAGCAAAACCAAATTCGATCTCCGTGAAACTACATCCAGACCCAATCACCGGCGCGAACGCCATCACCGGCCACGGCCAGGGGTTCGTAGCGATCAACGGTGGCAAAATTAGCCACCCGGTCATCGTGTTGCCAGACAAAATAATCAATCCCTGGCCGGTTGCTTCGCCCTCGGCTTCCGCGCTGACGTTGTCCATCGCCGATTTCGCGGACGTTCTGGCGCTGAAGCCGGAGTTGGTCGTCTTCGGCTCCGGTGCGCTTTTTCGCTTCCCGGATCGCCGCATCATGGCGGCCTTCGCGGAAGCACGCATCGGCTTTGAGGTCATGGATACGCCTGCGGCGTGCCGTACCTACAACGTCCTTATGAGCGAGGGGCGGCGTATCGCGGCGACACTGCTGATCGGCTAGCGTGCTGGCAACAGATGCGATAAACTGATTTTGGAATAAAAGCGTAATATCAACGGGTCGTAATTGCACCAAAAGTGCCCGCAAAAATCGACGCCCATTTTCACTCGACACTCACAGGAGCAACCCACTATGAAGTTTTCAACACTCTCCAGATTGATGGCCGGCTTGCTGGCATCGACTTTTCTTGCGGTTCCCGTTGTTGCACAGGAACTGGTCGGCACACTGAAAAAAATCAAGGATTCCGGCGTTATCACTCTCGGCGTTCGCGAAACTTCGATCCCGTTTTCCTACCTTGATGACAAACAGAATCCGATTGGTTATTCGATCGACCTTTGCATGGCGATTGTCGAGGAAGTAAAAAAAGAATTGATGATGCCTACGCTGATGGTCAAGACCAATCCTGTCACGTCGCAAACGCGCATTCCGTTGATGTCAAACGGCACCATCGATATGGAATGCGGCTCCACGACCAATAACCTCACCCGGCAAAAACAGGTTGCGTTTGCGCCGGTAACGTTTGTGACCGGAACCAAGCTGCTCGTAAAGAAAACGTCCAAGATCAAATCCTATAAAGACTTGAAAGGGAAAACTGTCGTCGTGACGCAAGGTACTACCAACGAACGTGTGATTAAAGCGTTGTCCGACAAGGAAAACCTGAACATCAAGTTCCTGAATGCCAAGGATCATGCTGAATCGTTCCTGACGGTGGAATCAGGACGTGCTGCTGCGTTCTCGATGGATGACGTGCTCCTATACGGCCTGATTGCCAGCGCAAAGAAACCGAAAGACTTCGACGTGGTCGGCGATTACCTTTCGTATGATCCGTACGGCATCATGTTTAGAAAGAACGATGCGGACTTCGCCATCGTCGCCAATCGTGCCCTTGCTAATCTGATGCGCTCCGGCGAAATCAACAAGATATACGACAAGTGGTTCATCGGCAAACTGCCATCGGGAGCAACCATCGGCATGCCAATGAGCCCGTTGCTGAAAGTTGGCTTCCAGCTACAGGCGCTACCGGAGTAAAGAATTCCGAAGGGGGAATCGAGCAATCGATTCCCCCTTTTTCCTTTGGAGGTTGCGCTCTCTTCGATTTGAGCGCAAAGCCCAATTGCCTGTGAAAAAATTCCGTCGTAAGTAGCACGCCGTCATAAAAATCGCCGCTGCGGTCGCAGAGTTCTGCCCTGTGCCGTGCGATGGGAGCGCAAAATGGACTTCAAATTTCTGCTGGAGCAGGCGCCCTCGGGCGGCATGACGTATCTCGGCTGGATGATGTCGGGCTTGATGTGGACCATGCTCGTGTCCATATCGGCGTGGATCATTGCTTTTGTGCTGGGCTCAATCATCGGCGTACTTCGCACTGTTCCGTTGAGGATCCCGCGTCTGATTGCGACCACCTACGTCGAAATTTTCCGCAATATTCCACTGTTGGTACAGATGTTCCTCTGGTACTTTGTCATGCCGGAGATTGTCCCGAGTGAACTCGGTGACTGGCTCAAAGGTACCTACCCAAATCTTATCGCCCTTCCGTTCGCACAATTCAGTCTGTGGGAATTCAGCGCAGCCGTGCTCTGCCTGGGACTGTACACAGCCTCCCGCGTTGCCGAGCAAGTGCGCGCCGGAATTGAATCGCTGCCGAAAGGCCAAACCAACGCCGGATTGGCCATGGGCTTTACCTTGCCGCAGGTCTATAAATACGTTCTGCTGCCAATGGCATTCCGCATCATCATCCCGCCAATGACGTCGGAATTTCTGACTATTTTCAAGAATTCTTCGACGGCATTGACGATCGGCATTCTCGAATTGACTGCGCAAAGTCGGCAGATTTCCGAATATACGTTCCGTACCTTTGAGTCTTTTACCGTCGCGACGCTCATCTACATCGTCATCACTTTGACGGTCATATTCATTATGCGACTGGTGGAAAATAAAGTCGCCGTGCCTGGCTATGTCTCGCAAGGAGGCCATTGACCATGGGCGAATTCGATTTCAGCATCATCATCAAGAGCCTGCCTATCCTGTGGAGCGGGCTGTTGCTTTCCTTGCAGTTGTTCGGCATCGCGCTTGCAGGCGGAATTTTCTTTGGCACGCTGTTGGCGCTCGCGCGGCTTTCGAGCTTTAAGTTGCTTTCTTATCCCGCCGCCGGATTTGTCAATCTGATCCGCTCAATTCCGTTCATCATGGCGATCTTCTGGTTTTATTTCCTGACGCCGGTATTGATGCAAAAGCTCACCGGCCAGCAGGGCGAAGCAGTCGGCCCCTTCACGTCGGCCATCGTCGCGTTTATCATGGTGGAGTCGGCCTATTACTCGGAAATTATCCGCGCCGGCATCCAGTCAGTGCCGCGCGGGCAGCCTTGGGCCGCCTACGCGCTGGGGCTCAATTATTGGCAGGCGATGGGCTTTGTCGTGTTGCCACAGGCCTTTCGCAACATGATTCCGATCATGCTCACGCAAGCGATCATTTTGTTTCAGGATACTTCGCTCGTGTACGTGGTCGGCTTGAAGGATTTTCTGGGTGCAGCGAGCAAGGCGGGACAGTTAACGGGCCGTATCGTCGAGTTGTATATCTTTGTTGCCATCGTGTTTCTTGTGATCTGCTTCGGCGCATCGAAACTGGTGAAATACATCCAGGTTCACATGGATCCGACGCGCCAGCGCGCGCTGAAAAAGGACGTCACCTTGAACGGGCCGGGCTGGGCACCGGGCGGTGGCATTTAGCGTGATGCAATTGTCTGGAAAATTCAGTCGCACGTAAAAAACAAGGGAAAATTATGGCCATGATCGAAATCAAAAACGTCAGTAAATGGTATGGCGACAAACAGGTGCTGGTCGATTGCACAACCAACGTAACCAAAGGCGAAGTGGTGGTTGTGTGCGGGCCTTCCGGCTCCGGAAAATCCACACTGATCAAAACAGTGAATGGGCTTGAGCCTTTTCAAAAGGGCGAAATATGGGTCGATGGGATTTCGGTCGGCGCAAAAAAAGCCGATCTCGCCAAGCTGCGTTCACGGGTGGGTATGGTGTTTCAAAACTTCGAACTTTTCCCACACATGAGTGTGACGCAGAATCTGGTCATGGCGCAGACAAAAGTGCTTGGCCGCACTGAAGCTGCCGCGCGCGAGAAAGGCTTAAAGCTGCTTGACCGTGTTGGCCTCATTGAACATAAAGACAAATTCCCAGCGCAACTTTCCGGCGGTCAGCAACAGCGAGTTGCAATCGCACGCGCGCTATCGATGGAACCGATCGCGATGCTGTTTGATGAACCGACCTCCGCGCTCGATCCGGAAATGATCAACGAAGTGCTCGACGTGATGGTCGAACTCGCGAAGGAAGGCATGACCATGATGGTGGTGACGCACGAAATGGGTTTCGCCAAAAAAGTGGCTGACCGTGTGATTTTCATGGAAAAGGGCGGCTCGATTCTGGAGGATTGCACCAAAGACGATTTCTTTGGTTCACCGCGCAAACAAAGAACCCAGGACTTCTTGTCGAAGATCCTGCACAACTAGTTACACTCTTTCCGGCTATCTATGGGGCTCGGAGCCCCGTTTCTCATTTAAGCCATGCGGTTTTCCGATAACATGGGATATCGTCTTACCAAGAACGAAAATGAATCGAAGTCTGCTCATGATTTTGGGTGTCTGCGGCCTCGTCGTCACCGCTGCATGGTATTTTGTTCGTCCGGAAGGCAGCACCGACAGCATTGCGTCGGCTGCGGTGAAAACGGCAGCCAATCCGGCTTGGAATGCGCGTGGTGTCATTACGTTGCCGGAAATGGCACAAAAAGTATTGAGCCGTTCCCCCTCAATCGGGCCGCGTTCGGTTGTGCCGCTCAAGAGCGCACTTGCGTTGGCATTTGAAAAAGCGATTCAGTTGAAGCCCTTCTATGATCGCTACATTGCCAACCCGGAAGGCGCTGATGCCGAAACCAAATATTTTGCAGCGGTCGCCATCGAGGCGTGCGTCGGACGCGCACGCGGCTCGCAGGGGGTCACCGATGCGGAGCGGGAACGCTTCCAGAATCGCCTGAAACAAAATGACCCGAACAACGTGCAGCGCGTCGAGGCATTCAACCGCGTGACGGCCCAATGCGAGGGTTTTGCCGGAATCAATATTACCGCTGCAGATGCCGCACGCTTGTATGCAGAGGCCGCGGCTGCGGGCAACCCCGGCGCCAAAATCGCAGTAGCGGCCAATCAATTCAATGAGCAGGCCCGCGCGACGACTGCACGCGGCGTCGATGCCAGGCGATTGACTGAGGATCAGCTATCGCTGGTGCGCGATGGCCTTGCCAGCGGTGACCCGTTTGCCATCCAGCGCGCCGGCCAATTGCTGACTTGGAATTCCACGCAGCTGGTTGACAGGAATCTCGGTGCTGCGGGCGACCCATTCACTCCGCGCGACTGGGGCGCGGCATGGGCGCTCGCCGCTTGTGATCGCGGTGCCAACTGCAGCGCAGACGCATTGCGGGTGTTGAATGGTTGCGCGTACCAGGGTGCCTGCGGCTACCAAACGCTGGAAGCCTACATGCAGTTTAACGAGCTCGCGCCCAATGTTTACCTCGCCACCCAGCAGAATCGCGCCACGATACTCGATGCGATCGCGCAAGGGCGTTGGGACTGGCTGGGCATTGCGGCGGGTTCCGGACGTGTTGCGACAGCCACTACGCCCGCAACTACGACTTTGGGTCCCCGCACGACAGTTGTCCGACCCCCAGGGAGCGGGCGTCCCGGCGGTTGATCGCAGGGTGAAATACGCCACCAGCGCTTTCATTTCCTCGACAAAGATTTGCTAAAACGGCGACGTCCGTCACGCCCGATGCTCTTGACAATCTACAGTGCAAAGGTCAGGAATAAGCCCACCACCGTTGCCTTGTAATTTTGCGGGCCCGAGTCGAGGAACGTTTGTTGGTTGGTGTTTGGCGTCGGATTTTGTGCAACCCCGTCGTAATGCCAATCGCGAATCTTGCCGATTTCATATCGGTATAGAAGTCGCAGTGACACCTTGTTGGAAAAGGGTACGACGAGATTGGATTCGAGCGTGCTTTTGCGGAACGTCAAATCCGGAAAGCCGTCGCCGATCAAGGTTACCTGTGCGGGTGTGAGCCCCAACGCGGCCGCGTTGTAGCCGTACTTGACCGCTGTCGTGGCTTTGCTGAAGGTGTAATTCATTTCGAGTCGCGCTTTGGTGAAATTGACATTACCGCCGACGCTAAAAAAGTGATTCCTGTCGCGATGACTGATGTCCCAGGTACGGCTGGTCGGATACAGCGGACTGGTCGGCGAGACCGTGCCGCACAGGCTCTGGAAGTTCGACGCAAGCACGCCGCGGCTGGCAACGATGCTGAGACCTGCGGCAACCTGTGCTGGCGACAGTGCACCGGTTTGAACGCTGCCATCGCTCAAGAAGTTGTAGGTGGTACCGATGATGCAAGCGTTTGGCTGCAAGCCTGCCTGGCGCATTTTGCCGGCCTGGTAGCTGTAATTGCTGTAGAGGCTAAGTGTGGCCGAAGGTAGCCAATTCAAATCGATATTGGCCGAATCGAGTCGCTGATGATCGTTGCGCCCATATTGCGATTCTGGATACTTGGTGTCTTTTGCCTGGAGCGACGTGCCCAGATCGAGATTGGGCGCCAGCGCGTAATTGAACCGGACGTTCAGAATATTCTGGTCGCGATCAGCGAGATCATACTTGCGGTGCAAGTCGTTGGTACGTATCCAGGGATTGGTGGCGGTCCCGATTGCTGTCGGCAACGGTCCAAGTGCAACGCTGTAGAAATCGCTGTACGGATCCGGGGTATAGGTCGAGCCGCGTCGCCGATCATTCTCCAGCGAGATTCGCAAGGAGCCCTTATCAAGGCCGCGACTGACATAGCCTAACTTTATGCGGTCTTCATAGGTGTCACTGCGTTCACGATAGGCCCGGTTCATTTCTTCGCGCTCGTATGCAGCGCTGATATTGGCTGCCTTGCCGAGCCGGTAGTCGGCACTGAGGGTGTAATTGAGTTGCCTGTGATCGTATGGAA
>JANYHZ010000225.1 GCA_025362135.1 Betaproteobacteria bacterium | reverse complement strand
GGTCGGCGTGCTCGCGGCTGAGACACCGCTAGGCAAGCGGACCAATGCACTATGGATGGGAACTCACGTGGTCAGCGGCACTGCCAGGGCGCTGGTTGCAAGCACGGGCAAGCAAACCGAGTTCGGCAAGGTTTCCGAGCGGTTGAAACTCCGGCCGCAGGAAACCGAGTTCGAGCGTGGCATCCGCCGATTTGGCTATTTCCTCATGGAAGTGACGTTGGTGCTGGTGATGGCCATCTTTGCGATCAACGTCTACCTGACACGCCCGGTCCTGGACTCATTTCTTTTTTCGCTGGCACTCGCGGTTGGGCTGACACCGCAATTGTTGCCGGCGATCATCAGCATCAACCTTGCCCGCGGTGCCAAACGAATGGCGCAGGCAAAAGTGATCGTCAAACGGCTCGCGTCGATTGAAAACTTCGGCAGCATGAACGTGTTGTGCTCCGACAAGACCGGCACGCTGACCGAAGGCATTGTGCGCGTGCAATCCGCCGTCGATGTGGCCGGGGTTTCAAGCGACACGGTGCTGCTTCACGCCTATCTGAATGCGTTTTACGAGTCCGGCTTTACCAACCCGATCGATGAAGCCATCCGCGCTCACCGCCAGTTTGACCTGTCCGGCTACAGCAAGGCCGATGAGATTCCCTATGACTTTCTGCGCAAGCGATTGAGCATCCTGGTCGCGCACGACGTCGCCCATCTGATGGTGACCAAAGGCGCGCTCAAAAATGTGCTCGAGGTCTGTTCAAAAGCGGAAAACGGGGCGGGGGCCGTCGTCGACCTCGCCTTGGTGCGCGAACAAATCCAGCAACAATTCGAGGAGTTCAGCAGCAAGGGTTTTCGTACGCTTGGGGTCGCAAGCAAGAACATGGGGTCCGCGTCGCTGATGGGCAAAGCCGACGAAACCGGTATGACGTTTCTGGGATTCATCGTGCTATTCGATCCGCCCAAGGCTAATATCGCAGAAACCATCGCCAGCCTGAAACGCCTCGGCGTTTCATTGAAGATCATCACCGGAGACAATCGCCTGGTCGCGGCCAGTGTCAGTCAACAACTGGGCTTGTCCGGCACCAAAATTCTTGCCGGACCGGACCTTCGCCGGCTCAGTGACGGAGCGCTGCTCAACCAGGTGGTCGGCGTTGATGTTTTCGCCGAAATTGAACCCAACCAGAAAGAGCGCATCATCCTCGCGCTGAAGAAGGCGGGCAACGTTGTCGGGTATATGGGGGACGGCATCAATGATGCTTCCGCGCTGCATGCCGCCGATGTCGGCATTTCCGTCGATTCAGCAGTCGATGTCGCCAAAGAGGCGGCCGATATCGTCCTGCTCGAAAAGAACCTGGAGGTTCTCGTGCAAGGCGTACGCGAGGGGCGAACAACCTTCGCAAATACACTGAAGTATGTCTTCATGGCCACCAGCGCCAATTTTGGCAACATGTTCAGCATGGCCGGCATATCGCTGTTTCTGCCGTTTCTCCCATTGCTGCCGACGCAGATACTTCTCACCAACCTGCTGACCGATTTCCCCGAGATGACCATCGCCACCGACCATGTTGATAGCGAAATGGTTGACTATCCACGACGCTGGGATATCGTGGCCATTCGCAAGTTCATGATTACCTTCGGGCTGGTGAGTTCGGTGTTCGATTTTCTCACCTTTGGCGCACTTCTTCTGCTGCTTCACGCAACCGAGGTTCAATTCAGAACCGGCTGGTTTCTTGAGTCGGTTGTTTCTGCATGCCTGGTCGTGCTCGTTATTCGAAGCCGCAAACCATTTTTCAAGAGCAGGCCCGCGAAAAGTCTCCTGGCCGCAACGCTATTGACAGTTGTCGTGACGGTGATTCTGCCCTACACGCCGCTGGGCGGAATTTTTGGGTTCAGCCCGTTGCCGCTGTCGTTCATTTTGATCGTCGCAATAATCGTCATCCTTTATATTTTTTCGGCGGAAATGGTGAAGGCGTTCTTTTACAAAAAAGTGAAATTCTGACAATGCTGAAGTTGGTAAATCTTCATCAGCGTCATCAACCCGGGCACACATTAAGAAAGTTGACGAATGAACACAAAGACCCTCAGCCCGGATCTATTGCAGAAGATGAATGCGTACTGGCGCGCGGCGAACTTCCTTTCTGCCGGGCAGATGTATCTCCACGACAATCCACTGCTGAAGATGCCGTTGAAACTCGAACACATCAAGCGCATGCTGCTCGGACACTGGGGCACAACGCCCGGACAGAATTTTATTTATGTACATCTGAACCGCGTCATCAACAAATACGACCTCGACATGATTTACATCTCCGGCCCCGGCCACGGTGGCCCGGCCGTCGTTGCCAACACCTACTTGGAGGGCACCTACAGCGAAGTCTATCCAGACATCAGTCAGGACGAAGCCGGATTGAAAAAACTCTTCACGCAGTTTTCATTTCCGGGTGGAATCCCCAGCCATGCGTCGCCGGAATGTCCGGGTTCGATCCACGAAGGCGGAGAGCTGGGATACTCTCTCAGCCATGCATTTGGGGCGGTGTTCGATAATCCTGATTTGGTCGTCGCCTGCGTCGTCGGCGACGGTGAAGCCGAAACCGGGCCGCTGGCCACAGCGTGGCATTCGAACAAGTTTCTCGATCCCGCCACCGACGGGGCGGTGCTGCCGATACTGCACCTGAACGGCTACAAGATTGCCAACCCAGCCATTCTCGCTCGCATCAGCCGCGAAGAACTCGAACAGTTGTTCCGCGGCTATGGGTGGACGCCCTATTTTGTCGAAGGGTTTGACCCTGCATTGATGCATGAAGCCATGGCGGCGA
The DNA here is from genome assembly GCA_025362135.1 of Betaproteobacteria bacterium. GTDB lineage: Bacteria > Pseudomonadota > Gammaproteobacteria > Burkholderiales > Usitatibacteraceae > UKL13-2. The sequence continues at coordinate 25,870 of JANYHZ010000225.1, read as the reverse complement.
CACTTGACGCGGCGGTGGAACAAATCAAGCAAATCCAGCATCAAGCGAGCACTGGCGCAATCCCGATCCGACCGCGCTGGCCGATGATTGTCCTCATTTCGCCAAAGGGATGGACCGGCCCGAAAGTCGTGGATGGCAAGCAGATTGAAGGCACGTTCCGTGCGCATCAAGTACCGCTTTCTGACCCCGCTGCGCATCCTGAACATCTTTCACAGCTTGAAGCGTGGCTAAAGAGCTATCGGCCCGAAGAGCTCTTCGATAGAGATGGTAGCCTGAGAGCCGAACTTGCTGAACTCGCCCCCAAAGGTGATCGACGCATGGGTGCCAATCCGCACGCTAACGGCGGCAAGTTGCTTCGCGATCTCACGTTGCCGAACTTTCAAGATTATGCGTTCGATGTCCCCAAGCCAGGCGTGCGTGGCATCGGCGACACGCGAGTGCTGGGGCCGTTCCTGCGCGATGTGGCAATAATGAACGAGAAACAGCGCAATTTCCGCGTCTTCGGTCCCGACGAAACACTCTCCAACGGGCTCGGCGCGCTCTTTGAGGCGACCAGTCGGCAATGGGACACGACGACCGAAGCGAACGATGAGTTTCTCGCGCCGACGGGGCGCGTGATGGAAATGCTCAGCGAGCACCAGTGCGAAGGCTGGCTCGAAGGCTACCTGCTCACCGGTCGCCATGGCCTTTTCAATTGCTATGAGGCGTTTATCCACATCGTCGACTCGATGTTCAACCAGCACGCCAAGTGGCTCAAAGTGACCGCGCAACTGCCGTGGCGACGAAAGATCGCCTCGCTCAACTATCTGCTCGCATCGCACGTGTGGCGACAGGATCACAACGGCTTCACGCATCAGGACCCGGGTTTCATCGATCACGTCGTGAACAAGAAGGCCGAGATTGTGCGCGTGTACCTTCCGCCGGACGCGAACTGCCTGCTGTCGGTGATGGATCACTGTCTGCGCAGTCGCCACTACGTCAACGTCGTCATTGCAGGCAAACATCCTGCACCGCAATGGCTGACGATGAATGCCGCCGTGCAGCACTGCGCCGCGGGAATCGGCATTTGGCGCTGGGCCGGCTTTGAACCCGATGGTGAGCCTGACGTGGTCATGGCCTGTTGCGGGGATGTACCCACGCTGGAGACGCTTGCGGCTGTTTCGATCATGCGGATGCAGCTACCCGAACTTAAAATCCGCGTCGTCAATGTCGTCGATCTGATGAAGCTGCAGTCGGCGTCCGAGCACCCCCACGGGCTGAGCGATCACGATTTCGACGCGCTCTTTACAAAAGACAAGCCGGTCATCTTCGCGTTTCATGGTTATCCGACATTGATTCACCGCCTGACCTACCGGCGCACCAATCACCAAAATCTGCACGTGCGAGGCTACAAGGAAGAGGGCACGGTCACGACCGCCTTTGACATGACAGTGCTCAATGATCTGGATCGATTGCATCTCGTGATGGCCGCCATTGACCGCTTGCCGCAGACCGGCGACAGTCGCACAATTGCGCTAAAGCAGCAACTTGAACACAAACTGGTCGAGCACAAGAAGTACATCAACCAATACGGGGAAGACATGCCGGAAATCCGTAATTGGCAGTGGTCCTTAGCGCTGACAACCGAAGTGGGTCATGAGCAATAGCATTGAACCGCCATCACCTGAAGTGCGGGCGAAACTGCACTTTGCGTTATGGAATCTCGGCTTTCGTCCGTTCTATCTGCTCGCGACGGTTTTCGGCGCACTCAGCGTGCTGCTCTGGGCGGCACAATTCTCGGGGCTGTTGCCTGCCACCTACTTGCAGGGTTCCCTGTGGCACGCGCATGAAATGCTGTTCGGATTTACGACCGCCGTCATCGCGGGGTTTCTGTTGACGGCCGTGCGCGCATGGACGAACCAGCCTACACCGAGCGGTGTGCCGTTAATGGCGCTGGCAGCACTTTGGGTCTGTGGCAGGCTCCTCGTGCTGACGCCGTTTGCGTTGACGGCAGCCATTGTAAACGCGGCGTTTCCCGTCGCGGTTGCAGTGGCAATCGGCGTTCCGATGTGGCGATCACACAATTTGCGCAACTATTTCCTCGCCGGGCTGCTGCTGCTCATGGGTGTGTTGATCCTCATGGTGCATCTCGCTCTGCGAGCGGACACAGTAATCCCGCCGCGCCTTGGTCTTCAACTTGCGCTGGACGTGGTGTTGTTCATCATGGCGGTCATGAGCGGTCGCGTGATCCCGATGTTTACCAACAACGGCATACCCGGCACCAACGCAACACGCAATCCACTGGTGGAGAAACTCGCACTTGGCGCGGCGATTTTGCTGTTCGCAGCCGACTTGCTGCAATTGCCCACGACCGTAATCGCCATGATTGCGCTGATGGGCGCGTTCTTGCACGGCTTGCGTCTGGCGCTCTGGAAGCCGTGGCGTACGCTTACGGCACCGCTGGTATGGATTCTTCATGCCGCCTACGCCTGGATCGTCGTACATTTTTTGCTGCGGGGCCTTTCTGCGCTGGATCTGCTGGCGGCAACGGTTGCCACTCATGCGCTGACCGTCGGCGCGGTCGGCGGATTGACCCTGGGCATGATGACGCGGACCGCACGCGGCCACACCGGGCGACCGCTCCTCGCGAATGGTGTCGAGTTGGCCATTTTTTTGCTGATACAGGGCGCAGCGGTGGTGCGTGTCTTCGGTGGCATCGTGTTGCCTGGCCTGACCATAGCGAGTGTTCAATTGTCCGCGCTGCTGTGGGCTTTGGCGATGGGCCTGTACGCGATCTGCTACTGGCCGGTGCTCACGCGCCCGCGGTTGGATGGCAAGTCTGGATAGAACGAATGCCATTGACGTTTGCCGCTGGCGATGTCGACGTATTCCTTCATCCCCTTGACCAGTGCATTTCTTCGCGCAGGTTCGTGTGAATGCGCGAGCAGAGTCAACCCTCAATCAAACAGGAAATTCGGAAAACCTATCCAATCACTGATCAGCCGTCCGCGAGTAGCCGGCGGGTGCCCTTGGACTATCCAGTTGGATGGCTTTATTTTCGTCGCGCCAATCTTGCAGCGCGCCACAACCTGAAATGACAATTGCGACCCCCCCAAAAGCAGTGCCGCACCCGCAGATTTTGCGAACACGTGTTTATTGGTATGGCAGGATCGTTGAGTCATGTCCATGAGGGCTCCTGAGTAGACTTTGTGCTGGATGGCGTGAGACATAGTTGTCGCTGCTCGCGGTTAAGTCGTCTGTGCGATGCTGCATATTTGAAGTGATCGGATGGCCGCGTTCTGCATGTTATGTTCGATAGCGCACAGCCAATAAAACTGGCCGCGTGTATTGGTGTTTGTGGTGATAGCTTTGTTTTTTTCAATCATTTGACGACGCGCACAATCGCACACGCATGAGTAGTTCGCCCCCAGCAAGAGTTGCATTTGTTGCAATAAAAATGACATTTTGCGGGTCTGAAGTGATGCAATGTACGGCAGCGCACAGACTCGCACGCCAAACCGTGCCTAAATATTGTATCTGCGGAATAGCAGGCTTGTTCACGTTGACGCATAAGACCCTGCAGCGGCATCCTTAAGCTGTTGTCTTGCACAAAACGGGAGAAGTGTCGTGTTCGAATTATTGTAGGCCGACCGAATTGATCGCTGGTTAACATCGAAAAAGCGGCGGTGTCCTACAACGTTACTGACCGATGTCCGATACGGCACCGGATTGAATGCCCCAAACATACGCCCACGCTGCCGAACACACATTCGCTGACAAGAAGCAAGTGGTAGTGAAGTGAATATCAATTCGGTCCGCACAATTTTTATCACACGAGGTCAACATGAAAAACATCAAGAGTATCAAAAATATTTCCGCCGCCGTTGCGCTGCTGGGATGTGCGGTATCCGCTTCCGTTTTCGCACAGAGCAGTATGTTCGACGGTACAAACAACAGTAATTACAACCCGTCCTGGTATGTATTGGGAAGTATCGACAGGATTACCCCCGACTCGCGTTTTGGCAGTGACCATCGCGGTAACGGTTATGGTCTGCGGTTCGGAAAACCGCTCTCGCCGGTTTGGGACATTCAGTTTGGGCCGGGTACTGCGCGCCAACGTTTTAACGGCGTGCGCTACCAGCAGAACACGTTCGGCGTTGACGCCCTGTTCATGTTCTCGCGGCAAAGCTTTCGCCCCTTCGTGTTTGTCGGTGGCGGCATCGAGAATGACAAGGTCAACATCTACAGTCGCCGCTTTCAGACTCAACGCACTTCGCCATACGTGAACGGAGGCGTTGGTTTTCAGTTCGACTTCAGCGATCGTTGGGGCATGCAGGCCGATGTGGGTCGCGCGCACAGCTACCTGCGCAGCGGTAACAACTTTGGCTTTGATCGTGCCAATACCAACAAGGCGACAATAGGGCTCGTCTACAAGTTTGACCGACCTGCTGCTCCGTTGCCGGTTGCACGCTCGACTGCGCCGGAGCCCTCGGTGGCGCCATCCACGACCGTCGTCGTCACGCCACCGGTTGCCGTGGCACCTGCGCCTACGTCAGCACCGCCACCACGCTTTGAACGCATTACCCTTTCAGCAACCGAGCTGTTTGAATTCGACCGTGCAGACCTGCGTATGCCGCAAGCGAAGCTCGATGAAATCGCGACCGCGCTGCGCACAAGCACGCAGTCGGCCAACATCACCATCTCCGGCTACACGGACCGGTTGGGAAGTGATGCCTACAACATGAAGCTTTCACAACGCCGTGCCGATGCTGTCAAGACCTATCTGGTTAACAAGGGTGTTGATTCCGGTCGTATGACGGCAGTCGCCAGGGGCGAAAGCAATCCGGTCGTGGTTTGCACGAACAAGAATCGCGCCGCGCTCATCAAGTGTCTGGAGCCGAATCGTCGCGTAGAAGTTGAGCAAATCGTTATCGAACGCCGCATTCAGTAAGGTTTCATGCCACACAGCAGCATCGATGTGATCGCCAACCCGCTCGCCCCAGTTGACGGGCGGATTGGCGAATCGTCTGTGCACCACGTTCCATCCGGCTTTTCCGATCAGTTCGCGCAGGGCTTCACCAGATTGCTTCGGTTTTGTGCCGATACTTTCTTTGCCAAACGCTACGGCCATCGCGCCATCGTTCTCGAAACTGTCGCGGCCGTTCCGGGCATGGTTGGCGCGACGATTCAGCATCTCAATAGTCTGCGACGCATGGTCGATGACGAAGGCTGGATTCGCACATTGATGGAAGAGGCAGAGAACGAGCGGATGCATCTGATGACGTTTATCGAGATCGCACAGCCGACCGTTTTTGAACGCCTCGTCGTCATGCTGGCGCAATGGATTTTCTACGTTGGTTTTTTCCTGCTCTATCTTGTGTCGTCACGAACAGCGCATCGTGTCGTTGGCTATTTCGAGGAAGAAGCCGTCATCAGCTATACGCTATACCTTGAGGAGATTGACGCAGGTCGTTCACCGAACGTTCCGGCACCCTACATTGCCAAACACTACTGGAAGCTTTCCGCCGACGCGACACTTCGCGATGTGGTGCTGCTGGTGCGAGCCGATGAGGCACATCATCGCGATATCAATCATGGTTTTGCGGATAAGCTCTCCGGCCTGATAAGCGCTCAGGCGCACGTCGCACCCTATCCGCCGCACGCCGACGAAATTCGCGTGAAAGCGTGATATGACCCATGTCCCCACGCCAGAATCGGCTGCCGTGAAATATGCGGGAACGCGGCCCCGACGCAGCAAGCCGTTTTCAATGATTCGCGAGTTCCATCTCGCCGACTGGTTCACGCTGGGCAATGCGATCTGTGGCATGGGTGCCCTGTTTTCCACGATGTCGTACATTCACACCGGCGAGGTCCGGCACATCTACTTTGCATGTGCCCTGGTGTTGGTCGCGCTGGTGTTCGATGTCGTTGACGGTCGGGTTGCGCGGTGGCGCCAGACCTCGTCAGCGATGGGTCGTGAGCTCGATTCGCTTGCCGATGTCATTTCGTTCGGCGTGGCCCCGGCGATGATTGCGTACGGCAGCGGCATGCAGGGCTTTTTTGACCGTATCGTGCTGGTCTACTTTGTTGCGTGCGGCGTGTCGCGGCTGGCGCGCTACAACGTGACGGCAGAGGCACTTTCCGATGGCGGCGATAAAGTAAAGTATTTTGAAGGCACGCCAATCCCCACCTCGGTATTGCTTGTCTTCCTGCTCTCGGTTGCGGCGTCTTTGGGTGCCTTGGGAGTTGATCTTTGGTTTGGAGCCATCACTTTCGCGGGCCTTCAGTTTCATCCACTCGTGCTACTGTTCGCGGTGTCAGGGTCCTTAATGATCAGCAGGATAAAAATCCCAAAGCTGTGAGTGTTTTTCTCCTCATTCGACGGACGCGGATTTCGCTGTAACTGAGCATCGCTAGACCGCCCCAGGGACGAAACTCTTCGACTGGCGCGCTTTCCAGGCAGAAAATGGCTGAAGAAGGTCGCCAAATATAGAGTTTTACTTTCTCTGTTACGTTTGAAATCCGACGCACGCTTGCATGAAATTAGCAGACGTATCGGACAACGTGGACAATACCTTGATTATCCCGGAGAGGCCTTATGCACCATGAGACACGCAGAGCGACACAGAACACAGCGCATTGGCTGGCTACGGGCAGCAGTCCTTGGTGCCAATGATGGCATCGTCTCCACAGCCAGCCTCGTGGTGGGCGTTGCGGCGGCCAGCTTGAGTCAAGGAAATATATTACTTACCGGCATTGCCGGGCTTGTCGCCGGGGCTATGTCAATGGCTGCTGGCGAATATGTGTCCGTCTATTCACAGGCTGATACCGAGAATGCCGACCTGGCGCGAGAACGCGCCGAGCTGGAAGCAGATCCTGCTGCAGAGCGCCGTGAACTGACCGCGATTTATGTCACACGCGGGTTAGCGCCCGACCTCGCGCAGCAAGTGGCCGAGCAACTCTCGATGCATGATGCCCTCGGCGCCCATGCTCGCGACGAGCTCGGTATCTCCGAGACCCACACCGCGCGGCCTGTTCAGGCCGCCGTCGCGTCGGCCGCCAGCTTCGCAATTGGTGCCGTATTGCCGTTGGCCGTGACGGCATTGGCACCCGCACAGAATCTGATTGCCTGGGTATCGGGAATGTCGATTGTCTTCCTGGCCGTGTTGGGCGGCGTTTCGGCGCGCGCCGGCGGAGCCAGCGTGCCAATGGGTGCCTGGCGAGTCACCTTCTGGGGAGCGCTCGCGATGGCTGTGACGGCGGGGGTTGGAGCGCTGTTTGGTGCGGTTGTCTGATTTTTGGCGGCCCACCTGGTTAGGCGCGAGATCCGTTATGCCCCAGAGAGTAATAGGGTAATGCTTTGCGGCGCGATCAAAGTTGGGACTTGAAGTGATGAACGGAATGGATAAACGCATCCCGCACTTTCTCCATTTCGGTGAACATCGAATTCCAAGTTTCCTCGCTGGCCACTTTGTTTCCGCGAGCCCGGCTTGAGTCCTGAATGAAATAGTGCGGAGCGAATGCACGGTTTGTTCGTTCGCGAACATAGCGGGAAGAAGCAAACCACCGATTCTGAACTGCGCTGCCCCCTGCTCAGAAGCGCCTGAATGGCGACTGCTGCGCTTGCAACTGCGCGAGTTCTGCTTCGAGCGTGCGAATCTGCTCAAGCAGGGTGAGTGCGAGCACCACGGCGTGTGAGTCAAGCTCGAGCTCGTCGCGCAGGCGGCTGGCTTTGCGCACCGTCACCACGCAATCCGCACTGAAGTTCCACGGGATTTCTTCGGAATTCACCGGCACCAGCGCACCGAATTCGACCAGCTCATGCAGTTCGCTTTCCGTCAGGCCCGACAGGTCCACCAAGTCGCTGAACGACACAAGCTGCGACCGATCCAGCCAGAGCGCGTGATAAGTTTCAGTTTGCATTTGTGGCCTCCTTGGTGAAATGACTGCGCGGGTTAAACGTTGATCCCTCACTCAGTTGCTGGAACAAGGCTTTTTCGCGCTCGTCGATTGTTGCCGGCATGACGATTTTCACGATGGCAAATAGGTCGCCAGCTTCCGCGCCGCTGCCTGGCATCGGCAGTCCGCGCTTGCCAAGTCGCAACTGCTGCCCACTGGTGATCGCGGGTGCGACCGTGAGATTCACTGCGCCGGCCAGGGTCGGCACTTCAATAGTACCGCCGAGTGCAGCCTCCCAAGGCGCAAGCGGCAAATCGATGTAGAGGTCAAAGCCATCTACGCGGTACAAGGCATGCGGGTGCAACTTGATGTTGAGATACAAGTCGCCATCGCGTCCGCCGTTTTGCCCCTTGCCGCCCTGACCGCGAAGGCGCAGGCGCTGCCCGTTCGACGCGCCCTTGGGAATCCGTACCTCGACGGCGCGGGCTTCGCGTCGCATCCTCCCTTGCTCATCGTAAACCGGGACACTCAGGCTCAGCGTTACCTGCGTGCCCCGATATGCATCCTCCAGGGTGATCGCCGCAGCGACATCAAAATCTTCACCGGGAATCGGAAAACTGGCGGCGGCAGGGCCGCTGCCGCCGCGATGACGCGCAAAACTGGCAAAAAGATCCGATAGGTCGATGCCCTCAAACGATGACTGGCCATCGTTGAACTGTGTGTTGAACTCCTTGCCCCAATCCCGCGATGGCTCAAAATCCTCACCTGCGCGATGCTGCCCCAGGCGATCGTATGCCGCGCGTTTCTCGGTGTTCTTGAGCGTTTGATAGGCCTCGGCGACATCCTTGAATTTCGCTTCACCCTCCGGGTCTTTGGAGACGTCCGGATGATATTTGCGCGCGAGCTTGCGATAGGCCTTTTTGATATCGTCCTCGGTGGCAGCCCGTTCGATGCCCAAAATGCTGTAGTAGTCCTTGTATTTCATTGGTCACTCATTCCTGAAAACGCCAGACTGCACTTGCCACTGAAGTCGTGTTTCGCAGCCATTATGGCGCGAAGCGTCAAGATACAACCCGCATAGGCACTCATCTGTGCGCTCCCGCACATACAACACGCGACCACTTGTTTAACCTGCAGCTCATCTATGAGCGCCGTGCCGACGGAACTTGCCGCAATCGCGCAGCCTACGCCGCAGGAACTTGCGTTGTCGGGCTGCTGGACTTCGCGCGGCATCGGCGAGGTCGAGCATCAACTTGCGTCGGTTCGCGTTCCGGCCAAAACAGAGTTGATTGCCGACGGCTCACTCGTCAAGGCGCTCGACACGGCTGGCGCGTGGACGCTGCAAAAACTGCTTTTGCGGTTACGCAACGAAGGCGTCACCGTGACGATGCAGGGCCTCCAGCCCCAATTCTCCAGGCTGCTTGAAGTCGTCGCAAAACAGGTCAGCGATCAGGCTGGTACTCCTGCGCCAGCCGCGATCAAGCCCCCATCTGCGCTTGAGCGTATCGGGCGCAGCGTCGCATCCGGCTTCGAACAGAGCGTTGCGCTTTTGAGTTTCGTCGGCGAAAGTGCGGTGGCGCTCACTGGCTCTGTCACGCATCCGGCGAGAATCAGATGGCGTCCGATCCTGTTCAATATCCGGCGCACCGGATTCGATGCGCTGCCTATCGTCGGGCTGTTGTCATTCCTTCTCGGTATCGTCGTTGCGTATCAGGGGGCTGACCAACTCGTCAAATACGGGGCCAACATTTTTGTCGCCGATCTGGTTGGCTTGTCGATGCTGCGCGAGTTCGCGCCGTTGATCACGGCCATCATCCTCGCCGGCCGTTCGGGCTCTGCGTTTGCCGCGCAGATCGGCACGATGACCGTCACCGAAGAAATCGATGCCATGCGCACCATCGGCATCGCTCCCATGGAATTGCTGGTGTTGCCGAAGATCATCGCACTCGTGATCGTGCTGCCGCTGCTGACCGTGTTCGCGGATGTGCTTGGTGTATTCGGCGGCATGCTGATGGCGCAGGCGCAACTCGGCGTCACCTATGCCGATTTTCTCGACCGGTTCGTCAAGGCGGTCAGCGTGACGGCATACCTGGTCGGCATCGGCAAAGCGCCAGTGTTCGGTCTCATCATCGCGGTGGTTGGCTGCTTCCAGGGCTTTCGCACCAAAGGCGGCGCGGATAGCGTGGGCCGGCAAACCACAAAAAGCGTGGTGCAGTCGATCTTTCTTGTGATTGTGGCCGACGCGCTCTTCTCGGTTGCGTTCAGTGCGCTGGATCTCTGACATGCAAAGCGTGCTGGAGAAAAATGCGGAGCAAAAAAACGAAGCCATCATTGAGCTGAGCAAGGTCTCGACACGCTTCGGCAGCCACGTTGTTCACGACGAAATCGATCTCGATGTGCGTCGAGCGGAGATATTCGCCTTGATTGGTGGCAGCGGCTCCGGCAAATCAACCTTGCTGCGCGAAATGATCCTGCTGCATCGGCCTGACGCAGGCTCGATCAAGGTGCTCGGCAATGACCTTGGCAATCTCCGCGACGATGAGGCCCTGGCGTTACGCCAGCGCTGGGGGGTGATGTTCCAGCATGGCGGTTTGTTCGGCTCGCTCACGGTGAAGGAAAACATCGGTTTGCCGCTGCGTGAGCACACCGGGCTTTCAGACACGTTGATCGATGAGATCGCGGCGTGGAAGCTCGATATGGCCGGCCTCCCCTCGGAGGTCGGGGCGCAATATCCATCGGAGCTTAGCGGTGGCATGATGAAGCGTGCCTCGCTCGCCCGCGCGCTGGCACTCGACCCGGAGCTATTGTTTCTCGATGAACCGACCGCCGGGCTCGATCCGGTCAGCGCCGACGGTGTCGATCAACTGGTGCTGACGCTGCGCGAACTGTTCGGCCTGACCATCGTCATGATCACGCACGACCTCGACTTGCTGTGGCAGGTCGCTGACCGTGTCGCTGTGCTGGCCAAAGGAAAAGTGCAAGGCGTCGGCTCCATGTCGGAACTTTCGAAAATAGACAACCCCGACATCCGCCAATTCTTTGACGGCCCGCGTGGGAGAACCGCGCAGGAGCAGGCAAAGGAACAGCCACAGAAAACACCCGCCGCGGAAGCGCAACCCGGCAAACCAATCGCGAGGCCGTCATCGAAACCAAAGTGAACTACGCATTCGTCGGTGGATTCGTGCTCGTGCTCGGCGCCGTGCTAGTCGCAGGCGTGCTCTGGCTCGCTTCCGGCGGCGCATTCCAGACGAAGTACGACCCGTATCTGGCCATCATGGATGAATCGGTGTCCGGACTGAACAAGAATGCGCCGGTCAAATACAACGGTGTTGAAGTGGGCAAGGTACGCGGCATTCAATTGGATACCGCGAACCCGAATCGCGTGCGGTTAACGTTCGCCATCGAGCGCGGCACGCCGATCAAAGAGGATACGGTCGCGGTCTTGAAAACCCAGGGCCTCACGGGCATCGCGTATGTCGAGCTCGCCGGGGGCACGCGCGATTCACCGCCACTGCGCGCGACGGCCGAGGAGGAATATCCGGTGATCCGCACCAAACCTTCACTCAGCGCGCGATTGGAAAATGTGCTCACCACCGTATTGGCGAAACTGGACCGCACCTCCAGCAACATCGACGCCATCCTGAGCGATGAAAATCGCATCGCGTTCTCAAATGCACTCGCCGACATTGCGGTTGTATCGCACACCTTCGCCGCACGCAAAGACACGCTCGACGCGGGGATCACCAGCGCAGCACGCACATTTGACAACAGCGCACGTGTGACGGCGCAACTTGGCCCGGTCATTGATCGCATCGGCCGCAGTGCGGACGCGGTCGAAAAAATGGGTGTTGAGACTGCCGCGGCGAGCCAAAGTGCGACGAAGACGATCGATGCGGTTGGTACCGACGTGCAGCGCCTCACCGCAGAAACCCTGCCGGAACTGGATCGGCTTCTGGGTGAGCTCAATCTGTTGTCGGCTTCGCTGCGGCGACTTAGTGCGCAAACCGAGCGTAGCCCAAATAGCCTCGTGTTCGGCCGCAGCCCGGTGCCGGATGGACCTGGAGAATCATCAATGGCGACAAAACAACCATGAATAACTTACTCTTCGTCCACACACACCGCATTGGTTTGGCTGCAATGGTTTTGATGCTGGCCGCCGGCTGTGCCGGACTGCTGCCGAAGCCCGCCGCGCAGCCATCGTTCTTTTCATTGGACGGCGCGCGCGCTGGACAGGGAACGGCAACGCGAACGCAAACGTTGTCAGCTACAGCACCGACCCTGATCGTCAATCCCCCACATGCCGCCGCCGGGTTTGACAGCCAACGCATCATCTACGTGCGCGATCCACACAAACTCGACTACTTTGCGCGCAGTGAGTGGATAGACACCCCGGCGCGGATGTTGGCACCACTCATCGTTGCCGCAATCGAAAACGGCGGCGCTTTCCGTGCCGTGGTGCAGACGCCGAGTCCTGCGGCTGGTGACATCAGGCTCGACACCGAAATATTACGGTTGCAGCATAATTTCGCCGAGTCGCCGAGTCGTGTCCGCTTCACCTTGCGCGCCTATTTGGTCGACAACGCAACCAGACGCGTGCTTGCCTCGCGTGAATTCGATGAGTCGGTTGCTGCCGCGAGTGAAGATCCGTACGGCGGGGTCGTGGCGGCCAATCTCGCTGTGCAGACGGTGTTGGAGCAACTAGCGCGTTTTTGCGCGGCCGCGGCCGGGACGTGGCAGCCGCCTGTCACCGAAACGAAGCGCAGGTAGCCAGGACTTTCAAGGCCACACCCAACGCAATAATTTCCCGCCCGACGACAGGCGACAAGAGGAATTCGAAAACGCGAAACTCCAGCATTGGCGAGGTTCACAGGCCATAAATGGCTGAAACACCGCGCCAATGTTGGAGTCTTCCTACCGGATCCCGTGAAAATCTCCGTTCGTGCTGAACTTGTCGAAGCATATATCGGCTACACCATTGATTTTAGGTGGTCTGATCAACCGCGCGAGTCTCAGGCGCAACGGGCACGAAGTTTTTTGAAGTTCCCTACTCAGCGGTTTGCTTTTTCACCCAGCTGACGTATCGATCCATCCAGCGCTGCAGGATTTTCCTGCTGCCGTCGCTGATATTGCCAGCCTCGTCGAACAACCCGTCCCCGACATGGATAAACACCTCAGGCACGCCCAACTTTGGGACATCCAGACACGCCAGAACGTTGCGCAGATGCTGTTGCGCCAACGCCGTACCCACATTGGTCCGGCCGACGCGCCCAACACGCCTGCGGGCTTGCCCGCCCACGCACTTTGGCCGTACGGACGCGATGCGTGATCGATTGCGTTCTTGAGTACGCCGGGGATCGAGCGATTGTATTCCGGCGTGACGAATATCAACGCTTGTGATGCTGCGATTTCGGCCTTGAGTCGCGTCACGGACGCTGCCGGATTCGCGTCATCATCCTGATTGTAAAGCGGCAGGTCACCGATCTCGATTTGGCGGAACAAGAAATCCGTCGGCGCGAGCTTCGTTATCGCGTTAGCCAACTTGCGGTTGAACGAATCGCGCCTGAGGCTGCCGACGATGACTGCTATTTCGATTGGGGCCACGACAATCTCCTGAAAAAGTAAAAGCAGTCTGTGAAGCGCCAAGCTACGAGACGCTGGCGTTACTTTCTGTGCGATACCGAACGCAAGAAAAGGCATTAAAGATTTATACTTGTGCCTTCGCCCCGGAATCGCTTGCAAGACAGCCTTAGCCGCCGGATCCGCACCGGACTTTTTTGATGACCATTTCCCCCGACACCAGAGAGAACAAACTGCTCGCCGCACTACCGGACGCAGAAGCGCAGCGTTGGTTGCCGCAGCTTGAATCTATTCAGCTGCCACTGGGGGAAGTACTCTATGAATCGGGCAGCACGCTCGCGCACGTCTACTTTCCGACTACGGCAATTGTCTCGCTGCTGTACGTCATGGACAATGGCGCCTCGGCTGAGATCGCCGTGGTTGGCAACGAAGGGCTCGTCGGCATCTCCCTGTTCATGGGCGGTGAGTCCACGCCCAGCCGCGCGGTGGTGCAAAGTGCGGGCCACGGCTATCGCCTGAAAGCACAGCTCTTGAAGAACGAATTCAACCGCGCCGGTCCGGTGCTGCATTTGCTGCTTCGCTATACCCAGGCGCTGATCACGCAAATGTCGCAAACGGCCGTGTGCAACCGGCATCATTCTCTGGACCAGCAGTTGTGCCGTTGGTTGCTGTTGAGCCTCGACCGACTGCAAGGTGCCGAACTGGTCATGACGCAGGAGCTGATCGCCAACATGCTCGGCGTGCGTCGCGAAGGCGTGACAGAGGCTGCGCACAGACTGCAGGAGGCCGGCCTGATTCGCTACGCACGTGGCCACATCCTGGTGATCGACCGTGCCGGGCTGGAGAAACGCGTCTGCGAATGTTATGGAGTGGTCAAGAAGGAGTACGACCGACTGCTTCCGGCGCGGATCGCGACCTAGGGCGTTCAAAGCGGTCGCGGCCCTCTTATTCCCCGGTCGCACGGTTTGCGACCGAACCCCTGCCGCAGTGGTGTAGGACGCCGCCTACGACGGGAACCGCTTCGCGCCGATAACTGCGGAGGCGGCATGACGGGATTATGGTGACTCGAAGAATGCGCCGAGAACATCATGAACTTACACACCCGCTACGTTTCCGACCCGCGAGATAACCAGTTGCTCGCCGCACTGACCGATGCTGAGTGGAGCCGCTGGCGACTTGACCTGGAGCCGGTGAACCTGACCACAGGCATGGTTCTCTGTGAATCCGGCAGCTCGCCTGCGTATGCCTACTTTCCAACGACGGCGATCATATCGCTGCTGAATATGACCGAAGACGGCGCGTCCTCCGAGATCGCAGTGGTGGGCAACGACGGCGTCGTCGGTATCCCCCTGTTCATGGGCGGTGGAACCATGCCCTGTCAGGCGGTAGTGCAGAGCCCCGGCGAAGGTTATCGGCTGCGTGCACAAATTGTAAAAAGTGAGGTAGAGCGTGCCACGCCGATGCTTTATGTGCTGCTGCGCTACACCCAGGCCATGATCGCACAGGTGGCCCAGACAGCGGCGTGCAACCGTTACCACTCCATCGACCAGCAATTGTGCCGACGACTGCTTCTTGGCCTTGATCGCCTGCCGTCGGACGGGCTCGCGTTCACGCAGGAATTGCTGGCCAGACTGCTGGGCGTGCGCCGGGAAAGCGTGACCGCTGCGGCATTGAAGTTGCAGCAGGCCGGATTGATCCGTTACAGCCGCGGGCACATCGACGTGCTCGACCGCAGGCGACTCGAGCAACGCACTTGTGAGTGCTACGCCATGTCCAAGAAAGAATACAACCGGCTGGTGCCGATGCCGGTCGCCGCATAATCGGGGCTGGTCGGCACTTTTCTGTGCCTCGTCCGCGGCGGAAATTCATTCGTAGTTGTGTGCGCTAACAGACAGTCGAGCTGTAATGTTGCGTGCAGAATCGGTGTGTCAAGCGCCACAGGTTTCAAAGGTATCGCGGCGTTTGACCCGGCCTCGTCAACCCGACCGGGCCAGGCAAACACGGGAGCGCCGAATTGGCCACCATCGAGAACCACCTCATTGAGTTGCTTCCCCGCAAAGATCGTCTGCACCTGCTCGCGATTTGTGAGCCGGTTCAACTGGTGCCGGGAAACGTGCTTTGCGAGCCCGGCAAAGCGACACGGCATGTCTATTTTCCGATTGATGGCTTTATTTCGCTCTTTACGTTAGTCGACGGCACGTCCGCGCTGGAAGTCGGGATGGTGGGCCGTGAAGGCATGTTGGGTGCCGAGTTGGCCCTCGGTGTGGCGACGGTACCATTGCACGCCTTGGTGCAGCGCGAAGGCGCGGCGTGGCGCATCGGCAGCCGTGCCTTCCGGCGCGAGCTGGCTGTCAACCCGGCGCTTCTGCGCGGCATCAATCGATACCTTTACGTGCTGATGGCCCAACTGGCCGCATCGGCCGCGTGCCTGCGTTATCACTTGATCGCCCCGCGTCTCGCGCGCTGGCTGCTAATGAGTCAGGACCGCGCGCAGAGCGACCGTTTCCGCGTTACGCACGAGTTCCTCGCTTACGTGCTCGGCGTACGCCGCGTCGGCATTACGGCCGCCGCCGGAAATTTGCAACGCAATGGCCTGATCGAGTACCGCCGCGGCGCGCTGAAGGTGCTTGATCGCAAAGGTCTCGAAGCGGCAGCGTGCAGTTGTTACGCCGAAGATCGGCACGCGTACGCTCAATTCCTCCAGTGAGGCTATTGCGCACCAAAAAATTGAGGGCGACGTGGTACCCGGGACGCGTTACGGGAAGCGAACGTGCCAGGACCGCACTGTTGCGGTTTAAAGCTGGGAGCCGATGAGCGAAGCCAGACGTTCGCCGATTTTTTCACGCAAGGGTCGCTGATTCCACTCGTCAAACGTGATTTGTCGGGATTGATTTAAATCCGCCTCGAAGATGGCTATTTGCTGTTTGGCGAAATCAGCGTCCATGATATTGAGCGTTGCCTCGTCGTTGAGCCGGAATGAACGATTGTCGAAGTTGGTCGAGCCTACGGATGCGAGCAGCCCATCGACTATCATTACTTTGCAGTGGTACATCGTCGGTCGGTACTCCGCAATCACGGCACCTGCCGCCAGCAATGGGCCCCACGTCGCGCGTGACGCGTGCCTGACCGTCTCGCTGTCGGTATGTTCACCCGGCACAACGATGCGCACTTTCACGCCCCGCTTCATCGCCTCCAATAACGTGCGCGCCGTGAGTTCGTCGGGAACAAAATACGACGCTGACAAATCGATTGATCGCGAGGCGGCCGTAATCGCGAACAGATACATCAGCCGCATACTTTCGCTTCCGCCGTTGGGGGAGCTGCTGAACATCTGTGACAGGGTCGTGCCGGCAGGTTCGAGCAGGGGAAAATAGTCAGGACCATGCAAAACGTCCCCGGTCACCTTTATCCAGTTATCAAGAAATACAGCTTGTATTTGCGCGACCACCGGGCCCCTGACCTCAAAGTGGGTATCGCGCCAATGTTCCGGGTCTTGCGCGCGCCCGGTCCATTTCGGCGCGATGCCGATGCCACCGGTAAACGCGACACGTCCGTCGGCGACCAGAATCTTTCGGTGCGTCCGATTGTTGAGGCGTCCGAGGTGCGACCAATGTGGCGGGTGAAATTTTCGAATCTGAACGCCTGCTGCCGTCATTTTTTCGATGAGATCTTTGTCCACCTTTGCGCTGCCTACCCAGTCGAGCAGAACGTGAACTCTGACGCCGTTGCGTGCCCGCTCTGAAAGTGCTTCAGCAAATTCCTGACCGATGTCGCCTGCCCAGTAGATATATGTCTCGAATGTGATCGAAGTTTTGGCTGCGCGAATAGCGCCAAGCATTGCAGGAAAAATTTCATCGCCATTCAGCAAGACCTTGTGACGGTTACCCGAGACAAACGGCGGCCCCAGCAAGACGCCGAGTTCATGCAGAAAGCGCGGGTCATCGAGTGAATAGAGCCGCTCGATTCGCTGCTCGATTTTCTTCTCGTTGCCCATAAGATTCACGGCCACGATCATGCCGAACACCGTCAGTAGTACGACTCCCAATACCAGCCACATCGTCCGTCGCGTCCATTTGAATATAAACATATGCCGATTGTGGCCTGATATTTTTGCCGAAGCAATCAGTGTGCGACTGACAAGACAAAGCCAGCGCAGCCAGACGCCGACGGCGATCTCCAACCGCCTACTGGCGTAGTGGCTGCCGCGCAAAAAAAACTACAAACGCGTAGGAAAATCCTGACCGAACATTCGGAATTCTTGGCATGTGCGTCGGGCGTTTCTGGAATTGTCGCATGCAGAACATTTATTTAATCTACCTCCACATTGCCGCGTGCGGTGATGAAACCGTAGAGCAGTACATCGCAACTTTAACAGGAGCTGACACACCATGAACTTGATCATTTGGCTAATTGTAGGAGGCGTCATTGGCTGGCTCGCCAGCATTGTGATGAAGACGAACGGACAGCAAGGCATTTTTCTCAACGTCGTCGCCGGCATCGTCGGTGCCATGCTGGGTGGATGGGTAATTTCACCGTTGGTAGGTGTGGGTACGATCAATCAGGACAACTTCAGCATGCCTGCATTGCTCGTTTCGTTCTTTGGCGCTGTCATTCTGCTCGCCATTGTTAACTTTTTTCGGCGCTCCACCGTCCGCTAAAGCGGCGGGAACAGCGTCTTTCCAAAACTCTCAAAGGATATAAACATGAGCTATAAAACAGAAACGATCAAGACCACTGAAGCAACCAACCGTGACCCGATTACCGACGCACCAGGCGCACACCCAATCGGTACCGGTATCGGTGCCGCAATAGGCGGTGCAGCCGCCGCGATTGGGACCGGTGCCGCAGTCGGTGCCGCGACCGGTACCGTAGTCGGGCCCGTTGGCACGATCATCGGTGCTGCGGTGGGCGCTGTGGTGGGCGGTCTGGCCGGCAAAGGTGTTGCCGAGATGGTCGATCCAACCGTCGAGGAAACGTACTGGCGCAAGAACTACGTCAGTCGCCCATATGTCAACGGTGGCAGCTATGACGACTATGGCCCTGCCTATAAGTACGGTGTGAGCTCATATAGCAAGCATGCCGGACGCACCTTTGACGAAGTCGAAACCGACCTCTCTCGCGATTGGAATTCGGTGCGTGGTACGTCAAAGCTCGAATGGAACCGCGCAAAAGTCGCCTCGCGCGACGCATGGCAGCGCGTCAGCGATACAGTAGAGCGCGCTGTTCCTGGTGATTCCGACCACGACGGCAAGTAATACGTCCCCAATACGGCGGCGCTTCGGCGCCGCCCTTTTTTTGGGCTATTGCGTTCACTCGTCGTGCTAACGACTCCTCGATGAGCAAATATCCTACAGAAATTTAAGAAATTGCCGATGCCTCTAAATTTCTGCGCCGCGTAAATTGACTGTGGAATCGCCTGCAAGCGAAGTCCCACTTGATCGAATACGCGATTGTGTGCACTGTTTTCCAATGGAGAGAATTCCCATGAATAGAGATCAAATCAAAGGCAGCGCCAAGCTCGCTGAGGGCAAGATCCAGCAGGGTGTCGGTAAGGTGACCGGGAGCGAAAAGTTGCAGGCAAAAGGCCTTTTGAAGCAAGCTGTCGGCAAAACGCAGAAAAATTATGGCGATGCAAGGCAGGCCGCCAAGGACTTGACTAAAGGGAAGTAGCAATCGGCACGTGGGACGTGGGATGAGCCATAAAGGTTGGTACGCGCTTGGCGTGCCTGCAGCAACCTTGCTCACGAGATGTGTTGCCATCAATAAACTATTGCCTATCGCATCAAGGGGCAACGTGGGTAAGCACATCAGTCGATGCAATTGAAACATTACTTCTTTAGTTGTGACAGGAGATTCTATGAAGACGAAAATTATTGCAAGTTGGGTCGCGGCCGCCATTCTGACGTTGCCCATGTCGGGCTATACCGCTGATTCCCCCAAGACATATGTGAAGGACTCAGCGATTACCACCAAAATTAAATCCGAGTTGGCTGCGGAAAAATTATCGAGCCTGGTGAAAATTGGCGTGGATACGACCGATAAAGGCGTTGTAGTCCTCACAGGTGTTGCAGCGAACAAAGCCGCAGTGGACCGCGCAGTTGCCATCGCAAAAGGGGTGAAAGGCGTGACTTCCGTCGAGAACAACGTCACGATCAAAGCGGACGCGCCTGATAGCGCAGCCAAGATGAAGGTGGAGGATAAGGCCCATGCGGCCAACGCAAAGGCACGCGAGTCCGGGCAGTCTGTCAAAACCTACGTAAAGGACTCGGCCATTACGACCAAAATTAAAGCGGAGTTAGCCGAGGAGAAAGTATCCAGTCTAGTAAAGATTCACGTGGATACTACTGCCAAGGGTGTCGTTGTGCTGACGGGTACCGCTGAGAATCAGGCTGCTATGGACAAAGCCGTTGTAATCGCAAAGGCCGTTAAAGGCGTTACCTCGGTCGAAAATCACATCGCGATCAAATCGGACAAGTAGTCTGTCGCGAAAAGACCAAACCGGTATCGCGCGCGCAATTCACGTTCGATATCGTAAGGGGATGCGACCGTTTGTACGCGCGTCCGGGGACGCTCCGATCCGCATAGCCGATATGCTTGGCGCGTTGCTCGCTAATCCAGACGTCAACAACTTTCATCATTTTTCCCAGTCATGAGATCACCATCATGAAAATGTCCGTTCGCCACTTCCAGCAGTACAAGCAAATCGCTCGTCTACTCTGGAAATACGGGCGATCCGATATCGTCACCGGCATGAACATGGGCGACGCAACGGATACCAAGGAGCTGGGGCCTATACATCCGCACGGTGCGCTGCCCTCGGAGCTTGCCGACGATTTGGAGGCGATGGGCCCTACCTACGTCAAGCTGGGCCAAATTCTTTCCAGCCGTCCGGATTTATTGCCGGAACCCTACATCAAGGCGCTGTCGCGGCTGCATGACAAAGTGAAGCCGTTCTCCTACGCCGAAGTCGAGGAGATCGTAACCAGTGAACTCGGTGTGCGAATTTCCAAAGCATTTTCGCGATTCGATGTTGAGCCCCTCGCAGCGGCCTCGCTCGGCCAGGTGCATTCGGCTGCATTGCGCGATGGGCGATTGGTAGTCGTTAAGGTACAACGTCCCGGGATCGACAAGCAGATCGCTGAGGACGTCGACGTACTGGCACAAATTGCCGAATGGCTCGACGACCATACCGAATTTGGTCGGCGTCATCGGCTGCAGGCGATTATCGAAGAGTTTCGCGTGGTGCTGCACCAGGAACTTAACTACGAACGCGAAGCGAACAATCTCGTCACGATGGCAAAGAATTTGGACGGGTTCGAGCGCATTTTTGTTCCACAGCCAATCGCCGATTATTCCACCCGCCGCGTACTGACGATGGATTATGTGCAGGGCCGCAAGATCACCTCGCTTGGGCCGCTGACGGCGCTTGAAATGCCCGGTGACGCGTTGGCCGAAGAGCTATTCAAGGCCTATCTGAAGCAGGTGCTGGTCGATGGAATGTTCCATGCTGATCCGCACCCAGGCAATGTCTTTCTCACCAGTGATCACCGTATTGCGTTGCTTGATTTGGGGATGGTCGGCACGACAACACCGGCCATGCAGGAAAATCTGCTTAAAATCCTCCTCGCGGTCAGCGAAGGCAAGAGCGAGGACGCGGCTACTGTCATTGTCGGCATGAGTCAGGTGAGCGAAGAGTTTGATGAAGAGGCCTTCCGGAAACACATCGGCCAACTGGTCGTCCAGCAACGAGACCAGCCACTCGCGGAGCTGAACGTCGGCAAAACACTGCTGGAGGTAAGTCAGTCTGCGGCGAGAGACGGCCTTTACGTGCCAAGTGCACTCACGTTGCTCGGCAAGACATTGTTGCAACTCGACGAAGTCGGAAAAATTCTCAATCCACGCTTTGATCCGAATGCCGCCATTCGTCGCAATGCCACAGAGATCATGACACAGCGCATGAACAAGCAAGCGACACAGGGAAGTGTGTTGAGCTCAATACTGGAAATGCGTGATTTCCTGACGGGTCTGCCAATACGTCTCAACAAAATGATGGACGTGATCGGCAACTCGGAACTCGAAGTGAAGGTGCGTGCAGTCGACGCCAACCTGGTGATGGAAGGTTTTCAAAAAATCGCCAATCGAATCACATCGGGAATCATTCTGGCTGCGCTGATAATCGGGGCTTCGCTACTGATGCGCGTCGAGACACCATTTCAATTGTTTGGCTATCCCGGACTGGCAATACTCTGCTTTCTGGCGGCAGCAGCAGGTGGATTTTGGCTCGTCATTGGCATATTCATCCAGGACCAGAAGAGCAAAAAGAAACTGCCACACTAACAGCACGGCAGCGAGCGCGACTTTTCCAATGGTCACCACTATTGGGAATCGCGTTAGTCGCGCCACATTTCCTGTTGGAGGCCATGCTTCGCGATTCGTGCGAACCGCCCCTGGCGTTCATCGTGCAACTTGTGCCTGAGTGGGTGGAAGTGCAGTACGGACCGATTTGCGGGTGCCTGTTCAGTGTCGTGCGCAACGGAGAGTTTCGTGTCGATGTGCTAAAACAGGCAGGTGTCGCTTCCTCGATACGCGCGGGAGTCGATCAACGTGACTCGCGCCCGTGTTTTGCTGCGACGTCATACGCGCCGAATACCTGTTGTGTGGACTTGACCTCTGGCAGCACGTAAACGATTGCGCGATGGTTGGCGAAGACCAGCTTGATGTGTGCATTGTAGAAAGCAACGGGCACATTGATACAACCATAAGATATCCGGTTGTCCTCCGCCGTTGGGGTCGCGAGCCTCTCCAGCCGACGTTCCTTGGCGTTCGTCATGCGGACACGATGCATCGATACTGCCGCGTCATAATCAACCCACACCACATCTTCACCAAGAGTGTTGCGTCCACGTTCTGCGACGAATCGTCCCGCTGGTGTCGTCCGTTCAGACGGCTTGACGGCCGCGATCGGCTTCAGGCCAATGCCCGGAACGGAGTCATCGCCTTTCGCCGATCCCAACAGCACTGCACTGCTGCCATTGAGGCGCGCGGCAGCGTTAAACGCATAGACCCGGGCGTCTTTTTTATCGACGATGAAGAATTCGGTACCACCGTTGTCGCGTGAATCTGCTACCCAGTTCGCAAGATAGCGCGCATCCGCAGAAGGTTTTTCAACACCGAAGTCGGCGAAACGACCGCTTGTGGCTGAGGTCGTATTGGTTGCTGGCGGAACGAGCGGGTGCGGACTCGCCAAAAGTTGTAGCGACCCACACGTCGCCAGCATGACGATGCCGGGGAGCCAGGCGCGGCGCAAACTTGCCTCCGTTGTTAGGTGAAAAGCCGACGGTGAGGGCGCGTTAATCACAATTGCGATCAAGTGCGCCCTTCGCCGGTTTATTCGAAGCATGCTCCGGGCGTTCATGCAGCTGCGGATCTATTAGTTGCGATCTGCGCGGGGCATACGCTCGCTCGGCATCGTGCTCGGTTCGTTCGTCGCGGCGACATACACAGGTGTCGGCTCGGTTTTCGAAACTACGGTCGTGTTGGAAACGACAGGCGCGGACTGGTATGGCACAGCGGCTTCGGTCTGCACGATCACTGGGGTGGCGGTGCGCACTTCCACGCGCGTATTCGCGATGGTTGCGCAGTCGCGGGTGGTAAGGTTGTCCGAACGTGATTTCCCGTCCTTAGGTAAGTGCTCGTTGAAAGGGCCCGGTTGGCATGGCAGTGCTGAGTCGCTCTGTGTCTGCGTGAGGTTGTTGTTGGGCTTCACATTAATATTTTCCGGATTGGATTGTGCAAATGCAAAACCGACCACCCCGGCTATCGCCATCGCAGCTGCAGTGGAGACAAGCGTCTTGGATACATTCATTTTGATTCTCCTGATTAAACGTACATGGGATTGAAACTGCTCGCGGATCGAGCCCGACAATCGGTAGATTAGGCGTATGTAGGGTTTGTGGGCGTAGGAGATAAGCCGTGATGGGGGTAAGCAGCTCGCGTGATTTGTTGTCGGTCGCCGCAACGGACGGATGGCATGAGTTGTGAATCGAACGGGCACACATCCGCGCGGTTGCCGCATCGCGTGGCGGTGCGCTCGCGAGGCATTCACCCTATGCCGGTTTTGTCCTACACGCGAAAACGCTTTCACGTCATGGTGCGGTACGGGAGAATCAACAATAATCAGGTCCGTATAACATCAGGTGCCAATCATGAAATCCTCTTCCCACACACATTCCATTCTCGTCGCCGCAGTCGTCGGGGTCATGCTGCTTGTAACGGGTTGCGACAAGTACACGGATTCGGGGCAAACTGTCGGCCAGAAACTCGACAAAGCCATCGATAAAACCAACGCCAGCATCGTCAAAGCCGGTGAAAAGGTCGAGAAAAAAGTGGATCAGGCCGGAAGCGTGGTGGCAGGCATGGGCGAATCGGTCTCCCTCAAGACCGGGGCTGCACTCGACGAAACGGGTAATGCCGTATCCACCAAAGTAAATCAGGTCGGTACGATCGTTTCAGATTCCGCCATTACGGCATCGATCAAAGCGGACCTCCTAAAAGACCCGGGACTGAGTGCAATCGCCATCGAAGTCAACACTGTCAAGGGTGAAGTGACATTGAAAGGGGAAGTCTCTTCGGACGCTCGCAAGGAACGAGCCGAAGGGATCACCCGCAACATCGTCGGTGTGACCAGGGTCAACAACCTGCTGAAAGTGAAAGCCGGTTAGCGCCGTTATTGCCGAACTTCGTTGAGGATTTGGGCGACGTTGACGGTGCGCGCCTTCTCACGAATCGCGGGCAGATACTCGCCCTGCATGCGCTGGGCTTCACCCAGCAAGTCGGTATAGGTGTCTTTCAGGACTGCTGTTGAAAACGTCCGCCCGCCCGCGTAATATCGCCGCGCCAGATGCCCTAGCGCATACGTGGTGGAAAACGACATGCCGGAACTCACTGCCTGTTTGGCCACGCCGGCAATGAGCCCGCCGATCAAGCCGCCGCCGAAAATTCTGCCGATCAGCTTCACCCCAATCTGCTCGACGTATTGCGATGCCAATCCAGCCCCGGCCGTGGCGAGAAAATCCTTGATGTGGCCCTTGTCCAGCTCGAAGCCATAAGTCTTTCCGATGCGATAGACCATTTTCATCTGTAATGGAATGATCGCCATCGAGGCTAGTGTCTCCGGCAGCAGTTCAAGCGCGCCGTTCAGGATGGCGTAGTTGAGTATTACCTTGTCCTGCTCGACCGTCGTCATATTGGATGCGAGCATGGGCGGCTCAAGTGGGAATATTGCCGATAATGGCGCGGCGGCGAGAGCAGCCGAATTTGCGACGAAGGTATTTGCGCTCAGGCTCGCGGCAGGATCGAGCTGCAGAGCTGTTCGAAGATTGGCGAGAAACGCGCTCTCTGCATCACCCTGCGTTCCATCAGCATCGCAAACGGATACACAGAGTTCAAAGGCCAGGCTCTTCGCTTCGGGCGTTATCAGTGCAGCCACAGCGGCGGCGAGCGTAACGCGACTCAAAATCACGTCCTGATAAATCGCCGCAACATTGATGTCGCCGTTTTTCGAGAGTGAATCTGCGATGCGCTTGACTTCCGCGCGTTCCACCTCACTGTTGCCGCCGTCGGCAAAAGCGGCCATGAGCGCGAGGGTGATGATGGATTTTTGTTCTGGTTCGATCATGCGGTACTCCTGAAGTGTGTGAATGAGATTTTCGCGCTATTCGGCGTTTAATGCCACGCATCACGGATCGTGAATGAACCTGTTTACAACACCAGCCCCCTGCCCCGCTTTTTGCTGAGCTGCCCCATCATCCCGGCAATCGCCTGATCCATCCGCACCAACGTAGCTGTGAACCTGATACCGGTTTCATCAAACAGCCTCTGCGCATCCGCGCGCAGCATCGGCATCTCCAGCGCTACCGCTTCGCCATTAACTGCAAATGCAATTGCATTACCACCTTCAACCGGGCCCAGCGCCAGCACGCGGTCATCAAATGCCGCACGCAGATTTTCGATTTGTTTTTTGTATCCGTGCGCGCGTCCAAACAAATTCAAGACCAGCAAACCGCGCTTGCCTAGACGCGCGCGACAATCGCGATAGAACGATTCAGTACCCAGCGCACCAAAACGCGCGTTGTGGTCGTAGCCATCAACCATGATGCAATCGAATTTATCGCGGCGGTCCTCATGCATCCACGCCACGCCATCGGCAATCTGTATGTCGATGCGCGCTTCATTGGCCGGCAGCTTGAACGATTGTTGTGCCATCGCGACCACGGCAGGATTGATTTCCACGATCGTCTGTTTTGTTTCAGGCCGATGTCGATACCAGAACTTGGTGAGCGAAGCCGCGCCGAGGCCGATCTGCAATACGCGCTTGGGCCAATCGGCATCGGGCCGCAACAACAGACACGCCGCC
>JANYHZ010000208.1 GCA_025362135.1 Betaproteobacteria bacterium | reverse complement strand
GAGTGGCGCGCAGGCATTGAAACTGGAGGGCGGTGAAGAACTGGTGGACACGGTGGAATTTCTCACCAGGCGCGGGATTCAGGTGATGGCGCACATCGGGTTGATGCCGCAGCGTGTGCATGAAATGGGCGGATTCAAGGCGCAGGGCAAAGAGGCGGATGCGCTGTTGCGGTGGCCAGCTTTGGCACGGCGGTTTGAGGATGCCGGCGCATTTTCGGTGTTGATTGAGGGCACGGTGGAGCCGGTGGCACGGGCGATTACCGAGTCGCTGAAGGTGCCGACAATCGGGATTGGGGCGTCTCCGGCGTGTGATGGGCAGGTGTTGGTGACCGAGGATATTCTTGGGTTGTTTCCGGATTTCACGCCGAAGTTTGCGAAGCGGTATCGAGACATTGGGGCGATAGTTTCGGAGGCTGTCGCGGAGTATGCGGGGGAGGTTAGGGTAGGGGAGTTTCCTTTGTTGGAGCATTGTTTTGGGGTGAAGAAAAGTTGACACAACTGGCGATAGGACTCGGTTGCTTGATTGGATTGTTTGCCAGCGCGGCACTTTTGCTACTCTGTGTTGAGAAAGCTGACGCCGTCTGGACACGTTGGCGTGCAAAGTCCGGCTATCAACCATGGTCTATATGGAAAACAACGCACGTGATCGCAACTTGCATGTTCGTCATCGGATGCCTGCTAGCATATTTTGTGTGGCCGAGTGACGCTGGTGGGATCGATTTTTTTGCACTTCCTGTATTGCTTACTCTTTGCGCATACTCTTGGCCATTGGTGGCCATATTCATTAGTCCTCTGGAGGTTATTGAATTGATTTGGTATCACGCGCAAAAATTAATTAGTAAGTTTGCAACTCTGTTTCGGCGGACATGAACATGTAGCGAGTTGGAAACAATAGGTGACGCCTCAAACAGCTACTTTTTTTTTCGAACTTGACGCACCCGTTTGCTGAAGCGTGGCCCACAAATGACTCCCTAACACTGAAGCGACTTTGACCGGAACCGCATTTCCAATTTGTCGCATTGCTTCCCCCCACGCACCTTTGATTATGAAATCGTCAGGAAAGGTCTGAATACGTTTGGCTTCAAACACGGTGAAATACCGTACTGATTCATCTCCAAACCGAACCATATTCTCGCCTCCAGGCACTCCGTGTCCGCCAGCTTTAATTGTTTTTGAAGGCCAGTCTATGTAACTGCCAGTGTGACCGGGGTAGCTACGCGCGCCACCTTTGTAAATGTGATCGGCGATTTTGTGGTCGGATCTCGGATCGGGCACATTAACCAATGCATCTCGAACCGTCTGCCACGGTAATTCAGTTGGTTCAAACATTCCGTAACGGTTTATTAGACGCCGCACTTTTTCTTTGTGTGTTTGGCTGTCTTCATAGGGCATGCGTAACGATATGTTGTGGCGCTTCCAATAGTCCTTTGACACATACATATCCCATAGCAGTCGATCTTCGGAGTGCGTTTCAACAGGGAACTTCCAATCGACACCCACATCGGAGCGTATTCCAACAATTACAACACGCTCTCGCGTCTGTGGCACGCCGTAATCTGCAGCGTTTAGAAGCTTGAACTGGACTTGATACTTTGTCCCGGTATACGACATCTTTTCCAGTTTTTTCAAAATGGAAAGATGGTATCTCCAGTCGCTAGGCTCGCTTGGTTTGAACCCCGGGTAGGTCAGCCTCAAAAGAATGTATTCAAAATATTCCGAGAACGAAGTACGCAACAGCCCTTTCACATTCTCAAATACGAAAGCCTTAGGAGTTAAGCGTTCGATAGCTTTGATCGCATAAGGAAACATATCACGGCTGTCGTTATGTGCCTTGTGTTTCCCCCCCATAGAGAATGGCTGGCAAGGAGGACCACCAGCCACTACGTCAATTGAAACCATTCCGTCAAGATCGAAGTCTTTGATGTCCCCGCAAAACACGTTTTCCGGATCAAAGTTCTCGCGCAGAGAGTTACAAGCATGTAAATTGAACTCGACAAAAGCTGCATGTCGAAATCCCGCTTGTTCTAAGCCCTTTGCCAAGCCTCCCGCACCTGAAAAAATCTCCAAAGAATTCATGGATTGACAGTGAGTGACTTGAGGTGTTGTTCAATATTCTTTAACACTGTTTCCGGTTTGGCGTGTCTGCCTTTGCATTTTTCTGCCCATACCCGGCCAACATGAATCACATCCCAATCAGATTTCGCTTGTTCGAATCGGCCTTTACCTGGCGTGTGGTTGCCAAATCCATCCATACGGGTATTCCACAGCGGTCTGTGCAATTTAATTAGAGCCGCCTCGATTGTTCCAATCATGTCTGATGCAGTGCCTTCAAGAATCACAAATCTACACATGAAGTCTGAGATTTCAACTCCAGACACTTTTTCGATATTCCTGCTGTGTTCCGCTAATCTCGACCGCAGCGCCGAAGCCTGAGCCTTAGGATCATCGGCCACACGCGCTTGTCGCCAGCCCTTTGGCACTGCTTTGCCCACATAAATAGGATGGCTATATGCGGTACGGTTCAGTTTGCCGTATTGGCGGTAAACACCCGTCCTCCCCGTGTAATAAAGAGCATAGACACCCGTGCCACGAAATTGTGCAAGAGGCGGAAGTTGATGCACTGGTGTTCCGTTAAAAAATCGAACAGCGTCCCTCACAATTTCTGCGAATTCCTCATTCTTGTAGACGTGTTCTAAACGATCAAATTGTCTTGCTGACATGAAAATCTTTCAACGGTTTACAGCGAACATCTTCCGCACGAGAAGTCAACCAGCGTCAAAGCCAAGATAATACGGGCGAACCTGAGTTCTGTCAGCGAAAGGACGAGGAAAACTTAAACGCTTACTGCAATGCCCCCATCCCCTTCGCCAATCGCGCCGACGCTTCTCCCTCCCGCTTCGCCGCCTCCTTATCCCAACTCTCGCTCACCCATCCCGCCAGATTTTCCCGTGCAATCTCGGTCAAGGCTCCCACGAACGCCTGCGTATCATTTGCCACCGGAATGTAATTGAATACTTTCCCCCCCGCATGGAGAAAAGTCTCCTTCGCTTCCATCGCAATTTCTTCCAGCGTCTCCAGGCAATCCGCCGCGAAACCCGGGCAAATCACATCGACGCGTTTGCAGCCTGCGCTCCCTAGTTTCTCCAGCGTCTTGTCGGTATACGGCTGCAGCCATTCGGCCTTGCCAAACCGGGATTGAAAAGTCACCAGGT
>JANYHZ010000183.1 GCA_025362135.1 Betaproteobacteria bacterium | reverse complement strand
CCTCGCTGCGACAATACCGATATTACCGAGCATGGCACGAAGGATTGGCATTGGATGTGTTATGCCTGCAATCAGGACGGCTATCGCTTCTCTGTTACGGTCGGCACGATTTTCGAGAATACCAACAAGCCGCTGCGCGAGTGGTTCCGCGTGATGCACCTGATCTTGACTAGCAAGAAGGGCATTAGCTCCCTGCAAGTCATGCGTTACATGGGCTTTGGCTCGTACAACACCGCGCTCAAGATGTGCAACAAGATTCGTGTTGCTTTGTCGGGTGCGGATTTTCGTCAGTTGGTCGGTGTTGTCGAGTGCGATGAAACGTTTATCGGCGGTAAAGCGAAGAACAAGCATAAGAAAGATCGTGACGAAGGCCCACATGGTGGTACTGGCGGCAAAGATATTGTTGTTGGTTGTGTTGAGCGCAAAGGGAACGTGATTGCTCGCGTTATCAACGACATTAGCTCCGCTACGCTGGATACATTCGTGGAGCAAGTTTGCTCCCACAAAGTCAGCTTGCTTTGCACCGACGAACATCGTGGATATATCAACGCTTGGAAGTTCGCCAATCATCGCGTTGTGCGTCACTCGGTCGGCCAATACGTCAACGGTGCGGTTCATACAAACACCATCGAGGGCTTTTGGAGCATTGTTAAGCGCGGCATCATGGGTACGTTCCACAAGGTTTCCCGCAAGTATCTTCCGTTGTATGTGGCTGAATTCGAGTTTCGTTACAATAACCGCATGAACGCGAACATTTTCGGCGCGGCTATAAGAGCAACCTACTAACGGGGGTCGCATGCCAGAACCGGCACAGGGTTCAACATTAAAAGAGATTATTTTACTTGTTGCTGTAGTCACGATTACCTTCCTATTGGTTGGCTTTCTTACTGGCTTCATACCAACGGAAGGCGAGATATGCAGCACCGCCAAAAACAGCAATGAGGAAAATTGCGCCACTCACAATATTGCGCTGGTAGCTATTCACTGGGTAGGCGAGTTCCTTGAGTCCCGTGGAGAAGCTGTTATTGCGGTTGCGACTCTTGTCGTCGCTTTTTTCACTTTCACGTTGTGGCGTGCCACTGCCAAACTTTGGGTCGCCGGTGAAAACCAGCTTGCTATTGCTCGCACTGTTGCCGATGCCGCCAAGAAGTCCGCCGACGCATCGCTGCTGAGTTTGCGTCCTTGGCTCACCTGTAAAACGGAAATCGCTGGCCCCTTGACGTACAACGAGGATGGGGATGCTCGCTTCCAATTCGTTTTTGAAATAAAAAACGTCGGACACACTCCGGCAACAGCGATCCAATTCACCCCGTTTCTCACTCTCCGTAGCCCGAAGCACGAACTGGCCATCATCACGCTTCAACGAATGGCCCAACTCAATCGAGGTTTGTTGCCAAGAATTCCCATTGTTATCACGCCCGGAAACGTAACGATAGAAGGGGCTGATCTGGGTTTGGTTCTTTTCCCTGGTGAGGTTCACTCCATCAAATACACCATTCCCATCAAGAAGGCCGAACTTTTGAAGGCTTGCGAAGATACAAAGCCGCCGATTTTCTGGCCTGTGTTGGGTGGCCTTATTACATATTCTTATGCGCTGGCAAGTATTCGCGCAGATACAGCTTTTGCCTACACCGTCGAACATGGCGACGGGCCTGTTTTCAAGTTGGATGAAACTATCCCCGCCGAAAAATTGGACCTCTCCAGAAGTATTTTTGGTGAAGGCTTCGCCACTTAATCCAAGAAATACGCAAAGCAAAGCAATACCGGCCTGTCGCCCCCATTTTGACGCGCTTAGTCTTACCCTGTCAAGATGTGCGTAATCGCCTTTCGAGAAGTGCTCATAGCTTAATCGCTAGCACTGGTGCGGTTCGCAGGCGTAAATGTCTGTAAAGCCGCGCTGATGCTAGTGTTTGTACTATTTTCCTTGTGCAGCACCCGCGTGTGAACTGGGTTCCCTGGACTTGAGTTGAGGCTCTGTTGGCATGCGCCGCTTATAATTGGCGCTTGCAATTTAGTCTGCCGCCATGAACCTCCTCGCCTTTGAGACTTCCACCGAACGCTTGTCAATCGCGATCTTGCGCGATGGTGCGTCATTCGCGCGAGATGTCGCTGCCGGGCAA
>JANYHZ010000142.1 GCA_025362135.1 Betaproteobacteria bacterium | reverse complement strand
ATTGACCCACCTGTCGCGCCTGTCGATGCGCCTGATCGCGACATCGCCGCGAAAAAGTCCGCTGCTATACTCAGGTCTCCTTTTCGCATATCGCCACGGTCGTTGATGAGTGTCCCGCCAGTCGCAAATACTTCCCTGACCACGCTGCTGCAGGCCTGGCAAAACGGCGACGGTGCCGCCTTTGCCAGCTTGTTCGATCAGGTGTACGACCAGCTAAAAAAGATCGCGGCGCATCGCCTGCGCGAGGTTTCTGGCGACAGCACCTTGTCCCCGACCGAATTGCTGCACGAGGCCGTCATCCGTATCGCCGATGCGCCCACCGACTTGAAGAATCGCGCGCATTTCTTTGCCACGATGTCGCTCTACATTCGCTCCACCCTGATCGATCACGCACGCGCGCGACTGGCACAAAAGCGTGGCGGCCAGCACCTGCATGTCACGCTCACGGGCGCTGCCGTGGGTGAGGAATCGCAGATTGCCGACCTGCTGGCACTCGACCAGGCGCTGGTGGCGCTGGAAAAAATTGATCCACGCGGCAGCGAGGTATTGCATCTGACGTATTTCGCCGGCCTCGAACGTGAGGAGATCGCCGGTGTATTAGGTATTTCCCGCGCCACGGTGGATCGCGAATTGCGCTTCGCGCGCGCCTGGCTGCACACCACGCTGGGCTATGGACTCTAAGCACCACGCACTGGCCAAGGAGTTGTTTGGCGAAGTCTGTGACCTGCCCGAAAGCGAACGCAGCGCGCGCCTCAGGCAGCTCACAAGCAATACCGGAATCATCGATTACGTTGAGCTGCTCCTGCGGCAGACCGATACCGATCACCGGCGCGTATCGCAGCCGATATTGCGCATGATGAGCGTGGTGGCGGGTGACGATGTCAAGGTGGGCGAGACGTTGGGCGCATGGCGTTTGGTCAGCGAGGTAGGGCAGGGCGGTATGGGAACGGTATTTCGTGCCCAGCGCAGCGATGGCCATTTTGAACAGGAAGCCGCAGTGAAATTACTGCACGGTATTCCCAGCGCCAAATCGCTGGAGTACCTGGCAAGGGAGCGGCAAATACTCGCCCAGCTCACGCACCCGAATATCGCCCGTCTCTACGACGGCGGCACCACGCCGCACGGCCAGCCCTATCTGGTGATGGAATACGTCGAAGGCATTGCGATTGACCGCTTCGTCCGCGACAAACATTTGCCAGTGCACGATATCCTGAAGTTGATGATCGATGTTTGCGGTGCCATCGGATTTGCGCACCAGCGGCTGATCGTGCATTGCGACATCAAGCCTTCCAATATTGTCGTGACAACTTCCGGGCGACCCGTGCTGCTGGACTTTGGAATCGCGAGGCTGCTCGATGGTGACGTCCGGAATGACCCCGCGCCCGACGCGCCCGTGACGGGACCAACCAGCAAACAAACGATGGCGCGTGCTTTTACGCCCCAATATGCGAGCCCGGAGCAGCGTAACGGGCAGGTGCTGACGACGGCAACGGATGTTTATAGCCTGGGACGCATGTTGCGCGAGTTGCTGGAAATCACGAATACCGTTGGCAGCGTTAACGCCAAGTCGAAGCAAGGATTGAACAGCGAGCTGCGTGCCATCACGAATAAGGCCGTCGAGGACGATCCGGCCAACCGTTACGCAAGCGCCGGTGCATTGGCGGCAGACATTGAACGCTATCTCGGACGCAAACCACTCGAAGCCGTCAAGGCGACACCGGCTTATGTTGCGCGGAAATTCACCCAACGTAATTGGCCATGGCTTGCGGCAGCGGGCGTGTTCGCATTGACGGTTGGTGTGGCCGCACAACGTATTGTGTCCGAGCGTGATCGTGCGCAAAGCGCAGAGCAGCAGGCGCTGAAAGAGCGCGATGCAACACAGTTCGCGCGGGCAGACGCGCTACGCGAACGCGACGGTGCGCACGCA
The DNA here is from genome assembly GCA_025362135.1 of Betaproteobacteria bacterium. Taxonomy (GTDB): domain Bacteria; phylum Pseudomonadota; class Gammaproteobacteria; order Burkholderiales; family Usitatibacteraceae; genus UKL13-2. The sequence continues at coordinate 10,076 of JANYHZ010000142.1, read as the reverse complement.
GCGCGCACGGAAGCCGAACATGAACGGGATCGTGTCGCATTGGCCGAGCAGGCAACCGCGAAGCAACGTGATCGTGCGCAATCGGCAGAGTCTGCCGCCGTAGCGGAGCGGGATCGCGCACGAGTCTCCGAGGCAACGGCGGTGGCAGAAAAGAATCGCGCGACGCAGGCCGAAGCTTCGACGCGCCAGACGAGTGACTTCCTCATTTCGGTATTTGACAGCAGCAACCCGAATGCAGAGTCCGGCGATATTCCCGCCTCAAAGTTGATCGCCGCCGCGGAAGCAAGGCTGGAAAAACAAATGCAGGGACAGCCGGAAACGCAAGCGCTGCTCTATAGCGCACTCGCCCGGGTGCAGTCAAACATGGGCAAACCGAAGGAGGCGCGTGAAAACGTTCGCCGCGCGATTGAAATCGAGCGCAAGCAAAATCGCCCGCTGGAACTGGCGCGCATGCTGACACTCGAGTTTCAAAACGACGTGTTGAAGCTCGACAATTCGCAGCTCGTGCCGCTGGCGCGCGAGGCACTGGCGCTACGGGAACAAAACGCGTCAGCCGATTCCGAAGAGTTGGCACAATCGCTCGCGTTCATGGCGTACGCACTGCGCGCAACATCGGGTGACTTGCGCGAGGCCGAACGTTTACTGGTGCGCGCCATTTCCATTCACGAAAAAATCGACCCGACGAGCCTCGGGAATGCGGAGACCCTGCACATCGCCGGGCAGGTTTACGGCGTGCTGGGGCAACGCGAAAAAGCCATTGAGAGTTACCGGCGCAGCATCGACATCAAGCAGCGAAAGTTGGGTGAGGGCCATCCGGATGTCCTTATCAGCCTTCAGTATCTTGCGGGTGAATTGAACCGCTCGCGTCAGTTCGCCGAGGCCGAAATCATCTTCCGGCGCATCGTGTCGCAAAACGAAAAATTGCACGGGCGGCAAAATGTAAACATGTTGAGGCCGTTGATCTATCTGGCTGCCCTGCTCACCGCGACGGGACGACCGCGTGATGCATTGCAACTCGGTCAGGAGGCATTGCAAATCGCCGAAAAAACGGTTGGGCGCGATTCCACCTATACCGCCCTCGCAATGAACAGTACCGGGCTGGCTCTGGCAGACCTGGGCGACAATGCGGCCGCATTGCAGTACTTTCGCGAGGCGCTTGGCATCATGAAAAAATACATGCGGCCGATCGACAATGCGGTGGCAACACAGGAACTGAATCTTGGTCGTACCCTGACTAGACTAGGCAAGCTCGAAGAGAGCCATGTTCATCTGCTCGCTGCCTACGAAATCTACCGCAAGGTCCTCGGCGAAGCACACCGCGAAACTGCGTCGGTAGTGGCAGAACTGATGCGCTGCGCAATCGCTGCGGACAAGCTGATCGACGCCGCAATATGGCAAGCCAAACTAAAACCGGCGGTTTTGATTTCCGACGGGGAAGTCATGGCTGATATCGCCATGGTCAACGCGATGCTCGCCGCAAAACAGGGTGACGCAACTAGCGCCAATTCCGGGTTTGTGAAGGCCGAGAAGCGCTATCGTGATTTGTATGGCGATGCCGATGCGCGTTCCTGGTTGGCAATGTTGCCGCGTACCGAATGGCTGGCCAGTCGTGGGCAGCGCGACGATCAACGCCAAAGCCGCACGCTCGCCACACAGATTTTGGCGAATGTGCGTGAGAGGTTGAGCGCCGACGCACCCGTCATCGCGCAACTCAAAGCCTTGCAGCAATAATTCTTACAACCTCTATGTCTGGCGGCTTCTTCAGGCATAAATGCGCCACAACGCCCGCCAATGCTGGTGTTGTACTACAGATTTGAACCCGCCGAGCTTCTTAAAACCCCGTTCGCACTGAGCAAGTTATTCACCCGTAGGTTGAAAGGCGGAATTGAAAAACAGTGGCTCCGGCTTGCAATGGGTAGACGAGTAGCCGCGATGAAGCGCAGCGTAATCGAGGACCGTCGATGCGCAAGCACCGTCCCGGATTTCGCTGAGCTGCATCCAGGCTACGGACTACGGACTGCGGGCCGTTTGCAATAAGATTCAACGTCGATTTTCGATTCCATCACATTTGCAACACATTGAATACAATAATGAAAAAAGCTGTTTCTTGAGAGCTTGTCGAAGTGCAGCTGAACTAAGTCATTGATTCAACGTGGTACGCGCAACCCTTTGACAGGCTCAGGGCGAACGGGAGTTGGGTTTCGAGAAGCTCCCTTCTTGGCGCTCCTATTGATGCGGCGATTAAACGTGTTCATACGCTGGAAGCTGCGCTAAAAATATATTTCACACTTTGTGAGAGCTTTACGCAGACATTCTCGTAAACCCAAGTAAGGGCCACTTCATGTGGACTAATTGGGGATGACGAAAATGAATGCTGCTGCCGCTGCTGCTACCAACACGCAATCGAGGACCATCGCTCAATCGTTCACACAATGGCAACGACGCTTGTTTCGCAGCCACGCATGGGTGGGAGTTTGCATGGCGTTTGCGGCTTTGCCGGGTCAAGCCTTTGCGCAATCCATCAGCACACTGGCCGGCACCGGAACGTACTCGAATACGCTCAACGGTGACGGTGGACAAGCCACTGCGGCCAGTGTTGGCTCGCTGCGCGCCATTGCCTACGACGCCAGCGGCAATTTGTATTTCTCCGAGAACTATGCCGTTCGTAAAATCAGCACCACCGGTGTGCTCACCACCATTGCGGGCGGGAACACACCTGGCAGCACTGGCGACGGTGGCCTCGCGACCAGCGCCTTGCTCGATAACATCAAGGCCATTGCCATCGACAGTGTCGGCAATATCTACATTTCCATCGGCAACAAAATTCGCAAAGTGACCGTGTCCACCGGCATCATTTCTGCCTTCGCCGGGACCAGTAGTGGCTGCGGCACCAACATTTTTTCTGGCCGCACCAACGCCAACGTGGATTTTTGCAATGTCAACGGCATGGTGTTTGACGCCAGCAATAACCTGTTTGTTGCCGACAATTTTCGCAACGCCTCGATCATCCGGCTGGCCGCATCCGGCAATAGTGTCGCCAGTTTTGGCACCTCACCACAATGCATCAACGTGACCGATGTCAGGATCGATAGCAGCGGTAATGTGATCGCCATTTGCATTGGCGGACTGCGCAAATACAACTCGGGTGGCGGCTACGTGACTGATCCCACAACACCTGCTTCACCGGTGGCGCTCGCCGCAGATGCATCAAACAATATTTATATCAGCAGCGCCAACCATACCGTGCATCGACTCGATGCTGGCGGCAATCTCTCCACCGTCGTGGGCACCGGTGTGGCTGGCTTTAGCGGTGACGGCGGTGCGGCAACGGCTGCGCAATTGAATGGCCCTTTTGGATTGGCCGTGCATCCGGCCAATCTGCTGACCATCGCCGACGTGAATAACAACCGCATCCGCCGCTATCTGGGCATCGCACCTGCTGCACCCACGATCGTCAGTGCAGTCGGTGGCTTGAATCAGGCCACCGTGACATTCAACCCGCCCGTGCCCAATGGCGGTCCGGCGGTCAGTGGTTATACCGCCACTTGCGGGGGCGTGTCGGTGAGCGGTAGCGCCTCGCCGATTGTGGTGCCACTCATCGTCAACGCGAGCGTGGCGTGCAATGTCGTCGCGACCAATCTCAGCGGCACCAGCCCGACCTCTGCCACACTCAATGCGCAGGTCTATACCTACCTCATCCACACCATCGCCGGCAATGGCACGGCGGGTTTCAGTGGAGACGGCGGGCAGGCTTTGAGCGCACTGGTCAACGGATCACTCAGCATCATTGCTGATCCAGCCGGGAATTTGCTCTTCACGGACTCTACAAATAATCGCGTACGTAAAATAACGCCTGCTGGGGTCATCAGCACTTTCGCCGGTACCGGCACGGCAGGATGGTCAGGTGATAGTGGCCAGGCCACCGCAGCCGCATTGAATGCGCCATTCGGGTTGGGCATTGACGCCGCTGGCAATGTTTATGTCGCCGACAGCGGCAACAACCGCGTGCGTAAAATCACCCCGGCTGGTGTGATTACCACGGTGGCTGGTGACGGCACGGATGCCGCAGGCGGCGATGGTGGCCAAGCCACAGCAGCGCAGCTCGGCTCAATCTCAGGGCTTGCGTTTGATGCCGCAGGCAATCTCTACATCACGCAGCGCTTCTACAACCGCGTGCGCAAGGTTACCCCAGCCGGGATGATTTCCACCATCGCCGGCACTGGTGTGGCGGGTTCCAGCGGGGACAATGGGCAGGCCACCAGCGCGCAGCTCTATTTTCCGATTGCGGTTGCCGTGAGTACAGCCGGGGAGATATTGATTGCCGAGCTATACGGGCATCGGGTGCGCCGCATTACCACGGCCGGGGTGATTTCCACCATCGCCGGTACCGGAGTGGCCGGTTTCAGTGGCGACAACGGGCAGGCCACCGCCGCGCAATTGAACTACCCCGCCGGTGTGTATGTCAGCCCCACGGGTGAAATTTATATCCCAGATCGCCTGAACTACCGCTTGCGTAAAGTCGCGGCCAATGGCGTCATCACCACCGTCGCTGGCAATGGCAGTGTGGGCACACCCGGTGACGGCGGGCCAGCCTTGACTGCGAATATAAATGAACCCAGTTTTATCGCCTTCGATGCCGACGGGAACCTGTACATCCCTGAGCGCAGTGGCGCCCGCGTACGCAAAGTCACGATGGCCGCACCAGCAGCACCCACCATCGGCAGTGCGACCGGCGGCAATGGCCAGGTCACGGTAAGTTTCACACCCGCACCCACCAATGGCGGCGCACCGGTAACCGGCTTCACCGCTACCTGCGGCACGGTCAGCACAAGCGGCGCAGCGTCCCCCATTGTGGTCACCGGCATGGCCGATACGCCTGCCGTGACTTGCACGGTGCGTGCCACAAATTACCTGGGCGCGAGTGTGGCATCAGCAGCATCAAACAGCGCTGTCGTCGGCACGGTGCCGGGCGCGCCGACCATCGGTACCGCCACCCGCGGCAATGGCTTGGTCAATGTGTTTTTTAGCGCACCCGGCAGCAGCGGCTCCAGCGCCATTACCAGCTACACCGCCACTTGCGGTGCAGCGACCAATAGTGGCGTCACTTCACCTGTGGTGGTGTCAGGTCTTGCCAATGGCAGTGCTGTCACCTGCACGGTGCGGGCAACCAATAATTCGGGGCAGAGTGCGGCGTCGGGCGTATCCAACAGCGTCACCCCCGCCACCGTTCCCGATGCGCCCACGATTGGCACCGCCACGGGAGGCAATGCGCAAGTGAGTGTAGTCTTCACACCAGCGGGCAACGGCGGCACGGCTATCACGGGCTACACGGCGACATGCGGGGCGATGAGCAACACCGGCGCGTCTTCGCCGATCCTGGTGACGGGGTTGACCAATGGCGTTGCCGTCACTTGCAGCGTGGTAGCAGTTAATAGTGTGGGTACGGGGGCGGCGTCAGTCGCGTCCAACAGCGTGACGCCATCTACTGTGCCCACCGCACCCGTCATCGGTACCGCCACGGCGGGCATCGCGCAGGTCAGTGTCACCTTTGCGCCGCCTGCCAATAACGGCGGCAGTACGATCACAAGTTACACCGCCACCTGTGGTGCCAATAGCAATAGTGGCGCGGCCTCACCCATCGTCGTGTCGGGCCTTGCCAATGCACCCGTCACCTGCACCGTCAGGGCGACCAATATCGTTGGGACGAGTGCGGCATCGGCGGCGTCCAACAGCGCTACACCACTCACCACGCCCGACGCACCCACCAACGTGAATGCCACTGCGGGCAACGGCCGCATCACGGTGTCGTTCACGCCGCCGCTTGCCAACGGTGGCAATAGCATCACCGGCTATACGGCAACCTGTGGCGCTGCCAGCAATAGCGCGGCGGCCTCTCCGATTGTAGTGACCGCTTTCAACGGTGTGAGCGCAACGTGTAACGTCATTGCCGCCAATGTGAACGGCAACAGTGCCGCGTCGGCACCATCCAATAGTGTGGTTGCGTCCCCTACCTGGCGCGCGGCGGGCACACTGTCGGGGCCGCGTAGTGCGCATGTGGCGGTGCTGTTGAATGATGGTTCGGTGCTCGCCATCGGCGGCACGAACAACGGCACGCTCGATACTGTGGATCGCTACAATCCCGCCACCAACAACTGGTCCGCGATGGCCGCGATGCCTGTCGGCCGGTACTTTCACACCGCAACCGTACTCAACGATGGCCGTGTTTTCGTTGCCGGCGGGATCTCCCCGGCGAACGCCGTACTCAATACCACCGTTTTGTATGACCCCGTGACCAATGTCTGGACGGCGGGGCCCAATCTGCTTCAAGGCCGTTACGGTCACCTTGACGCTCGATTGCCAAGCGGCAAGGTATTGATCGCTGCGGGCAACGCATACCCCGAACTCTATGATCCCGCCACCAATAGTATGAGCGCGACTGGAAACACGCCGTTGGCAGTTACAGGAGGCTTTGGCAGCCTGACGGTTCTCGCCAATGGGCAGGCCTTGATCGTTGGCGGCGTATCGGGCGCAACGGCGTTTAGCGCGACCGCTTTGTATAACCCGGCGACCAACACCTGGAGCGCTTCGGGCAATCTCAACGTCGGACGCTATTCCCATCAAGTTGCCCGTTTGGCCGATGGCAATGTGATGGTCGTCGGCGGGCACACGGTCGGCAATAGCAGTCTGAATGGCACGTTGAGCGCGGAAATTTATAACGTCAGCTCTGGCACCTGGCAGACCGTCGCCGCCATGCCTGCACCTTTGCGTAACGATTCGCGAATGGTGTCTTTGCCCAGTGGCGAACTGCTGCAAGTGGGTGGCAGTGATGTCAACACATCAACACCCTACAACAGCACGCTCACTTACAACACCGCAACCAACAACTGGACGGACGGCTCAATATTGATCGGGGCGCGCACAGGCCTCAGCGCGACTAGCATCGGCAACGGCAAGGTGCTGATATCCGGTGGGCGTGGGGCAGGCGGGCAAGCCATACTCACGGCCGAAATTCGTGACGCCGACTACGCAACCGTACCGGGTGCACCGGTAATCGGCGGTGTCGCTGGCAGCAATGGTGCTGTCACCGTGACGTTTACGCTGCCATCTGGGGACGGCGGTAGCCCAACCACGGCCTACAACGCTACCTGCGGGGCACAAAGCAACACCGGCACTGCTTCGCCGATTGCGGTGAGCGGATTAACCAATGGCGCAGGCGTGACCTGCACCGTCACTGCGAGCAACGCATTCGGTATGAGTTCCGCCTCGACGGCATCGGCCAGCGTCACCCCCGCGACCGTACCTGATGCCCCGATCATCGGCACCGCCACGGCCGGTGCTGGCTCGGTCAGCGTCAGCTTTACGGCACCGCTGGCCAATGGCGGCAGTGTCATAACGGGGTACATCGCCACGTGCGGGAGCCAAAGCAATACGGGCTCCGCGCCGCCCATCGTCGTGAGTGGGTTGACCAACGGATCGGCAGTCACTTGCGTGGTGGTTGCCAGTAACGCGGCGGGCAACAGTGTGGCCTCGGCAACTTCCAACAGCGTCACGCCGCAAGGTACGCAGTCGATCTCTTTCGGTGCAGCACCCACTATCGCTGTGGGCGGGTCAGGCAGTGTTACGGCTTTCGGTGGCGCCTCCGGCAATCCGGTCACGTTCACTTCGCTCACACCTTTGGTTTGTTCGATTTCAGGCGCACTCGTCACTGGTGCCACCGCAGGTACCTGTACCATCGCTGCCGACCAGGCGGGCAATGCGTCCTATACCGCTGCTGCGCAAGCAACACAAAACATTACCGTTGGTGCCGGAACACAAACGATTGTGTTTGGTGCAGCACCTACTGTGATTGTGGGTGGCTCGGGTAGCGTTTCTGCAAATGGTGGCGCGTCCAATAACACCATCCTCTTCACCAGCAGCACGCCCGGTATATGTTCGATATCGGGTAATGTCGTCACGGGTGTCACGGTAGGCACCTGCACTATCGCCGCCAATCAGTCCGGCGATACGAACTACCAGGCTGCGGCGCAAGTCACGCAAAGTTTCAGCATCGGCATCGCCACGCAGACCATTGTGTTTGGTGCCGCGCCCACCGTTGTTGTCGGCGGCTCAGGCATGGTGTCGGCAAGCGGCGGTGCGTCGAATAACCCAGTTACTTTCACCAGCACGACGACGGGCACCTGTACCGTCGTGGGCAGTACCGTCACGGGCGTTTCGACGGGCACATGTACCATCGCCGCGAACCAAACCGGCAACGCCAACTACACCGCGGCACCACAGATCACACAAAACATTATCATCGGCGTCGCTGCTCAAACCATTACTTTCGGCACTGCACCCAGCATCGCTGTCGGGGGCAATGGGATGGTGTCGGCAACGGGCGGCTTATCGGGTAATGCGGTCACGTTTACATCAAACACGTCGGCCGTCTGCACCGTTGCTGGTAACGTCGTGACCGGCATCACCGCAGGAAGCTGCATCATCGCCGCCAATCAATCCGGTAACGCTAACTACAGCGTCGCCGCACAAGTCACGCAGACCTTCAGCATTGGCACGGGCAGCCAGACCATCACCTTCGGCATCGCACCCACACTTGCTGTCGGTGGCACCGGGATGGTGTCGGCAACGGGCGGTCTATCAGGTAATGCGGTCACGTTTACATCGAACACGCCCACGATCTGCACCGTCTCCGGCAATGTCGTGACTGGTCTGGCCGTTGGCACCTGTACCGTCGCCGCCAATCAACCCGGCAATGCCAACTACAATGCCGCGCCTGTAGTCACACAAAACATCATTGTCACCGTCACCAACTACACCGTCACCCCGACGGCAGGTAGCAACGGCACCATCAACCCCGCCGTCCCACAGACGGTGAACAGCGGGGCGACCTTTGTCTTCACCGTCATACCAAACAATGGCTATACCGCTGCAGTCACGGGCACCTGCGGCGGTTCGCTGGTCGGTACCAGCTACACCACCAATGCCATCACCGCCAACTGCTCGGTCATCGCCAGCTTTACGGCAACTGCGACATCAACGACCACACTGGCATCCAACCTGAACCCATCCAACTTTGGCCAATCGGTGACGTTTACTGCGACCGTGAGTGGCGGGGTTGGAACGCCAACGGGCAGCGTCGAATTCCGCGATGGCGGGAACGTGATCGCGGGATGCAGTGCGGTGCCGCTGTCGGGTGGAATCGCACAATGCGTCACCAGCGCAATCCCGGCAGGAACGAGGTCGATTACGGCGCAGTACGCTGGAAACGCGACCTACGGAGCGAGTACCTCGGCAGTGCTCATGCAGACGGTGATTCCAGGGAAGGTACCGTTGCAGGCGATCCTGTTTTTCCTCATGGATGATTGAGCTGGGAACGACAGATGCAGGAGGGCAGTGATGCGGAAAAAAAGTGCAAACACAAGCACTGGCGCGCCTCTTCTGGCAAAAGCGCGCCACGATGCCCGCCAATGCTTGTGTTTTACTTACCCCACGGTGCCCTCCCAAAAGTATTTTGTTGAACACGTGAGCCTTGTGTGTGCGTTTTCTCGATTATCAGTTATGGGCCACTTTTAGGGACTAACTATGGATGAACATGCTGTGCACCTCAAAATGAGGGCGTGATTCCGGGTGCGGTTCCATTACTGGCGCACTTTTTTTTCTTGATGGATTGAGGAGGCGAGCTAGACGATTTATTTTCGTTCTGCATTAGGTCGGCAGTGTACAAATTGAGGGATGGCTGTGTGAGAAATTTCATTTTTCTTTACCGGAAATTAGGTCTAGACTACTTCTATCACAAGGGAGAATTACGCAATTTGGAGGGCGTGCCAGCCGGGGTCGAAAAGAAGCTGATCGAAATTGTGGCTGCGCTTTGGGGAGAAATGATCATGACCGACTTTGCAAGCTTTCCATCCAGGAGCTTCACGCGAGCATTTCAAATTTTGCATTTGGCGATTGTTCATGTAGCGGCGTTCGTCGCGCTTGGCTTGACGCTGGCGGTTTTTCCCCATGCCGTATTCGCCAATTCCACGCCGACTACCAACGTGACGGGTAAGGCGAACGGCACAGCAAGCGGCACAGGC
>JANYHZ010000112.1 GCA_025362135.1 Betaproteobacteria bacterium | reverse complement strand
CGGCGCTCGAAGTAGGTGCGTGTGGTGGTTGATAGCGAAAACGGGAACTGGAATTTGCCGATGCGCGAAACGGCATCCGCGAGTTGATTGATCGCATGGTCCTGGCGCGGCACGGAGCAGTGGCCGCCGCTGTTGGTCACTTCCAGATGGAAGGTCTGGTAAATCATTTCGCCCGCCTGGATGCCGTGGATGATCGGCTTGCCCACGTCATCGAGCGAACCCACGCCGCCCACTTCATCGCAGGTGAGTGCGAGGATGGCATCGCGCTCCCACTCTTCACGTTTGGCTTCGACGACGTCGATGTGCGCGAGTGATTTCCTGGCGCCCGCATCGCCCGAGTGTTTGAGCTGTTTCTCATGTGTGGGAATCGCGTGCTGCGGGAATTGAGCCGTCGCGGGGGCAGATGAAACCAGTTCCGTCGCGGACGTCGCCACCGCGAACAGCGATATCGCGGCGGTGAATACGACGAACAACGATCGTTGTTTCACTGCGTCTCCCGGCTTGTTATTACGCATACCCTCGGTCCGATACTTCTGCTTTGGCGCGGCACTGAGGCATCTAGCGATTGTTAAGTCTCAGGTTAAACGGGGAGTAGTGCGGCGGTCAATCGAAAGATGAAAATCCCGCCAATACTGAAGGTATTTTGTCCTGTCCGGTTTGAGGAAGCCAGGAACCGGCCGTCACTGGGGCCCGGAGCAATTTTAAAACTCAAGCACCGGCGCACCTCTCAGAGCAATTGCCTGCCAACAGCCGCGCCAGTGCTAGGGTTTTGTGCCAATATCGTCCCAGTGCCTTGCGTGTCAAAATTATCGCTAAACAAAGGAGAGCCACATGCACGCCACAAAACTTTTTGATTTATCAGGCCGGGTCGCATTGATTACGGGTGGTTCACGCGGGCTGGGACTGCAAATGGCGCATGGCTTTGGCGCAATGGGTGCCAAGCTCGCGTTATCAGCGCGGAAGGAAAACGAACTGGCCGATGCAAAGGCCGAGTTGACCGCCAAAGGCTACGACGTTTTCACTTTCGCCAGCGACCTCGCCAAGCCTGAGACGCTCGAGCCAATGGTCGACGCCGTGTTAAAAAATTTCGGTCGCATCGACATTTTGATGAACAATGCGGGCGCTTCATGGGGCGCACCCGCAGAAAAATATCCGCTCGACGCATGGAACAAGGTCATCGGCATTAATCTCACCGGTACCTGGCTGGTCACACAGTTGATCGGTGCCAAGAGCATGATTCCGAATAAGTCGGGCAGCATTATCACCGTGGCTTCCGTTGCGGGATTGCGCGGCCAGCTTGGGCCCATGCAGACCATTGCCTATAACACCAGCAAAGGTGGCCTCATCAATTTCACTCGCGCGCTGGCCGGTGAATGGGCGCAGTATGGCATCCGTGTGAATGCCCTTGCACCGGGTTTCTTTCCGTCAAAAATGAGCGACGGTTTGTTGAAAGTGCTGGACAAACAAATTCTCGGCATGACGCCGATGGGGCGTTTGGGTGGAGACGAAGACTTGATGGGACCGGCGATTTTCCTTGCGTCGGACGCGGCGAGTTATGTGACGGGGCAAATACTTTCGGTTGATGGCGGCATGACCGCAGTGTAAGTCGCGCTCGGGTGCATTCAAAATGATGTGGCGTAAGCCAGTTTCATCGCACACCTAAAAAATTGTCATTGGTATTGTGCTGTTCTTTACCTTAGTTCAAATCGCTCCCTGCGCGCTACGAAAGCATCGAACGCGCGACAGCTTCGGCCACCTTGATGCCGTCTACTCCCGCCGACAGAATCCCACCCGCGTAACTCGCTCCTTCGCCGGCGGGATAAAGTCCACGCACGTTCAAACTCTGAAAATCCTCACCGCGCGTAATGCGAATCGGTGACGAGGTACGCGTTTCGACGCCGGTCAGTATTGCGTCATGCATTTGAAAGCCGCGAATCTGCTTATCGAATGCCGGAATCGCTTCACGGATTGCGGCGATTGCATAGTCCGGCAAGCTCGCGCGTTGCGGATCCGCACACCCACCCAATTCAACCAGACGCACGCCGGGTTTGTACGAAGGAATCACACTGCCAAATTGTGTCGATACCCTTCCCGCAACGAAGTCACCGACCAACTGCCCCGGCGCTTGGTAGTTCCCGCCGCCAAGGTCGAATGCACGTGACTCCCACGCGCGCTGGAACTCGATTCCCGCCATCGGGCCACCGGGATAATCGCGTGGATCGATGCCGACCACGATGCCAGCATTGGCATTGCGCTCGTTGCGCGAATATTCGCTCATGCCGTTGGTTACAACCCGGCCCGCCTCCGACGCAGCTGCCACCACGGTGCCACCGGGGCACATACAAAAACTGTACACGCTGCGTCCATTGCTGGCGTGGTGCACCAATTTGTAATCCGCCGCACCCAACAATTCGTTACCCGCATTCACGCCGAGCCGCGCGCGATCAATCAGCGACTGCGGATGCTCGATGCGAAAGCCGATCGAGAACGCTTTTGATTCAAGAAATACGTTGTTGTCATGCAGCATCTGGAACGTGTCGCGGGCGCTGTGACCAACCGCCAGTACCACGTGATCGGCGCGGATTTCTTCCGAGTGACTGTTGGCAACATCCAGCACCGTCACCCCGCGCAATCGACCATTTTCAATTTGCAGATTCGTCAGCCGATGCATGAACCGCACCTCACCGCCGAGCGCAATAATTTCTTCACGCATCTTTTCCACCACACCGACCAGGCGAAACGTGCCGACGTGCGGCTTGCTTACGTACATAATTTCTGGCGGTGCACCCGCTTTGACAAACTCGCTCATCACTTTGCGACCGAGAAATCGCGGATCCTTGATTTGGCTATACAGTTTTCCGTCGGAAAAAGTACCGGCACCGCCCTCGCCAAATTGCACATTTGATTCGGTATCCAATATACCTTTTCTCCATAATCCCCACGTGTCCTGAGTGCGTTCACGAACCTGTTTGCCACGCTCCAGCACGATGGGCTTGAAACCCATTTGCGCGAGGATGAGGGCAGCAAAAATTCCGCATGGGCCAAAGCCAACCACGATGGGGCGTGGTACTGATGCCGTGCTCCTGGAGGCGTGACCAACAAAGTGGTAGCCGGTATCCGGTGCGGGCCCAACCGATTTGTCTGCCCGCAGCCGCTTTAGCAGCACAGCTTCGCCGTGTGCGCTGACATCGACGCTGTAGACGAAAAGCAACGCGTCTTTTTTGCGCGCGTCGTAACTGCGTTTGAAAACGGAAAACCCGATCAGCGCCGATTTCGGGATGTCCAGTTTCTTCAGGATCGCTTGTTCAAGCGCGGACTCTGCGTGTTCGAGGGGCAAGCGTAATTCGGTGATTCGTAGCATCAGTAGTATCGGTGAAAAATTGACGAGCCGGATAAACTCTATATCTGGCACGGAGTCCTGGGCGTTATTGTCCTGAGACGCGCGCCAAATAGGGTGTTCGCACTAATTTTGCAGGCTACAAGTAACGCTGTGCAAACCACCAAGCCACCGCAGCGATAAAGGCTGAACAGGGAATGGTGAGGATCCACGCCCAGACGATGCCACCGGCCACGCCCCAACGCACTGCGGAGAGTTTTTTTGCCGCGCCCACGCCGATGATGGCACCGGTAATGGTGTGCGTGGTCGATACCGGAATACCGAGAGCAGTCGCCGCGAAGAGGGTCACGGCACCGCCCGTCTCCGCGCAAAAGCCGCCTACAGGCTTTAATTTTGTGATTTTTTGTCCCATCGTTTTAACGATGCGCCAACCGCCAAACATGGTGCCCAGGCCTATTGCCACGTAGCATGATGCGATCACCCAAACGGGTACCGGGTCTTTTGCGCCGATTGTCCCAGCGGAGATCAACAACATCCAGATGATGCCAATCGTTTTTTGTGCGTCGTTGCCGCCGTGGCCCAGACTGTAAAACGACGCAGACAGCAATTGCAAACGCCGAAACCATCTGTCGACCTTGCGCGGCGATGTGCGTCTCAACGTCCATGCCACCAACACCATCATCATTGACCCAAGCAGAAACCCGAGAAAAGGCGAGACAAAAATAAACACCACTGTTTTTGTGACGCCGCTGGCAATCAGCGAACCGACCCCGGCCTTGGCCACGGCAGCGCCGATCAATCCACCAATCAGCGCGTGTGACGATGACGAGGGTATGCCGTAATACCACGTGATGACGTTCCAGCAGATCGCACCGATCAGCGCGCCGAGAATGACGAAGTGGTCGACGACGGCAGGATCGATGGTACCTTTGCCCACGGTAGCGGCAACGGTGAGTTGAAAGATGAAGATAGCGACGACGTTGAAAAATGCCGCCCAAATCACCGCGTATTGCGGTTTCAATACACCGGTGGAAACAATGGTCGCAATCGAGTTCGCGGCATCGTGAAATCCGTTCATGAAATCAAATATCAGCGCCACCGCGATCAAAAACACGATCATTTCAAAACTGATGGAAGCCGACGCCATGTCGTTACCTCAACGCAGGGCAGGAATGAGCCCGCTCATGCGTTCTCAAGAACAATTCCCTCGATTACGTTCGCGGTATCTTCGGCGCGATCAGTCACCGTTTCGAGCAACTCGTATATGGCCTTCAGCTTGATCAATTGCCGCGTGTCAGGCTCGTCGCGAAAAAGTTTGGACATGGCCGAGCGCATCACCCGATCGGCTTCCGATTCGAGTTGATCAATATCGCTGCAAATCTTGAGAATCGCCTGCGAATTGTCCAGATTGGCAAGCATGCCAACCGCCTGTTTGACTTTCTCCGCGCAGGCGACACAGATTTCAGCAAGTTTTCGTGCAGCATCGGTAACTTCACGGACATCGTAGAGAACAACGCATTCAGCGACGTCTTCCATGAGGTCCAGAATGTCATCCATTGTGCTGATGAGCTTGTGGATATCCTCGCGATCTAGCGGCGTGACAAACGTCTGGTGTAGGAGAAGAATCGTCTCATAGGTGATCTTGTCAGCTTTTTTTTCGATCGCGCTGACGTTTTGCGAGTGGGCCTCGCGGTTACCCATGTCGCTCATAAACAGATTCAGTTCATGCGCGCCTTCGACGACGAGCGCGGCATGGTCGTTGAAAAGATCAAAGAAGCGGCCTTCCTTGGGCATCAATCTTCCGAACATAAATCACCTCCGGCAATTTGTGACTGTTATATGACGCTTCCGTGACTCGCCGGATTGTAGCGGAAACGAAGTCTCTCAACGCAAAAACGACCCCTCAGTAGTAAACACAGAATCGGCTAAAATGATGATCAACGCCCAACGCTAAGCTGCCAAATAAATTTTCCTGGAGGATGTATGAAGTTTAATAAAATTGTTTTGGCCTCGTTTGCGTTTGCGTTCAGTAGCTTTGCCAGTGCGCAGGCCTACCCGACCAAACCGATCACCATGATCGTGCCATTTGCCGCAGGCGGACCGACAGACACCGTCGCGCGTACCGTTGGCGCAATCATGTCCAAATCACTGGGACAAACGGTCCTTATCGAGAATGCGGGCGGTGCCGGCGGCAACATCGGCATCGAAAAGGTGGCCAAGGCCTCGCCGGATGGCTACAACATACTTTTGATGCACATTGGCATATCTACAAGCGCGAGCCTTTATCGCAATCTGCGCTACAGCGCCGTCAACGACCTTGAGCCGATCGGTCTGGTCACGACGGTGCCAATGACGATGATCGCGAACAAGGATTTTCCGCCCAACAACATGAAGGAAATGATCGCTTATGTGAAGGCCAACAAGGACAAGGTGTCGTACGCCAACGCCGGAGTCGGCGCTGCATCACATCTGTGCGGCATGCTGTTCATGAGCGCCATCCAAACCGACGTGCTGACCGTTCCGTACAAAGGCACCGCGCCGGCCATGACCGATCTGCTCGGCGGTCAGGTTAATTTCATGTGCGACCAGTCCACCAACACCACTTCCCAAATCAAGGGTGGCAAGGTCAAAGTCTACGGCGTGACCAGCAAGGTACGCGTCGCTTCGCTGCCGGATGTGCCGACCATGGATGAAGCCGGTTTCAAGGGATTCGAAGTCGGCATCTGGCACGGTATGTGGGCACCGAAGGCGACGCCAAAGCCGATCATCGACAAGCTAAACGCAGCATTGAATGATGCGCTTAATAGCGACGACCTGAAAAAGAAATTCGCCGATCTGGGCACCGCGCCGGAACCCGTCGAGCGCCGCAAGCCTGACGTTCTGCGTGCATTTCTGCCTGCTGAAATCGCCAAATGGGGGCCGATTATCAAGCAGGCGGGTGTTTACGCTGATTGATCGCGCGCGGTACGCGTGGCAGAGCAAAACGCCCGGTGAGCCGGGCGTTTTCATTTGCGGCTAAACTTCCCGCATGATCAAGAAAACGTTCACGCAAAACACTATCGCCATGGTGTATGACTTCGACGGCACCCTCTCTCCGCAACCGATGCAGGAGTACACCGTTTTGCCAAAATTCGGCATTGAACCGGAGGCATTCTGGGCACGCGTCCACAAGGAGGCGAGAGATACCGACTCCGATCCCATGCTCGTGTATATGCGTCTGATGATGGAGATGCTCTACAAGAACGACGATGTCCGGATCACCCGCGACGATTTTTCCTCGATGGCGGCGGGTATTCAGTATTTCCCGGGAGTCGAAGACTGGTTTCCCGGCATCAATGCGTATGTGAAAAAACACGGCGGTGCGGCCGTGAACGTGCACCACTACATCATCTCTGCGGGCCAGAAGGAAATCCTTGAAGGCGTTTCGATACGGAAATACTTCAAGCAGATTTATGCATCGGAATATCATTTCAACCAGTACGGTATTGCAACATTCCCGAAGCTGCTGATCACCGATACCTCAAAGACGCAATTCCTGTTTCGCATCAACAAGGGCAAGGAAGCGATGTCCGAGTCGATCAACGAGCACATGCCCGAAGGTGAGCGGCCGATTCCGTTTTCCAACATTATTTACATCGGTGACGGCATGACCGATGTGCCGTCGATGGCGTTGACCACCAAGAGCGGCGGTCACTCACTGGCGGTATTCAACCCCAAGCTCGTCAAGAGCAAAGCGATCTGCGTGCGGCTGCTGGAGGCGGGGCGGGTGGACTTCATCGCGCCGGCCGATTACCGCAGTAGCAGCAAACTTACCAGACGCGTGCGATTGCTGCTCGATTCTGTCATCGCGGGAATCGCCTATCAGGCCGAAGTGGCTGCCTGCAAAGCCGAGAATTCCTAGCGAGATATGAGACCGTTGGCGTTTTCACTGCTGCGGGAGCTATCGCATGAGCATTTTGTTTCAGGCGCTCGGCTCGCGGAAAAATATGGTGTGTCAAGAAGCGCGGTCTCGGACGCGTTGCGCGACGCGAAAAACTCGGGTATCCGGATATTCAGCCTGACGCGGAAGGGTTACCGGCTTGCAGCGCCGATCGAGCTCCTTGATGTGGATCGCATTCGCGCAGCCTTGGGCAACACCGCAAAACGCGTCGATGTCGAGGTACTCGCCACGATCGATTCGACCAATTCCGAATTGATGCGTCGCGCGACCGGCGGCGCTCCCGGCGGTTTTTGTCTCGCCGCCGAAGTGCAGACGGCGGGCCGCGGTCGGCGCGGTCGCGTATGGCATTCTGCGCTGGGGGATTCGCTCACATTTTCGCTGTTGTGGCGCTTTGATAAAGGCGCGGCGCAACTGGGAGGCTTGTCGCTCGTTGTCGGTCTGGCAGTGTTGCGTGCGCTTCGAACGCCAGGCGATACTGGTCTGCGCGATCCACACAGCGTGGCATTGAAGTGGCCAAACGATCTTGTGGCGGGCCAGGCGAAACTGGCCGGCGTGCTGGTGGAAACACAGGGCGAGATGCTCGGCCCTACCACGGTGGTAATCGGCATTGGCATCAACCTGAATTTGAGCGATACCCAGAAAAACAACATTAACCAGCCCGCGACGGATTTGAATGCCTTGTGCGTTCAACTGCCATCGCGCAATCGATTGCTGGCTGGAATACTGCGGGAGCTTGTGCTTGTTCTCGACGAGTTCCGGGTGACCGGCTTTCAGACTTTCAAGGCGGCGTGGCGCGAGCAACACGCGCTGCAAGGCAAAGCGGTCCGCGTGCTGCATGTTGATGGCAGCTCACTGGACGCGACCGTAAAAGACGTTGCCGAGGACGGTGCGCTCATTGTTACCGTCAAGGGAAAAGTCCTGCACATCGCCGCAGGCGAGGTCAGCCTCCGCGGGGCAAAGCAATGAGCGGGCACATTCTGGCGATCGATGCTGGCAATACCCGAATCAAATGGGGTCTGCACGATGGGAAAGGATGGTTTTTGCGCGACGCAGTGGCCACCGCAGGCGGTTTCGTATTTCGCAGCCGGTTGAACGCATCTGAAATTGATCGAATCATTGTGTCGAACGTTGCCGGGCCTTCGGTTGGGAAGGCTATCGAGGATCAATTTGGATCCCTCGGTAAGCCGATCTGGTTCGTTACGGCCCAGGCCAGCCAATGCGGCGTAGTGAATGGCTATGACAGTCCGGTGCAACTCGGCAGCGATCGGTGGGCTGCACTCATCGGTGCCCGTGCCGCCTCCACCGATGCATCGCGCGCGCAACTGGTGGTCATGTGCGGCACGACGCTAACCGTAGACGCACTGAATGGAGACGGACACTTTCTCGGTGGGATTATCGTGCCTGGCCTGGTGTTGATGCATCGTGCAATGAATCGCGGTACCGTGCAGTTGTCGGCCGCATCGGGCCAATACCAACGCTTCCCGAAGAGCACGGCTAACGCCATGACCTCCGGCGCGGTGGAGGCATGCACGGGTGCGGTCACACGGATGTATGCTCACCTGTCCGCAGAAACAGGTGATATGCCAGCCTGTATTTGCAGCGGCGGCGCGATTTACGAAATTGCGCCGCACCTTTCTTTTCCGACATTGATCAACGACAATCTGGTGCTCGATGGTCTGCTCGTCATTGCCAATGCCAAGACTCCTTGAACTTCTCCTATCTTGATGTGATCCATGGCCCGCCTAATTTTCTTTCTGCTGTTGATCGCCAACGTTGCACTGGGTGCACACATTTATTTCAGTGAAACCCGCCCCAAAGCGGAAGCGCCGCGCGAGGTGAATCCAGGTGCACTAAAGATCGTTTCGGTAACCGACGCCGCCAAGGCGCAGCAGGACGCGCTGGCTGCGAAGAAACTCGTTGCGAGTCTGAGCGGTTCGGCGTGCGTCGACTTCGCAGTTAAACCGGCTGATGCCGCACGCGCGCAGGCATCGTTTGCCGCAATGAATCTGGGCAACCGGGTGAGCTCGCGAGGCGCAGAGGAGTTTTCTCGTTTCGCGGTTACCCTACCGCCGCAGAAGGACAAACGCGCAGCTGACACGCTGGTCGCCAGCCTGAAAAAAGCAGGCGTGAGGGACGTGTCGGCACTGGGTGACAATGCTGTTTCGCTGGGTCTGTTTTCATCCGAGGAGGCCGCGCAAAAGGTGGTTGCGGATCTGAGGGCAAAGGCGCAGATTCTGGTGAAAGATGTACAGATCACACCGCGAAACCCGCAACTCAAGGAAACCCTCTTCACTCTGCGCGAACCTGATACCAACATGGTCGCGCGCCTTACGCTGATGCAGCGCGAATTTGAAAGCAGCAGCTTGCGCGCGGTGCCGTGCCCCGCAGTAGTTCCGGTGGCAACGGTTACGACATCGGACACGGCGGCATCGACGAAGAAATAGCGACAACAAGTATTGGCGCGGCGTCACGGACATTATCGGGCTGGAAAGCCCGCTGAATGGCGATCTGCGAGGCGCAGTGGAACTTCCCTACAACACTTTTCCCGGATTCATAATTCCGTTTGGATCAATTGCCGCCTTGATGGCGCGCATCATATCGAGCTCCACACGCGACTTATGCTTCGTAATTTCTTCGCGTTTTAGTTGTCCGAGGCCGTGTTCCGCGCTGATGGATCCTGCCAGTTCGTCGAGCAGGGGATAGACGATGCTGTTGGCGTCGCGAGTCTGTTCCGGTGATGCGAGCACGCCAGGGAAACTCAGGTTGTAGTGCAAGTTCCCGTCGCCAATATGGCCGAAGCAGATCACTTTGGCATCAGGGAATTTGGCGGCTAATGCGGCATCGCCACGCTGGATGAATTCCGCGATGCGCGAAATCGGCACCGAGATGTCGTGCTTTACGCTTCTGCCTTGCAGTTTTTCAGCTTCGGGAATGTGTTCCCGAATATCCCACAATGCCTTCGACTGGGCGTCACTCATCGCAATGACAGCATCGAGCGCCTGACCGTCCGCGAACGAGGGTTCGAGCGCGACCGACAACGCTTCCTGTAGTTGGGCGTCCTTGAAAGTATCCGTGAGTTCAACCAGTACCTGCCAATCATGGCTTGCGGAAAATGGCTCTGCTGTCGCGGGAAAATGCTTGATGACATGGTCCAGGCAAACGCGTGACATCAACTCAAATGCGGTGAGCCGGTCGCCAAGCGCACTCTGGATGGTCGCAAGCAATGCAACTGCGGCTGCCGGGTCGGGCACGGCGACGAGCGCGG
>JANYHZ010000092.1 GCA_025362135.1 Betaproteobacteria bacterium | reverse complement strand
CCTGCTGGAAGAAGGCGCCTTGCCGCAACAGGTAGACAGCGTTTTATATGAATTTGGTTTTGCGATGGGCCCGTTCGCGGTGGGCGACCTGGCTGGTCTGGATATCGGCTGGCGCAATCGCAAGTCACGCGCGCATTTACGTAAGCCCGGCGTGCGAGACTGTAACTTGCTCGACAAAGTCTGCGAACTTGGCCGTTACGGCCAGAAGACAAGCTCGGGTTGGTATCGCTATGAAGCAGGCAGCCGCGTGCCTCTCGCAGACCCCTTGATAGAACGACTGATCGTTGATCATTCAAAAGAACATGGCATTGTGCGTCGCCAAATTAGTGACGCCGAGATACTCGAACGCTGCCTGTATTCGATGATCAACGAAGCCGCGAAGATTCTTCGGGAAGGTGTGGCTGCACGCGCCATCGACGTTGATATGGTGTGGCTGCACGGCTATGGTTTTCCACGATATCGTGGCGGGCCATTGTTTTATGCAGACGAAGTTGGCGTCAAAAGCGTGTTCGATGCCATTCTTAAATATCGTGACCAGTTTGGTCCGGACTTCTGGACGCCGGCACCGCTGCTGGAAGAAATGGCGGTGTCTGGTAAACCGTTTTACGTCGCGTGAGTGGCAAGTGGCAAGTGAATAGGCTAGAAACAGTGGTGACGATTCCGCAAGGCAGCGAGTATTACGATTTCCTTATCCACTTCCCTTCGTCATTTCGATAAAACCAGCCCGCAGGCATGCGGCTGATCCAGCGCCTGCCAAAAGTGGCCCTCAGATCGGACTCCCATTCGGGGCGGTGATTTGCGCGAGCGATTTCCCGATAGAGCGTGGCGCGATCCCTGTTTTCCTCCAGGATCAGCGCATCGAGGGCGAGCAGGGCCCTGGCATCGATCTTGGCCACATCATGCAGGGCAATGCTGCCATCATGTGTCAACCCGATCACGCCTGCGTCCAGATGCGGCCTTAACTGTATGAAACGATTTGCGATACTTTTCACGAGAGACACAATCGCAGGCGAATCAATATCGAGATCCGGCTCCGTTTGCGCAAATGCGGGCGGCATACCAATCAATCCAGCAGACATTGCGGGAAGTAACGCTGCCCGAAAAAACGCTTGAACAATGTTCATGATTTTTTCGCTTCTGCAGCGGCAACCGGTTTGACGAGATCTGGCCACACATCGTCAATCACCTTGTCCGCGGCCTTTTCTGCAGGCTTGACGGGAAAGAACAGAGTCGACGCGCAGCCCCCCATCAACACAATACAGGCGAGAGAGACGCTGGCGACGACGGTCTTTACCGGTTTCATTTTCCTGGCCTGTCGATACGATTTGCATTCATGATTGAACGTGTCAAATCTCGATTGGTTTACCGCGTACTACGCTGGAAAAACACCAGTTGAAAGATAGCGATCTCCCCGATCACAAACAATTTGCACGATAACCGCATTCTCGGTCTGTTTGGCAATTCTGACTGCCGCGGCAAGGCCGCCGCCCGAGGAAATACCGGCGAAGATGCCCTCCTCACGGGCCATGCGACGGGTCATTTCTTCGCTCTCAATTTGAGTTACTTCCAGGATTTGATCTATGCGTGAACGCTCAAAAATTTTTGGCAGATAGGCCTCAGGCCATTTGCGGATGCCAGGCACGTTCGCGCCGTCTGCAGGCTGCACACCTATGATCTGCACCGCAGGATTTTTTTCCTTCAGGTACCGCGATACGCCCATGATGGTGCCGGTCGTGCCCATCGTCGCCACAAAATGGGTAATTTTTCCTGCTGTATCTCGCCAAATTTCCGGCCCGGTCGTCAGGTAGTGCGCAAGCGGGTTATCCGGGTTGGCAAACTGGTCAAGAATCAGCCCTCCACGTTCGCGCTGCATCTCTGCTGCCGCGTCGCGTGCGCCTTCCATGCCGATTTTCTGCGGTGTGAGCACCAATTCCGCGCCGAATGCCCGCATCGTCTGGCGGCGCTCAATGCTCAGGTGTTCCGGCATGACGATCACCATCCGGTAGCCCTTGATCGCTGCCGCCATGGCGAGCGCAATCCCGGTATTGCCACTGGTCGCCTCAATCAGCGTATCGCCGGGCTTGATGTCGCCGCGAGCTTCGGCCCGTGAAATCATCGACATCGCCGGCCGGTCCTTTACCGAGCCGGCCGGATTGTTTCCCTCCAGCTTGGAAAGAATGACATTTGAGGGATGAACGGCATCATTCGTGGGAATCCGCTGTAGTCTCACCAGCGGCGTATTGCCGACGAACGACTCAAGACGGAAATTCATAGTCGACATTTATCGTGATTGCAAAATTGCAGGAAAACTCGCGATGAAGTCTTTCACAAACCCTCTCAAGTAGGTGCCCCGACGTGTGGCCAACTTTGTTGTGCGCTCTGGAAACAGTTTGCTGCCGTCAAGCGCGACCAAATCCAGATCGCGCTCGGTGTCCATGGCTACACTGGCGATAATGCCAATGCCCATGCCCTGCCGCACATAAGTCTTGATCACATCGGTGTCGATTGCGGTTAGCACGACGTTGATTACGACACCAGCATGGGCAAAAGTTTCGTCCAACGCAGTACGGCCCGTGAACGCGGCGTCATAGGTGATGATTGGATAGCGCGCTATTTTTGCCAGTGAAAGTCGTTTTTCAGTCGCGAGTGGATGATTTTTCGGCACGACCACACAGTGATACCAGCGGTACAGGGGCTGGGTAATCAATTCCGGATACCGGTCCAGCGTTTCTGTTGCGATCGCGATATCGGCCTCTCCGGAAATCACCCGCTCCGCCAACTCCCTTGGGCTGCCCTGCTGTATCGACAGCCGCACCTCTGGATATTTCAGTACAAATGCCTTGATGGCGGGCGGCAGGATGTAACGAGCCTGCATGTGCGTGGCCGCAATGGTGAATGTGCCTTCGCCCGCCCGGACGAACTCCTGGCCCACCCGTTTGATGTTTTCAACTTCCACCAACAGCCGTTCGGCAATGTCGAGAACGCTCACACCCGCTGGTGTCAGTGCGGTCAGGCGCTTGCCTTGCCGCACGAATATTTCCACACCGAGCTCACTCTCCAGTTCGCGAACCTGCCGCGATACGCCAGGCTGGGACGTGTGCAACGCCTCTGCCGCTGCAGAGAGATTGAGCTTGTGACGGGCGATCTCGCGAACGTAGCGGATTTGTTGGAGATTCAATTGCGATCCATATAACGACATGCGATGAATGATGATTATAAAGTCATTCTGGTTATTAAGCGCGTCGCGCTGCCTGCGCGGTAGACCCCTCGCCTTTTCTAAGAAAGTCTAGCATTGGCGCGGTTCTTGAAGAATTTATTCTCCGGGAGCCGCACCAAATGGCGATCTATACATTTTTTACTCTGGCTGGCGTCGGCGGGCCAAGACTGTAAATTCAACCAAAAAAAGCCCCGCGATATCTGCGGGGCTTTTTGTCTCTCAACCTGCTTGACCAAATTACTTCTTCGGTGCGTCGGCTTTCGGTGCATCAGCCTTGGGTGCGTCGGCTTTCTTTGCGTCATCTTTCTTGACTGGCTTGTCGGACTTCTTGTCGTCCGCAGCCTTGTCAGCTTTCTCTTTCTTGGCGGCTTCTGCTTTTGCCTTCTTCTCTTCAGCCGCTTTTGCAGCTTTCTCAGCTTTTTCTTTCTTGGCAGCTTCCGCTTTTGCCTTCTTCTCTTCCGCGGCAGCGGCTTTCTTGTCTGCTGCAGCTTTCTTCTCTGCCGCGGCATCCATCTTGGCTGGGGCGACCTCTTTTACGTCAGCTTTCTTCGCATCGGCAGCGACCGCTTTTTTGGCTGGTGCAGCGTCCTTTGTTGCAGCGGCTGCAGTTGCCGGAGTCGCAGTCGCCGCTTTTGCAGGTGCTGCCGTTGGGGCGGCTGTTGGAGCGGTTACAGGCGAGGCAGCGGCAGGCTTTGCGGGCGCAGCGGCGGCAGGTGCAGCGGGCGCGGCAGGTGCAGCTTTGGCATCAATTTTCTTTTCCACGACAGCAGTTGTCTTTCCCGTCAACGTTGCGTCCGCGCCCATTGCTTTCAGGGTGCCTTCACCGATACCTGGGACTTTGTCGACATCGGCCATGGTCTTGAACGGGCCATTCTTGGTGCGGTAGTCAATGATTGCCTGGGCCTTGACTTCACCGATTCCCTTCAACGTGATCAATTCGTCTTTGGTTGCCGTGTTCAGGTTTACTGCGGCGAATGCAATTGATATCGACGCAAAAAACACGGCGATCGTGGCGAGGATTTTCTTCATAAATGCTCCATGAGTGAGTGAAATAAAACGGTCTTTGCCCCGACTGCCTCGCCTTGGTTTGGAAAGCGCGCCGCTTCGGTGCAGTTCATTTTTCGCTGATCGTTACAACCCGTTACACGAGCCGCATTGCTAGAACGAGCAATGGGTCAAGTGGTTGACAAAGTTGATGCTGATCGGGACACGCAAGTGATATCTTTCCCCTTTTTTTGTCGCGATCGCATGAGAGGAATTGCGTGCTGGCCCCCGACTGCGCAAAAACATTCGCTGCACCTGCGACTCCAGATCTCGCGGCAAATGCTGCAAACTTATTGATTATATGCAAGTTTTTATTAAAAATCCAACATTTTCCCATGCCGAGCTTGCGGCCATAGCAGAATGCAACCGTCGGCACTAACCGGGCTTTGTGGCCAACCAGGGAACGTAACGCGAAACGCCTTCTTCCACCGATATAAATTCATCCGCATAACCGGCGGATCGCAAATTCGTGAGGTCAGCTTCCGTATAGCTTTGGTATTTCCCCCGGAGGGCGTCCGGGAACGGCATGTAGTCAATCAAGCCCTGTGCCTTCATCTGGGCCAACGTCAGCGCGGATTGACCGTCGAGCGCACGGCAGGCATTGAGAGTGGCCACCGCCACATCATTGAAGGTTTGGCTGTGCCCGGTACCAAGATTGAAGATGCCGGAAACGTTTTCATTGTCCAGAAAATGCAGATTCACTTTGACCACGTCTTCAATCGACACAAAATCGCGCCGTTGTTCACCGTCGGCATAGCCATCGCTGCCTTCAAAAATTTTAATCTTGCCATTGGTTCGATACTGATGGAAGAAATGGTACGCAACCGATGCCATGCGACCTTTGTGGGATTCTCGCGGACCATAGACATTGAAATAGCGGAATCCTGCGACCTGGGCACTCGCATCGGCAAGACTTGGACGAACAACCTGGTCAAATAGGAATTTCGAGTACCCATAGACGTTTAGCGGTGCTTCACATTCGCGCGCCTCCGCGAATACGGTACCACCACCGTATACCGCCGCCGATGACGCATAAATAAACGGGACCGCTTCTTCCTGGCACCACTCCAGCAATGAAAGCGAGTAGCGGTAGTTGTTTTCCATCATGTAGCGACCATCGGTCTCCATCGTGTCCGAGCAGGCACCCTGGTGCAGCACGGCTTCGATATTGCCACCAAGATCGCCAGATTCCACGACCTCCAGAAAGTCGTTCTTGTCGACGTATTCAGCGATCTCACAATCGACAAGATTCTTGAATTTGTCCGCTTTGGTGAGATTGTCCACGGCAACAATGTCCGAAATACCGCGTTCGTTCAGTGCTTTGACGATATTGCTGCCAATGAATCCCGCTGCGCCAGTAACGATAATAGTCATTTTAATTTCTAACGATTTTCTTGAACAAATTCAGCTCACCAAAGAAATCAATTCTTCGTGGGAAACCGTCGCCGTACCGAGCTTCCCAACGACAACCCCTGCTGCGCGGTTGGCAATACGAACGGCATCTTGCATATTGGTGCCTGCGGCCATCATCAGTCCGAGCGTCGCGATGACAGTGTCGCCCGCTCCTGAAACATCGTAAACCTCCTGCGCCTGCGTAGGTTCATGCATTGCGCCCGTGGATGAAAACAGCGACATGCCTTCTTCGGATCGCGTGACCAGCAGCGCCTCCAGCTCGAGTTCCGTACGCAATAATTCAGCACGCCTTGCGAGATCATCTTCATCCTTCCAGCGCCCGACCACCTGCCTGAATTCGCCCCGGTTTGGCGTAAGTAAGGTTGCGCCGCGATAACGTGCGAAATCGTCGCCTTTCGGATCTACCAAAATCCGTTTGCCGTGTGCCTTAGCCACGTTGATCATTTTTGATACGTGGGTCAAGCCGCCCTTGCCGTAGTCAGACAGTATTACGACATCAACTCCGTCCACGAGCGACTCGAAATCATCGAGTTTGTCTTCGAGAACTTCACGCGATGGAGGCGTTTCGAAATCGATGCGCAACAACTGCTGCTGCCGGCCGATCACACGCAGTTTCACCGTTGTCGGTAACTGAGCGTCCTTGTGGAACAACGTAGTGACATGCTCCTTCGCCAGCAACGCCGCCAACGATCTGCCGGCTTCGTCGTCGCCGACCACGGAGAGCAATGTTGCCTTACCGCCCATCGAGGCAATATTTCGCGCGACGTTCGCAGCGCCGCCGGGACGCTCTTCAGTGCGCTGAACGTGAACTACCGGCACCGGCGCTTCAGGCGATATGCGAGAGACATCTCCAAACCAGTAACGATCAAGCATCACGTCGCCCACGACCAGCACCTTGGCGTTTGAGCAATCCGGAATAATAAGTTTGCCCATGTGTCCTACGAAAACTGTGTGCGGCCAATCGGGTAATACTCAAATCCGTATCCCCGCATCGTCCCCGGCTCGTACAAGTTACGCCCATCAAAAACGACGGGCGATTTCAATGCCGCCTTTACCGCAGTGAAATCGGGTGCACGAAAAGTTTTCCATTCGGTCACAATCGCAAGCGCATCGACGCCGACCACGGCCTCCATGGCATTGCGCGCAAAAGTCACACTCGGATTGTTGCCCAACAGGTGTTTGGCCTCTGCAACGGCAACCGGATCAAATGCAACTATCTTCGCCCCGCGCGCCACCAAATCTTCGATCAACACGAGGCTTGGCGCCTCCCGCATGTCGTCCGTATTCGGCTTGAACGCGAGACCCCACAAAGCGAATGTTCGCCCGGACAAGTCTTCACCAAAGCGCTTGACGATTTTCTGTGTCAGCACGTGTTTTTGTGCATAGTTGACGCGCTCCACCGCGTCAAGCAGCTTCAAGTTCATGCCCGCCGCCGTGGCTGTGCGCTGGAGTGCCTGCACATCCTTGGGGAAGCATGAGCCGCCATAGCCAATACCCGGGTACAGGAAGTGATAGCCAATGCGAGGGTCCGAACCCATGCCCCGGCGCACCGATTCGATATCTGCCCCGAGCAGTTCCGCAAGAAGCGCCAGCTCGTTCATGAACGAAATACGGGTCGCCAGCATGGCATTGGCCGCGTATTTGGTCAGCTCGGCTGAGCGCACATCCATCACCATGATGCGGTCATGATTCCGCTGGAACGGCGCATAGAGCGTACGCATCGCACTGATTGCCTCGTCATCGTCCGCGCCGATCACAATGCGATCCGGCCGCATAAAGTCTTCGACTGCGGCACCCTCTTTCAAAAATTCCGGGTTGGACACAACTGCAAACTTGATGTCCGCGCCACGCCTTTTTAACTCCTCCACAATCGCGGCGCGCACCTTGTCGGCGGTGCCAACGGGTACCGTCGACTTATCCATGATGATTTTTGGTGCGGTCATGAGCCTGCCGACATTGCGTGCCGCCGCGACAACGTACTGCAGATCAGCCGATCCATCTTCTCCGGGCGGAGTACCTACGGCGATAATCTGTATGTCACCGAATGCGACGCCTGCTGCGACGTCGGTCGTGAAACGCAGTCGTCCCGCCGCCACGTTGCTCGCGACCATTTCTTTCAGTCCCGGTTCGTAAATCGGGATGTCGCCGGAAAGCAATATTTCGATTTTTGCGACGTTGATGTCCATGCACAAAACGTCGTTGCCAACATCGGCAAGACAGGCACCTGTGACGAGGCCAACGTATCCGGTTCCAATGACGGTTATTTTCATTAATTGATTTGTCGATGTTGAGGGAAGGTGAACTATGCCAACACGTTGGCGAGTTGCTGGTTGATAGAGTGTAGCGCGGTGATCGGATCTTTGGCGTGCGAGATGCTGCGTCCAATCACCAGAAAGTCGGCACCCCTTCTGATCGCATCGACCGGCGTTACCACCCGCTGCTGATCCCCCTTGGCTTCGCTCTCCAGACGAATGCCGGGCGTGACAAGCTGAAACCCCGCTCCCAGCGCGGCTTTCAGGCCAGCTGCCTCCTGCGCTGAACACACGACGCCGTCCAGTCCGCATGCCTTGGTCAAAGATGCCAAACGCAACACGTTATCAACAGCGGGCCCGATAAAGCCAATTTCAACCATGTCGGCATCTGACAAACTGGTTAGTACGGTTACGCCGATAAGCAACGGCTTGGTGCTCGCAAAATCAACTGCTTCTCGCGCGGCCAGCATCATACGGCTGCCGCCACTGGCGTGGACGTTTATCATCCACACTTCCTGGGAGGCGGCAACGCGACAGGCACCGGCGACAGTGTTGGGAATATCGTGAAACTTGAGATCAAGAAATACATCGAAACCCCAGTGCATCAGCGCATCAACTACCTGCGGGCCAGCAGCGGTATGCAACTCCTTGCCTACTTTCACTCGACATTCGCTCGGGTCGAGGCGTGCTGCCAAATCCAGCGCAGATTTCGCGTCTGGAAAGTCGAGTGCGACGATAACCGGTTTCGTGTTCAAAGTCATCCCTCGGCTTGTAACCTAGCCAAATGGCGATCTGCGGTATCGTATTCGGCAGTACGGCGCGGGGGAAAGGTCTCCCAACCGGCGCAGGCGGGACACTGCCAGTAAAACTGTTTGGCTTTAAAACCACAACTGCCGCACAGATAAACCGCAAGACGGCTTGAGTGGGCGTGTACAAGATTTTTCAATACCTTGAGGTCTGCCTTTCTTTCCTCGGGCGCGGAAAGCAATTCTGCTTCCAGCAGCCGATCTAATCCAACAAGTGTCGGATTCTGTCGCAAGTCTTCTTTAACTAGTTGGTATGCAGCCGTCGCACCCTTGCTCTTCATCGTTGCATGAAAAATTGCGTTGAATAAGTCCAGCGCAGGGTACTGTTGTTGCAGCGCACTTAACTCCAGCAGACCTTTTTCCGTCTTCCCAATAGACTCAAAGCTTGCCATGATTTGGTCTGCCATTAGACCAAGATAGGCCGGGTTTTGTTGTTCAATCCTGCGCCAGGTTTCAATCGCTTTCTTCTGTTGTCCAGCCGTCGCCTCCCATTCGCCTTTCATCAGATTCGCACGCACGCACTTTTCATTTGCCCCTAGCGCCGCATTCAGGTGACCTTCAGCTTCATCGGCATTGCCCTGCTGGTGCGCATCTGCCGCTAACTCGCAGTAGTAGTTGGCGATTTCCCTGGCGTATTGCGAGGCGACACCATCGCCGGACTGTATACGCCGCGCAACGTCGATTGCCTTTTGCCAATCGCGTTCCTGGACATAAATTTCAAGCAGAAGTTTAAGGGTTTGTGATTGTTGCTTCTTGCTGCCAGCCGACTTTGCGGAAAGGTCGCAGAGAATACGCTCACCATGCTCAAGCAGCCCTGCTTTCTCAAAGTCCAGTGCCAGATCCAGCAATGCCGCTGTGCGCTGCTCGGCCGGCAAATCAGCGCGCTCGGACAAACTCTGGTGGATGCGAATGGCGCGGTCCACTTCACCGCGCTTACGAAACAGGCTGCCTAGCGCAAACTGCAATTCGACGGCCTCCGGCTGTTGCTTTGTGACCTCAATGAAAGCTTCGATGGCCTTGTCCTGTTGCTCGGTCATCAAAAAATTAAGGCCTTTGAAATAGGACTGCGGCAGCGAGCGCGACTCGGAAAGCAATTGTTTGATGTCGATGCGGGCCACCATCCACCCCATGCCGAAGCACGCAAGTGCGGCGAGAAGTATCCAGGGTAACCACTCAAACATTGTTTTCGTTGCCCGATACTGGCGGCAATGCTGCGCTTGCTTCATGCGTTTTATGTTGCAACGCACGGTTGAGCTTGCGTACCTCGCGCTTAAGTTGAAATATCGTCATTAATGAGGCAAGCAGCCCCAATAGCAATCCTGCTCCAAAAAACGCAAGCAGGATCAATACAAGTGGCGCCTTCACACTCGAATCCATGAAACCCTTGAGTTCAATCGGGTCGGCGTTTCTCGCAGCGAACCAAACAATCAATAGAAGCACAACGATGCGTATGATCCAGATCAGTATTTGCATGGTTTGAACATCCTTTCGCAGCAGAATTATCCACACTACCCTGGGAACAAAATAAAAAAGCCAGATGCGTCACCACATCCGGCCTTGGTCCCCCCGGCACAATAGTGCCGCATTCGTCATCCTCGCCCTCGGGACAAGGGAACACTTGAAGCGAAGCAGAGGGCTGGGGTGAGGGGAACTGAAATTTATTCACCCGTTTTGGTGGTGTCGACCGCAGCTTCGATGAGATCGACGCGTTCACGCAATTCCTTACCGGCCTTGAAGTGTGGAACATATTTCTTCGGCACCTGCACTTTTTCGCCGGTTTTAGGGTTACGTCCGGTGCGTGGCGGGCGGTAATTCAGCCCAAAACTGCCGAATCCCCGAATTTCGATACGGTCCCCGCTCGCGAGCGTGTGGGACATCGCATCGAGCATCGCCTTTACCGCAAGCTCGGCATCCTTCGGCGCCAATTGACTGTGGCGCGCACTCAGGATTTCAATCAACTCTGACTTTGTCATTGACTTCACGAGGCGTTTCCTGAAATCGTTATTGCAAGAAAAAAGCTAGAGCAGGACTGTGTTAAAAACACAGCCATGCAACCACCTACTTTTTTAGTTATCGCCTTGTTTGAGCTTGGCTTTTAGTAGCGCGCCCAAGTTGGTGGTGCCCGCATTGGACGGCGCATCATCAACCATACGCTTCATCGCATCTTTCTCTTCGGCCGAATCCTTGGCCTTGATGGAAAGATTGATATTGCGCGTCTTGCGGTCAACGTTGACGATCACTGCTTCAATCTCGTCGCCTTCTTTCAGATGGGTGCGAATGTCTTCAACGCGTTCACGTGAAACTTCCGACGCACGCAGATAGGCTTCAATATCGTCCGTCAGTGCAATGGTCGCACCTTTCGCGTCGATGGATTTCACTTTGCCCTTTACCAGCGTGCCTTTGTCATGGATAGCGGTAAAGTTGGTGAAAGGATCATCGTCCAACTGCTTGAGCCCTAGCGAAATACGCTCGCGCTCCATGTCGATGGCCAGCACAACCGCTTCCAGCTCATCGCCTTTCTTGAAATTCTTGACCGCTTCTTCTCCCGGAACGTTCCAGGACAGATCTGACAGGTGAACGAGGCCGTCAATATTGCCAGGCAAACCGATGAACACGCCAAAATCGGTGATCGACTTGATTGTGCCTTTGACTTTTTCGCCCTTCTTGTGGGACATCGAGAACTCTTCCCAAGGGTTCGCCATGCACTGCTTCATGCCCAACGAAATACGACGACGCTCTTCATCAATCTCGAGGATCATTACTTCGACTTCGTCACCCAGCGAAACTACTTTGGCGGGGTGCACATTCTTGTTGGTCCAGTCCATTTCGGAGACGTGAACCAAACCTTCGATGCCCGCTTCGATCTCGATGAACGCGCCGTAATCGGTCAGGTTGGTTACTTTGCCGAACAAACGCGTACCTTGCGGATAGCGACGTGACAGCCCCGTCCATGGGTCATCGCCCAATTGCTTCATACCCAGCGAAACGCGGTTCTTTTCCTGATCGAACTTGAGGATCTTGGCTTCGACTTCATCGCCAACATTCAATACTTCCGAAGGATGTTTGACACGACGCCATGCGAGATCGGTAATGTGCAACAAGCCATCGATACCACCCAAATCGACGAACGCACCGTAGTCGGTGATGTTCTTGACGATTCCCTTGACGACAGCACCTTCCTTTAGATTGGCCATCAGCGCGGCACGGTCGGCACCAGCGGACGCTTCCATCACCGCGCGACGCGAAACCACCACGTTGTTGCGTTTGCGATCCAGCTTGATGACTTTGAATTCGAGTTCTTTACCTTCGAACATCGAGGTGTCTTTTACGGGACGCACATCGACCAGCGAACCTGGCAGGAAGGCGCGGATACCATTGACCATCACGGTCAGGCCGCCCTTCACTTTGCCCGAAACCATACCGGTAATGATTTCGCCCTTGTCAGCGCAACATCCAGATCGTGCCAGGCGGATAGCTTCTTGGCGCGCTCGCGCGAAAGTTTGGTCGCCCCGTGGCCATCTTCGATGGCCTCGATTGCAACGGTGACGAAGTCGCCGACTTTGACTTCAAGCTCGCCTTTGTCATTCTTGAATTCTTCAACCGGGATCACGGACTCGGA
>JANYHZ010000068.1 GCA_025362135.1 Betaproteobacteria bacterium | reverse complement strand
ACCAACCCCCGGAATCGCGGCACGAGGCCCCTATAATGCACAGATGAGTTCTGCCATTCCGCCCACGTTTCCCAAGCATGATCCGGCTACTCCGGCCTTCTGGGATGCGCGTTTTGATGCTGCCTTTACGCCATGGGATCAGGGCGGTGTGCCGCAAACGCTGGTTAAATATGTCACACAGCATCCGAACCAGGAGAAAATTCTCATCCCAGGTTGCGGGTCCGCGCATGAGGTGCGCTTTTTCGCTGAACACGGCTGGGACGTCACAGCGATTGATTTTTCACCAGCCGCTGTGTTGCACGCGAAACAATTGCTCGTCGAGTTTGGCAGCCGTGTACGCCTGGAGGACTTTTTCGGCGAGGCCTTAGGCCGCGAGAGATTCGACGCAATTTACGAACGCGCGTTCCTCTGCGCATTGCCCAAGCGGCTTTGGGCAAAGTGGGCGGCGCGCGTGGCACAACTCATCCCTTCGGAAGGCCGCCTGATCGGTTTTTTCTTTTTCGACGCCAACGAAAAGGGGCCACCGTTTGGCATCACACCTGCGGCGCTGTCAGAAATGCTGTTACCGCACTTCAATCTTATTGAAGAGTGTGCGCCGACGGATTCCATCGCGGTTTTTGCCGGCAAGGAACGATGGCAGGTCTGGCAACGTCACTAACCCAGGCCTGCGCTACGCGGCACGGTTGCCATGATGTGGATCGGCATCGACGACGTAGATATTACTGCCCGCCTGATTTTTTGCGAGGCTGTTTGCTTCGCGCGCAATCGCCATGACGTCGTGTCGTGACTCGCATTGCGCTGGAATGATGGCCGATGCGCCGATCACCAGCCGCGGCGGTGGCCGGTTCTCGGTGCGGCCGCGCCTTCCTTGCCAGAGAAATCCCCCATCGATCAGGATTTCATCGGAAAGCAGGGCAGTGAGCTGCATCTGGAATTCAGCCAGCGCAATCGAAAGTCGTTCGCGCCAGTCGGCGCTTTGTAGTAACAGCACGAAGCGATTGCCGTGGATGTGCCCGACAAAATCGACGCGCCCATCCATTGCTTGATGTAGCGCCGCCCCGCCGAGCCGTATCAGTTCATCCCCCTTCTGGAATCCATAGGCGTCGTTAAAGCCTTTCATCGGGTCGATTTCCGCGAGACACACCGTAAAGTGCGCTTCGTGCTTCAGTAGTTGAGTGATGTGTTCGTTGATGGGGACTGGGCCGGGGAGCAGCGTGAGTGGATTCGTGTAACGGGCTGCCGTCAACTGCGTTTCGCTCATCACGCGCAAGACATCGTTGACCGTGCCCATGCCCACATATCGCCCGTCGTTCACAACGATAAAGCCGTCGGCGAGATGTTGTGGGGTCGCGTTGGCAAGCACCCGGGCTATCTCGGACAGCAACATCGACTTGTCAACCAGGAGTGGTGCGACATTCATGATTTCACGCGCCTGCTGCCCGAGTTCAGCCGCCTGCGGGTCATCGATCGTTTTGATGTACCGTACATGCCGACGCGCGATCAGGCCGACCGGTCGGCCGCGTTCGACAACCGGCACAACATACCTCGCAGCAGACTGGCCAAACAGCGCGATCACATCGCGGACCGTCACCGTCGGCGCCACGGTTGAGGCATCGCGCGCAAATTGCCCGGCCATCACAAGCGTGCCTTGTCGGTATTTTGCCGAGGGCGGTACGGGCAACCGCCCATCGGCCAAAAGTGTCACCACGATATCGCTCAGCGTCGTTGCCGGCTTCTCCAAAGGCTTGCCGATGAAAAATCCCTGGCCGAAACTGACTCCGAATTCGCGTACCAGCCTGAAGTCGGATTCGGATTCGATACCTTCGGCGATGATCTGGCTGCCGCAGCTCTCTGCGATCTGCACTATTGCTTTCAGGAACTGCGCTTTGATCGGATCATCGGCAATCCCGGTAACGAAGTGCTTGTCTGCTTTTACAAACTCCGGCTTCAACTCAGACCACAGGCGCAAGCTGGAGAACCCCTCACCAAGATCGTCTATCGCAACCTGGAATCCCATTGATCGGTACAGCAGAAGCGAATCGCGGATCCGCTCAAAGTTGAATGTGGGCTGATGTTCGGTGAGCTCGATCACAATCTGGTCGGGCCTCAACCGGATCGCGTCCAGAAATTTTTTCCCCCGCGCGGGATCGAACCCGGGTATCGACACCACATCGGGAGAGATATTGAGGAAAAGTTTGCCGGGAAGACGCCTCGCGGCAAATTCACTCATGGCCTTGTTGACGCAGATCGAAGAAAGCAGCACCAGCGTCTCGCTGTCGCTGGCTGCATCGAACAGATCGATGGGACTTTGGAAGATGGAGCCTTTCGGACCACGAATCAGTGCTTCGTAACCAAAAATGGAACGAGCCTGGAAATCGAGAATCGGCTGAAACACGCACGACAAGGCACGACGTTCGAGAATGTCCCGAAATAGCGCTGTATGCGCGTCGCGCCGTTCCGCCTTCGCATCCGAGCGATCCAACCCCATCGTGGCCTTTAAGGAATTGCTGGCTATGCCGTTGCCCACCATCCCACTGCTATCGATGAGCGATGATGATTTAATTCGCCCACGGTGTCAGCGCCCGGTTCGAAAGTATGCGTTCCGGGTCGTGCTCAATTGCCCGTAAATTATTTCTTCGGTGCCCGGTGTTCACGCGACACCGAATTTCCGGAACCAGACCATCAACCGCGTCCATGCGTCATTCGCTTCGTGTGGGCGATACGACGGTCGATAGTCCGCGTGAAACCCGTGCGGCGTATCCGCGTACAACACAATTTCGGATACGCTTCCTGATTCTTTTAGCGCTTCCCACATTTTCTCTACTGTTTCGCCGGGAATACCGGTGTCGGCTGCGCCGTACAAGCCGAGCACCGGCACCGTAAGCGTCGGTGCGATATCGATGGGGTGCCTGGGCGTCAACGGACTTACCGGGCGCACCAGTCCCCCATACCATGCCGCGCCAGCTTTCAAGCGCGGGTTGTGGGCCGCGTACATCCAGGCGATGCGCCCGCCCCAGCAGAATCCGGCCACTGCCATTTTTTCTGCATTGCCACCGTTATGTCCTGCCCAGTCGGCGCTCGCGTCGAGGTCCGATATGACCTGTGTATCCGGTACCTTTGACACGACCTCCTTGAGCAATTCGGCCACGTCCTTGTATTTTGTTGCGTCACCCTGACGGGCATACAGCTCAGGTGCTATGGCGAGATAGCCTTCTTTTGCAAAACGCCTGCATACATCCTTGATGTATTCGTGAACCCCAAAAATTTCCTGAACAACCAACACCACAGGCAGGCTCTTACCACCCGCCGGCATGGCGCGATAAGCAGGCATCTGCCCGTCTTGGACGGCAATTTTTACCTCGCCCGCGGTAAGGCCGGTGGTGTCCGTCATGATTGTTTGCGCATTGACCGGTTGCACGGCGGCTGCAAATCCGGAGCCAAGTGAAGTCATGTCAGGATCTCATCGGGAGTATTCGGTTTTCGGCCTGAGTGGTAAAAGGTCTGCAATCATGTCGGTGGCATTACATTGGCGCATCGAAAGTCCGCATCGATTGGGACATTGATTATATGCCGGTCGCAAATGCCCGTTTGGATGCGCGATTGCAGGGCCAACGGTTCTGCAGACACCACGCCTGACACGATGCCGGTGGTTGCGCGGTATCATCAACATTATGAATCGGGCACTCATTGCTGAATTGCTAGCTGGCGCATGCGTCGCGCTCACACTTCCATCCTCGGCGTCGCAAGTGGCGGGGGAAACCCGTGTTGACGAACTGCCGATGGCGGAGGTAACGGAGGGGTTGCCCGCACCAGCGTCTAATCGTTTGCAGAATATGCTGATCCACGCGATTTCACTGATCGGGGTGAAATACAAATTTGGCGGCAGTTCCGCGCAATCGGGCTTTGATTGTTCCGGCTTCGTGAGGCACGTTTTTGCGGAGTCGGTTGCGCTTGAACTACCGCATAGTACGTACGCGATGGGCCGGCAGGGCCGCAGCGTGAAATCAGAGGAATTGCGCGCGGGCGATCTGGTGTTTTACAACACGCTGCATCGCACTTTTTCGCACGTGGGCATTTACCTGGGCGAAGGACGTTTTGTCCATGCGCCCTCGCGGGGCAAGAGCGTGGAGATCATAGACATGTCGGACAGCTATTGGAAAAAACGCTTCAATGGCGCACGACGATTGCTTGCCGATGATTGACATCCCAATGAAAACGGCCACTCTCGTGACCGTTTCCGTGTTTACTGCCGAGGCGCAAACTTCTCCGTGAGGCTTATTCACCGTACATTTTTTGTTTCAGCTCGCGACGTTCTTGCGCTTCAATCGTCAACGTCGCCGTCGGACGGGCCAACAAACGTGGAACGCCAATAGGGTCGCCGGTTTCTTCGCAATAGCCGTAGCTGCCATCTTCGATACGCAACAGGGCTGCTTCAATCTTTTTGAGCAGCTTGCGTTCGCGGTCACGCGTGCGCAGCTCCAACGCGTGCTCTTCTTCCTGCGTCGCGCGATCAGCCGGGTCAGGAGCGACGGCCAATTCACGCAGATGCTCGGTGGTCGCATCGGCGTTATCGCGCATCTGGGTCTGCAATTCGAGCAACCGGTGCTTGAAGAATTTGCGTTGCGCAGACGACATGTATTCGCCTTTGGGTTGCTTGACGAGTTCCGATTCCATTAGCAGACCCGGGATGCGGATCTCGACTTTCGATGACGGTTTGGGCGTCGATTTCGGCACAGGCTTGCGCGAGGCTGGTGTCGTATTCTTTTCTACCGTCTTGTTGACCGTTTTGGTCACGGCTCTGGCGGCAGTCTTTGGCGCTGGTTTCGTGGGAGCTTTGGTGACTGTCTTCGGGGCGGGGTTTGCCTTTGCCTTCACGACGCTTTTTGGCGCGAGTTTCGCTTTCGCCACTACTTTCTTCGGGACCGGCTTGGCCTTGGCTTTCACCTTGCCCGTCGCGACCCGTGTGCCAATTGTTACTTTCTTGCCCTTGGCTTTCGCCTTCGGTTTCGCTTTTGCTGTAACCAACTTCAATTCTCCTGAAACACACTATCGGCGCGTTGCGGGCTACCCAGACATGGGAAACTCCGGAAACACAAAAACGCGTAAGTGTACTGAAACCACTCTGCGAATTCAACGCAATTATTTTGGATGTCTGTCGGCGGGTCTGAAAAGCGAGCAGGGCCGAGAGCAAGGCAACAAGCGCGTTCCAGCGGCACATGCCCCGAGAGTCCCGCCCCTGCTGTGTTTTGGAAGCGCGACTCTTATCAAGAATGATTCTTGTTACAATCATCAGAAGCTGAGCCTGCCATGGGCTCATCGCCTGCAAGCCTCGCCTTGCACCACTCCATCTCCCCCCTTCCAGGATCATGAAAGCCACTGTTTCGTCGCTGATGTCCCGAAGCGTGCCCGTGTTGGGCATTGTTGTCGCCGTACTGCTATCGGTGCCATTATTGAGTATCGGCAGCAGTTTTTTTGTCGCGGATCAGGGCGCGTGGACGCATCTGAGCAACACCGTTCTGCCTCACCTGGCGGGTAACAGTTTGCTGCTGGCGCTTGGGGTCACTTTTGGCGTGGCGATAGTCGGGACGCTTACCGCCTTGCTGACGGCACAGTATGATTTCCCGGGAAGAAAGCTCCTGGAATGGACATTGATCCTGCCGTTGGCAATTCCGGCGTACGTGATGGCTTATACCTACACCGACGTTTTGCAATACGCCGGACCGGTACAGGGCTTTCTGCGCGAAAGCTTCGGCTGGCAGGGAAAACAGGATTACTGGTTTCCGGAAATTCGTTCCCTCGGCGGAGCGGCAGCAATGCTCACGCTTGCGCTGTACCCGTATGTGTACGTACTCGCGCGGGTAGCCTTTCTGGAGCAATCGACCACGCTCAGCGAAGCAGCGCGCAATATGGGGCTCGGTCCGCTGCGCGTATTTGTGCGCATCTCGCTTCCGCTGGCGCGCCCGGCGATCGCGGCGGGCATCGCCCTCGCACTGATGGAGACCCTTGCCGATTACGGCACCGTGTCTTATTTTGGTGTGCCCACTTTCACCACCGGTATTTTTAACGCCTGGTTCTCGCAGGGGGACCGAATCGCCGCGGCCAGGCTTGCGGTGATTTTGATGGGATTCGTTGTTCTGGTCATGC
>JANYHZ010000064.1 GCA_025362135.1 Betaproteobacteria bacterium | reverse complement strand
TACGCCGGTGATGCGCTCGGCGCTTACTCGTTTTGCGTAATTGGCGTAGCCGGAGAACAACTCATCTGCGCCCTCGCCCGTCAGCGCCACGGTCACTTCTTTGCGCGTGAGCTTGGCCAGCAGCATGGTCGGCAATGCGGCCTGGTCGCCAAACGGTTCATCGAACACATCGACCCAACTGTCGAACGCATCGAGCACATCGTCCGGCGCAACCATCAACGCATGGTGACGGCTGCCGATATGTTTTGCCACGACTGCGGCTTCCTCGTGTTCACTTTGTGAGGTGTCGGGGGAATTGTCGCTGTGCAGAAAGCCGAGATTGAAGGTGTCGATTGGTTTGCCGGTAATGTCGGTCATCATGGCGGCGACCACGCTGGAGTCGATCCCGCCACTGACAAATGCACCCAGGGGCACGTCAGCCACCAGCATCGCCTCCACCGAACGGCGCAGTTCTGCATCCAGTCGCGCAAGCGATTCTGCCTCGTCCCACGCGGGCTTGTTGCGGTAATCTACATTCCAGTATTGCCAGGTCTTTAACTCACCGTTTGCCAGGCGTAATGCGTGGCCTGCCGGCAGTTTTCGGATGTGCTTGTAGATTGTCAGCGGCGCGGGGATGTATTGGCATTCGAGGTACAGGCCCACCGCATCGAGATCGATTTGCTTCGATACGCCGGGATGTTCCAGCAGCGCCTTCAACTCAGATGCGAACGCGAAAAGCCTGCCATCCCAAAAATAATGAAAGGGTTTCACGCCCAGATGATCGCGCGCCGCAAAAAGCGTTTGCGTTTGGGCGTCCCATGCGGCAAAAGCGAACATGCCTTGTAAATGCTTGAGCGCGCCATCCTGCCACTGGGCGATCGCTTGCAGCGTGACTTCGGTGTCGCCTGCAGTTCGAAAACGTCGTCCCGTCGATTCGAGTTGCTGGCGCAACGCTCGGAAGTTGTAAACCTCGCCGTTAAAGACGATGGTGAGTCGCTGGTCCGGCGTGCTCATTGGCTGTAGGCTGGAAGCGATATCGATCACGCTAAGACGCCGGTGACCGAAATACGCAGGGCCCTGCTGAAAATAACCCTCAGCGTCCGGCCCGCGATGGGCGAGACGGCGGTTCATGCGCCGCAGTATTTCGTCGGCGTCCCGGGTCGCGCCCGCGAGATCCACAAATCCGGTCAGGCCGCACATGGATAGCTGACGCGGGACAAGTGTGTCGCGCGAAATTCTGTTTTGAGGTTGCGGGGATGGCTCACGGTGAGGCGGTTCAGTGAAAAATCGGCACGAAACCGTGAGTGTACTTGAGGCGGATGGCATCACTGAAAATTGCCATGAACGAAAAATTTGTCATTGTGACTGAAGGGACAAATCTGCTTCTGCCTTTCCCTCGTCAAGCAGATTTCTCACACGATGAGGCCGGGTTCGAAATGACAGGAAAAAAAGTTGCCGCTTATGCGACCGCCGCGCTTCAGCGCGCAAAGAATATGTTATTCACAACCGCATACCCGCAATAAATATAAAATAACAAGCATTGGTGCGGTGTTCCAGGCCATTTAAGCCCGCGGCCCGCACCCATGCTTGCGTTTACCAGCGTTAACTAGACCTTTCGCGACGCCGATATCGCTTTCCGGATAAACGCCTTGCGGTCATTCTGGTCTGCAATCTCGTCGGCGATAATGAGGTAGAGCTCACCCTCGTCACGGGCTCTCATCGCGGCTTTTTTCACGATCACCCTCGCAATCGCACCGATGTGCTGCGCGAGACGTTTCTCGGCGCGCTCAAGGACATCGATACTGAATCGCGCTGCAGCCAATTGCGTTGGGACTTCCGTCCGGTCGCCGTGTGAGGAACGAGAGGAGGGCGGTCGGGTGTTTTCCTTCATCCGCTGCGTAAATACGCTACGATCCTGTTCGTCGTCGATTTCGCGCGCCACTGCCTCGATCACACCTTCGATACTGGTGTTGTTCTTTGCAGCCTTTCGCACCAGCATTGAGGCCAGCGGCCCGATATGCTTGGCGAGCTCGCCTTCAATCTCTCTGAGCTGCGCCGTATCGACTGGAATCGAGGTGGGTTGTTGCTGAGGTGTGGGAACCGTTCTCGTATGGCCGGTGGCGTCTGCATAAGGCGTATCTAGCGGTTGGGTTCTGTCGGTATCCTGGGTGACTGGCTGAACCAGCCGACCACGCAGGCGTGCGAGCAACTCTCCACTTGATTGCGGGCGCTGTTGCTCATCCGGCATCAGCGCCCAATCGATTGCGGACAAAAATTCCCGTGTATAAAAGGCCGGATCGCCAATATCGGCGGCACGCGGCTGCGGATCATTTTTTAGGCGCGCGGTGGCGTCTACCGGCTTTTTGCCTGTCACCATCCAGTACATCACGCCGCCTATCGCGTATAGATCGGTCCAGGGGCCCTGCGTGCTCGATTCGCTGTATTGTTCAACGGGCGCGTAGCCGGGGCTGACGATCGCAGTGAGATCGCGGCCACCGCTGGTGGAGCGCGCAGACCCGAAATCAAGCAGCACGGGGCTGTCATCTTCACGGATATAAATATTGCCGGGCTTGACGTCGCGGTGCAGATAACTGGTGCGATGGATGATGCCGAGTCCTTCGATCAGGGGCAGGGCGATTTTTTCAATTGTTGCTTGCGACAAGGGGCGACGGGTTTGCATCCAATCGGTCAGCGCGGCACCCTGCACAAATTCCATCACCATATACGCCGTCGCGTTGGCTTGGAAAAAACGCATCACTCGCACGATATTGGGGTGACGAAACGTCGCCAGCGTACGCGCCTCATCTAGGAACCGCGTCAGCCCCCATTCAAATGTCTCGCGGTTCGCGTCGCCCGAGGGTCGGATCGAGGTGTCATCATCACCAGCGCCGCCTCGCGAGGCGATGTCGGTCGGGAAATATTCCTTGATGGCCACCGGCAAATTGAGGTTCTGGTCGGTAGCCAGATAGGTCAAGCCGAACCCGCCGATCCCGACCAGCTTATCGATCACGTACTCGTTGATGACGTGGCCATCGGGAAGGCTTTGAACAGCGGTCGTCATGATTATCGTTTGCCGTGTGCGTTGGGAACTATCAGCTCTCTATTCATCGATAAGCGAGATGGCTTTTTGAAGGCTGCGACGCATGCGATTGAATGATTTGGCCAAAAGCGCCATTTCGTCACGCCCCTTGTCGGGAAATTCCGGGATGTCCATGTTGCCGGTGCTGATCTCGTTGGCCGCTTCCGACATATCGGTAATAGGTCGCACGATGAGCATTGATAACATCACGTTAAGAATGATAAATAACACCACGAATACACCGGTAAGTGATGCCATGAACGTAACAAATGCGCGATTGGCGTTTTCGATGGGAAGCGACATAGGCACGGACACCACCTGTGCGCCCACGATTTCGTTCAACTTCCACCCAAAGCCGTTGTTGGGACCATATTTCGTGATCATCGCGGCTGGCGCCTTGTCCGGCGTGCTGTGGCAAACCAGGCAGCCTTCCGCCGCAATACGGATTGGCCTTGCAAGATACAGCGACGGGCCGCCTTCCGACATGCGGGTGCCACTGATGTCAGTCCGGGATGTGTCGCTACGAAACGCGTTGACCACATCAGTTTCCCATTCCACGGCGCGGTCGCGAAGGTTCGTAGGATTAAGAACGGCCTCCTTATAGTTGTAATCCGAATATTTCTTTCGCAGCACATTCATCATTTCCGTGGCCGCGAACGCGGGAACACTCTGTGGCAGGAATGTATCCGGTTGATAGTCGAGATGCGGGCTCACCTGTTTTTGCGTGTAATCGCGCATCGACAGCGTCGCTTCCATGATGAGTCCCGCATTGCGATATACCTCGTCGCGCGCGTTTTGCTGCAGCAGGGTGTATGAAACGTAGCCGGTAACCGCGAGCCCCAATGTGAAGACGACCAGCAGCACAAGATTGAATTTTGTTCTTAGCCCCATGAGTGCACCCTTTTTGTTTGTTGTTCCAGCATTACGGAATTTACTCCTTTCCGGATGTTGCATAGTGGTTTAACGCGGGACGCGTAACGTTTGATAAAAGTGCGCTACTTGATTAGTATACTGTATACGTATGGGGTATCCCTTTAGCTCCACAGCCATTCATCTTTTGGGTTTCCTATGGGCCGCGATTATTTTTTCATAAATCACAGGCTTGGTCATGATGGCCTGCTGAAGCAGGCGATAAAACAACAATCCGCGTGACCGTGAGGT
>JANYHZ010000050.1 GCA_025362135.1 Betaproteobacteria bacterium | reverse complement strand
AAATCCATGCTGTTTGGACACCCTTGCGGGGACACCACGGCAACAATCCTTATCGCCAAGCAAACGGGGGGTACTTGGCAGAACTCGAAATTATAGTAAATTCAAGCACTCCGTGTCAATTTTGTCTTGGTCGGCTCAGTTACGCTCAAATCCCGGTTGCGTTGGATATACACTAAGGAACCTCTGGAGGAATCTTTGAAAGCACGCATTAAATGGATTGAAAACGTCGCTTTTTTGGGCGAAAGCGAAAGCGGCCATGCTTTCGTCATGGATGGCTCGCCTGAGGCCGGCGGACGAAATCTCGGTCCACGTCCGATGGAAACGGTACTCATCGGAACCGGTGCCTGTAGCGCCTACGACGTCGTGCATATCCTCAAGAAAGGACGTGAGCAGGTAACAGACTGCGTGGTAGAGCTTCATGCGGAAAGAGCGCACATTGACCCTAAGGTCTTTGTCTCGATCCATTTTCATTTTATTGTGAGTGGCAATGGCTTGAATCCTGGCAAAGTCGAACGTGCCATCAAACTGTCCGCAGAAGTCTATTGTTCTGCTTCAGCGATGCTAGCCAAAACGGCACAAATTACCCATGACTTCGAAATCCGGCAAGTGGCCACCACCAGTTAGCGCGATCAA
This sequence comes from Betaproteobacteria bacterium, assembly GCA_025362135.1. Classification (GTDB taxonomy): domain Bacteria; phylum Pseudomonadota; class Gammaproteobacteria; order Burkholderiales; family Usitatibacteraceae; genus UKL13-2. The sequence goes on along the minus strand of JANYHZ010000050.1, from coordinate 2,052 downwards.
ATCCAGTATGTGGATCCGGTCATCACGCGCGCGAACATGGACATCGCCGTCTTAATCGGTCTTGGTAGTGGCATTGCTCCGAGTTGCGAACCAGATTGACCGTGGCGAATCTCGTCTTCGCGCATTGTTTCAATAATTACGCGACTACGCGTGTCGGTTGGAGAAATGCGTCCGAGATGGTTATGCAGATGCGTTTCTACCTGTCGCTCGGTCTCGACCAGGAATCCCATACTCCATTTGTCGCCCAATAATCCAGACACAACGCCAACGCTGAAGGCGCCCGCATAAAACAAAGGGATCAATCGACTCTTGTCACCACCCATTTCTCCGAGGCGTGACTCGCACCAGGCAAGGTGGTCGTGCTCCTCCTTCGCTGCCTGAACAAGCAGCGATCTCGTCTGATCTGCCATTGCGACCAGCGCCTGGCCTTGGTATAGCGCCTGCGCACAGACCTCTCCACAATGGTTCACACGCATGAGCCGGATAGACTCTTCAATCGCCGCCTTATCGGCTACCGGATCAGCAGCATCGGGATTAGCAATGGATGGCAACGGCTGGGGTCGCCCGGAACGTGCTTTTGCAAACATAGTTCTCATGCCGGTATCCAGCTCACAAATCAGGCGGTCTCGCAAATTCATTTTTTGCATTCAAAAAAAACGGACACCCAAAGGTGCCCGTTTTTGTGGTCTCAAACTAAACGGTTTAGAACGTGTGGCGCAGACCTACACCCATACCCTTTGGATCAGCATCAACTACAATTCCTGGCAATCCAGATGCATTCAAGCCCACGTTTGCCGCCACATTGTTCTTGAGCGAAGCATAGCGTGCCATGAAGGTCGTTCTCTTGGAGAAGTTGTAGTTATATCCAACGGTCGAAAGTTTGCTTTCCGGCTGAATAACACCGGCCGTCGTCAAGCCACCGTCCTTTAACCGCCCAACCGTGGCCATGAACTGATGCATGCCGACGGTATAGGTAAGTGAGGCTTGATACGCTTTCTTGTCCGTGCGGTCGGTCGACCTGATTTTCTGCGTCAACGCACCGATTTTGAACGGGCCGAAGACAAAAGTCGCTGCGAGATTTTGCCCCTTTTCGGTCACACCAGCAGTAACCGCCGCTCCACGCGTGTCTTTATGCTTCTCGTTAGCGTAATTGATTCTGAACGGGCCAGCAGCGTAGTCGATGCTTGCGCTGACGGAGTTCGGATTGGTCGTCGCGGTTTTACCTTCATCTGCGCCGTACATCGCACGAAGTGAAAAACCATTGATGTTCGGCGACCAGTATTGAACCATGTTGACTTCACGGCGATTAAAATCGCTCGTATTGATCACTGCCAACTGATTGCCGATGGTGTTCTGCTCATAAGGATCGACGAAAATCGCGGAGAGTTTGAACGGGCTGTCCCAACGTCCGATGATGACGCTACCGAAGCCACCTTGCAGACCAACACCGCTATTACGTCCGGAAACAGGGCTGTTGTTGATACTGAGAGGGGTCGCGGCTGGAACGGGGTTCAATGCGCTCACAGACGTGACGTTTTCTTCCGGAGTGAAACCCATTTCCAGTTGGAAGAACGCTTTCAGTCCACCGCCGACATCTTCAGTACCGCGAATACCGATCAAGGATGACTCGTTTACCACCGTTGTCCTTCTTGACACCGATGTCGCACCACCTTCGGCTTTCACGCTGTTGACCATTTCCCAGGCGCGACCATAGAGGGTCACGGGGTTAGCCGATTGCGCCATGACGGCCGGGGCGAATGTTGCGCCAGCGACAGCGAGTGCGATCAATTTTTTGTTCATCAAAAATCTCCTTAGGGTTAAGTTGAGGCTTTTTAATTCTTCACAACACAAAAACCTCTTGGGGTAGAGCATGCCACCTGTACGTTGCGCCAAACCGGCTAACACCCACGTAGCAACTTCTCCCACCATCGTAATGCCAAAATCTTTTGAGAAGCCGCCGTCATATTGCCAAATTTAGCGCACTTGCTCAAGTGAACACTGTGAAATTAGCCACAGCAAAGGCAGCCTGTTGCGTTTGCGCAACAGGCACGC
>JANYHZ010000017.1 GCA_025362135.1 Betaproteobacteria bacterium | reverse complement strand
GCGTCTTGCGACTGGCTTGTGCGAAGACTATCGCACGCATTTCAGCGCAACGTTAAAAATGGAAAAACACCAGCATCGGCGCGGCGTCTGGGGCAGAAATGTCTGAAAAAGAGCGTGGAGAAAGGAGTTTCCAATTTGCGGGGCGATGCGCAAACTCTAGCTTTGGCGCGGTGTTAAGGCCATTTTTGCTTGGAGAAGCCCGCCAAATGGCAATCGGTGATTTGCTGTGCTGGAAGATCACTGAAAAATCGAGCGCGGCCCTTTCGCCTCGCTAAAGGAATTGCTGTGAAAACCATTGTCTGTCCCCGGTTATTCCTATCGAGGACACTTCTCCACCCATCGCCGCTGAAATACTTGCCGTCTTATTTCCGTTTCCGTTGGAATTGCTTCTCTACCTAAAACCTTAGAATCTGCGGCGGCTCGCATTGCTGCGTTGACCCGTTCCATCGCGTCAATGATCAAAGGGGCCAGGCTCGCATTTCTTGCGCCGCGCTGAAAAGCGACCTTGGCCCCTTTGAGTCCCTGGCCCCTTTGAGTCCTTAAGCTGCAGGGCGACGGATCGCCTACTTCGGAAGACGCTGCTTTGCTGTGGCCACAAGCTTCTGCAATTGTGTGGCGGTGCTAGCGGTTGCGGAGTCTTGGAACAATGCAATGGTAAAGACCACAGACCCTTGAGAATAGAAACCGCCCAGCGACGCCATCGGGTCGTCCTTAGGCTGCATATCGCGCAGGCGCTTGGCACCGACCTCAGCCGCTGCACTCGATGCAGCAATGGCCATGATCCGGAACTGGCCACCGCCGCTTTTGCCCTCGTACGTGCAGTACATTTCGCCGGGGGTCGCGGTTACCGGGTATCCCATGATGCCGCCCCAAACGTCGGCGGGCAACACCTGGCACGGTTCGGGCGCAGCGCCCGCTGCAGCTGTGGCCGCGAGCAACGACATTGCAGAGACGAGCGTAAGTTTGAATCCGGTGTTGAGCGCAATCATGACCTGATCTCCTGTTGGGTGAGGCGGCTGGCAAAGCCGTGACAAACGATATCGGAAAATCGACGGGTGCATCGAACGAACCCCACTGCATAGTAGTCCCCATTTTGGCGGATGGCAATACTGAGCCTTTTCCAACGTGGTATGAGCCTGAAGAATGATCAAAGGGGCCAGGCTCGCATTTCTTGCGCCGCGCTGAAAAGCGACCCTGGCCCCTTTGAGTCAAGAACATCGGAAAGCCGTGTGCGGGAAAACCGCATGCACGGTTTGATGAGGGAGGGCAGGTGACAACCTGCTTTCTACTCTACCCTTTGAGTCCCGTAGATCGCCTATTGGTGCGGCTTTTAGCACATTTTTGTCCGGAAACGCCCGCCAATAAACGAGTTTCATTAATATGTGGCCATGCGGCTGCGAAGATTCGCGGCAGGTGTTACTGGTTACCCCTCAGGCGGCCGCGATTAGCACTCGGTGCTGGCATAGGCAAGTTATGGCGTACCACGATTCAGGACCTCAATATTGCGCGTGAACTTATGCGGAATGACACCTCCGTACGAAGATGCCACGCCGGTATTGGTGTAGTTATGGAACATGACGGCGATCACCGGCAGCCCGAAATGTGTACCGGTAATTGCAACCCCATTCAACGTCGCGCTGATGGGTGTCATCGCCTGCACTCCCTGACCCAGTTCGGTTGCACTACCGAAGCCGATGCTGGCCCAGCCATTCGGCCCTTGCAGCCCACGTCGGCTAAACGTGACTGGCGCTGCACCCGTGGTGGTTGCCTGCGTCGTCACAAACGGATCGGCACCTCGAAGCAGGCGAAAATTATTAATCGAACGTAACAAGCCACTCGTTCCAAACTCGACGATATTTGCTGTCCAGCAAAGATTTCCTGAGATGGACGCACGGGATATCACCGCACCAAATGGATCAAGGGGCACGCCAGCCTCTCGATTGAATAGATCAATCGTGTAGGCATCACATGCGCCAGCGGCAGTTGTATCAGCAAAGTTATTGAAAAATGGTCGGAAAGGAAAATTGATTGTATTGAAACCAACTCCAACAAAGTCGCGTTTGGTTGGCATCGTGACGACCCAATCAGTCCTGGAAAGGGTGCCTGCGTCGGTAACGAATTCG
>JANYHZ010000291.1 GCA_025362135.1 Betaproteobacteria bacterium | reverse complement strand
TAGTCGGACACACTGGCCCTGTGGAATTGCGTAATATCCCTCTGCAACACCTATCGCAACCGATTCCAACCCGGAGTTCGCACCTCATGCTCGACAAAACCAAAGTGATGATCGCCGATGACCACGCGTTGTTTCGCGCCGGTCTGCGAAGCTTGCTTGAAGAGACGGGAGAGTTTGAAGTGGTGGCTGAAGCCTGCAATGGCGAAGACGCACTGAAGGCTGTTCGCGAGCAGGTAATCGACGTGACGCTGCTCGATCTTTCGATGCCAAAACAAAGCGGCATTGACGTTTTAAAACGCATGAAATCGTTGAAGCCCGAGATGGCCGTGTTGATTCTCTCGATGTTTCCGGAGGAACAATACGCGGTGAACATGTTGCGTGCCGGGGCTTCGGGTTACCTGACCAAGGAGTCAGCGCCGGAGAAAGTGGTCACCGCGCTGCGTACGGTGCGCAAGGGCCGAAAATATATCAGCAGCGAAGTCGCTGAGCTGCTCGCGGAAACGCCGGATGCCACAACCGCACCACTGCACAGCGCGCTGTCGCAGCGCGAATTCCAGATTTTTTGCAAACTCTCCTCGGGACAAAGTGTCTCCGAAGTTGCCGCAGAGCTATTCCTTAGCGTGAAAACGATCAGTACCTACCGAACGCGTGTGCTGGAGAAGATGGGCATGCACAGTAATGCCGATTTAACGTACTACGCGATCAAGAATGGCATCATCCAATAGGCAATAAATGAATACGCATCAATTGAACACGAAAACACCAGACAACAAACCGCCGCCGCAAAATAGTTCGCCAGTCACTCAACTTATGGGAGAGGCATCCACCACTACAGCGTTACGGGTTTACCTGGTAGAGGATTCCCCGCATGTGCGGGATTTGCTGCTTGATTTCCTGAATGTGCCGGGCGAGATCGAGATTGTCGGAAACGCCGACAACGAGATCGAGTCGGTCGCAGCCATGCTCGCCGATCCGGTCGACGCCGTTATCGTTGACCTTAAGCTGCGCGAAGGCAGCGGGATGGCCGTGATTGAAAAATTGCGCGCCGCGAAGTTGAACCCTGAGCCCAAGATCATCGTGTTTACCAACCATCCCTTTCCGGAAATCCGAGCGCGTGCCATGCAATTGGGTGCCGATTACTTCTTCGATAAGTCCGCCGACTACGACAGCATTCGAAGCACCTTGCAGACGTTGCGCGCGCATTAGAACACTGGCGTTATCGCTCGTGTGGAGATCCCGCATCGGCGGGATTTTTTTTGGCGGGCGGCATTTCGCCTGGCGTCGCGCTTTTTCGCGACGGCAACATTGCGCGGCGCACGAAAACCCGCTTTGCTTCGACTGTCACCACCCAGCCGGCTTTTTGTCCTCCGAAATCGGCGTATGTCCTACGTGTCGTAGGCACACCGTCCGATGCGATTCTGTTCGTGGCTTGGGTAATCTGAAAATGGTGCAAGGCAATGTGAATGGAGCGGTTCAGACGTTGCGTTGCCGACCCCCATTCAATGCAAGGAGATTTGCCATGCTCTACTACGCCGCTGTATTTTTCATTATTGCCATCGTGGCCGGTCTGCTCGGATTTGGCGGCATCGCTGCCGGTGCGTCCAGTATTGCCCAGGTGCTTTTTTTCATCTTCGTTGTTCTGTTTCTGATAAGTCTGATCGCAGGCCTCGTCAGGCGCAAAAACTAGTTTGTCCAACCACCCTAAAAGGAGCTTTACATGCAAACCAATCAAATGAAAGTATCATCCAACGGTGCTGACGCACTGGATCGCGTTGCCGAAAAAGCACAGAGCCTGGTGGAATCGAAGGATCAGGTCGTGAGTGACTTCAAGGCAATGTTGTCGGAGGGCGAATCCCTGTTCAAGAGCGCAGCGGCCGGCGGTGATCAAGCGCTCATCGCAGCCCGCGACAAATTCAAGCAGCAGCTCGAAGTCGCCAAGGCCCGTTATTGCGAGCTTCAGGACGCGACCGTCAAGCAAGCCAAACAGGCCGCAACGGCGACCGACGAATATGTGCATGGCAACCCTTGGACCTCCATCGCCATCGCTGGCAGCATGGGCCTGCTGGTCGGCCTGCTGGTTATGTCGCGTCGCGAAAGCTGAAAATGCAGCCGGACATGTCCGGGGCCGTACCTGCGCCAGGAACCGAAGGGTTCCTGGCGCACATACGTCAGCTCGGCGCATCCCTGCTCGGGCACGCCGCGATGCGTGTCGAGTTGTTGTCGATAGAGGTACAGGAAGAAAAAGCCCGCCTTGCACGGTTGGCCATGAGCGCCGCACTTGTTAGTGCTTTGTTCATTGTCAGCGTCGTCCTGGTGGCCATATTGGTATTGGCAATTTATTGGGATACCCCGTATCGCGTGTCTGCCGCGTCGTGGCTGGTCGGCATCTTTGGCCTGGGTACGGTCGGGGGCGGCTTTTATCTGTCCGCACAGTTACGACTCTCCTCAACACTTTTTGCCACCAGTGCGGGCGAGCTCCGGCGCGATGCCGATGCACTTGCACCGCGCGTCATAAACTTATGATTGCGCCAGCCATGCATCGCGCGCCACCGCTGCCGCTGGCAGTGCGCCGCGCGGCGCTGATCGTGCGCATTCATGCTGCACGCGAAGAAACTTCAGATGTGGTTCGAATGATCGCCGCAGACGTGCGGGCGACTGAGCGCACGCGACATTCAATCCATACCGGATGGAAGGTATTGAAAGCGTCCGTGGTTGCCGCTGGTGTGATATGGAGTTTCAGTGCCACATCCCGCATCGGTCGCGGTCGCCGTTTTTTCACGCTCGCTGTCAGCTTGCTCTCGACGATGCGGGCCATGCGGAAAGTCAGCGCATTCGTATTGCCACTTACACAGTCACTCCAAAAACAGGGATAAACGCCATGAATGCCGTAGCCAAAGATGCAAACGTATCGAAAAAAAGTTTCGCCATGAGCAGCACTGAAACCCTTCGCGCCAATGCAAGGCGGAAAATCGAAGAGGGCGCAATGACGGCCGGCTATGCGGCTAACCGTGACCAGGTTGTGAAGATGTTGAATGAAGCGCTGGCGACGGAAATCGTCTGCATGCTGCGCTACAAGCGGCACTATTTCATGGCGACCGGCGTGCACGCCGAAGGCGTCGCCGCCGAATTTCTGGAGCACGCCACGCAGGAACAAGAGCATGCCGATCAAATTGCCAAGCGCATCGTTCAGTTGGGCGGCGAACCCGATTTTTCCCCCGACACCCTGACCACGCGCAGCCACGCCGAATACGTACCCGGTAAGAATCTGGTCGATATGGTGAAGGAAGATTTGATTGCCGAGCGCATCGCCATCGATAGCTACAAGGAAATGATTGAAGTAATCGGCGACGACGACACCACCACGCGCAGAATGCTCGAATGGATTTTGTCCGTCGAGGAAGAGCACGCCGACGATCTGGCGGGCCTGCTTGATGCCGGGCGCTGAACTGGAAAACACGGCTGCAATTCCGCGACTAACCGTCGATGAAACCGGCAGCGATGGCGGCGTCGCAGTAGCTGGCGTTGGAGTCGCTGCAGCGCCCGTGGAATTCGTGCTCGCCACAGCGGAGACGCCGCCAGTAGCAGTAGCAGCGGCGCGGCCACGCTCACGCGGCACATTGCCGATGGTCGGCATGTTTGTGCTGATGTTGATTGCGGGGCTCTATTTTGGTCGCGCGGTCCTGATGCCGGTTCTCTTTGGCATTGTCATGGCGGTGGTGCTCACGCCTATCGTCGACAAGCTCTCACGATTTGGTATTCCCGAGCCGGTCGCCGCGGCCCTTGTGATGCTCACCATGGTCGGCTCATTGGTGCTGGTGATCGAAGTGCTGGTGATTCCGGCCTGGGACGTATTGGCTGAACTGCCGGTACAAGTGCAAAATCTGCTGGCAGAGCTGCTCAGATGGGTGCGCAGCTTTCGCTTTGGCAGCTTGATCGCGCCACACGACACCACTGATCTGACCAAACAAGCCGCTGCACAAGGTCTCAATATTACGGGTGCGCTTTTGCAGATCGCGCAAGGCCTCGTTGTTTCGGTGGTCAGCGCAATGGTGCTTGCCTATTTTCTGCTGTCCTCGGGGGATATGTTTCTGACCAAGCTGGTGCGTGTGTTGCCCATTTTTCGTGACAAGGTGCGCGCCGTAACGGTCGTGCGAACTGTGCAACGCGACGTAGCGACCTACTTTGCCAGTGTCGCCATGATCAACACCGGACTGGGTATTGGCGTCACGCTGCTGACGTGGGGCTTTGGCTTGCCGATGCCGTGGTTCTGGGGTGCGTTGGTGGCCTTGCTTAACTTCGTTCCGTATATCGGTGCCGGTACCAGCGCACTACTGTTGTTACTGGCGGGAATGGCATTTACGGATTCCACCAGCCAGGCGCTGCTGCTGGTGACCTGTTTTGTGGGCATCACGTTTGTCGAGGGCCAATTGATCAATCCCATGCTGGTCGGTAAGCGCCTGGCACTCAATCACACCGTTGTCTTTGTGGCACTGCTCTTCTGGGGTTGGTTGTGGGGTGTAGGCGGAATGCTGCTGGCGGTGCCATTGCTGATCATCATGAAGAAATTTGCCGACCAGACGCCCGGTTGGGAAGCAGTTGCGGAGTTTCTTGCCCGCTAACAAGTCTGTACCGCGGCAAACTTCACTAAAATGGTGGTTGCAAAAAACGCGTGTTTAGCGGAAGACAGGAAAGCGCATGAATTCTCCAGCCCACAGCGTCACACGCGTACCCACCGCCACGATTCGGTGGCTTGCTTTGGCCGGATGGGTGGGGCTGTGCGTGGCGGTCGGCGTCGTGATCGGACTGTTCTTCAAGCCAGGCGTCTGGTACGCGGCACTGGAAAAGCCCTCCTTCAACCCGCCCCCGTGGCTGTTCGCCCCGGTATGGGCGGCGCTATATATCGCGATGGGCGTGGCTTCCTGGCGTATCTGGTGCCTGCCGTTCTCGGTTGAGCGAAAGCAGGCGTTGCGACAGTTCATCGTGCAACTCGCATTGAATGCAGCCTGGCCTCCGGTATTTTTTGGCGCGCATTCTCTTGGCGGAGGGCTCGCCGTGATTGTGCTGTTGATTCTGGCCATTGCGGCAACCATTCAGCGCTTTCATCCGCTGGACAAGCCAGCGGCGTGGCTGCTTGCGCCGTATCTGGCGTGGGTGTCGTTCGCTACATTACTCAATGTGGCGTTGTTGGCGCTCAACGGAAAATTTGAATGGTGAGCGGCGATCCCATGGCTCCACCAATGACAAAGAACGATTAGGGAGGGGCGTTTCCAGCTACTTTCCGCCCGCAAGGCCCGCCAGTATTGGGTCTACACAAAAATGTGCGCCGTGGGCTGACCTTCGTCCATCCTGAGCTTCCGCGAAAACGCGGTCTCCACTCAAATGTAAAAATCGCTTGACCTTCCCATGATGGTAAGGTTTAACGTAGACACTTCGCTGTTTAACGCATCAGGAGAAAACCATGATCGAACTTTCGATTAAAGATATGACGTGTGGCGGCTGTGTCGCCAGTATTACCAGAGTGGTGAAAGGGCTGGACGCGGGTGCCACGGTTGAAGCCAGTGTCGGGACGAAACACGTGCGAATCGACAGCTCGGCCAGTAATGATGCGGTGATTGCCGCCATTGCCGGTGCTGGCTACCATCCCGAAGCCGTCGCGTAAACACGGCACGCAAAGAGAACGTGGATATGTCATCGAGTGCATTGGCGATGTCGTCAGTGGATCTGCCAATTACGGGCATGACCTGCGCATCTTGTGTCGGGCGCGTCGAGCAGGCGATTGGCAAATTGCCTGGCGTGGTGAAGGTCACCGTGAATCTCGCCACCGAGGAAGCAACGGTCGAGCTGGTTTCCGGCACGGTGACGACGGGTCAAATTATCGAGGCGGTACACAAGGCCGGTTACGAGGCGTCCCTCAAGGTCGGCCCTGAACAATCGGTTGTAACGCAAGGGGCAAGAATGTCAGCCTCCCGTCGGGACGCCATTCACGTCATCGCCGCCGCGTTCCTGACTCTTCCATTGGTGGTGCCAATGATGTTCGAGGTCACCGGCGGCCATTTCATGTTGACGGCGTGGGTGCAGTTTCTGCTGGCCACCCCGGTGCAGTTTTACCTCGGCGCACGCTTCTATCGCGCTGGCTGGAATGCACTGATGGCCCGCACCGGCAATATGGATTTGCTGGTGGCGCTCGGTACCAGTGCGGCGTACGGCTTGAGCCTCTATCAATGGGCAAGCGCTACATCGGGCGCAATGACGCACCTGTATTTTGAAGCTTCCGCCGTGGTCATTACCCTGGTGCTATTGGGCAAGTGGCTCGAGGCGCGCGCCAAGCGCCAGACCACCGAGGCGATCCGTGCGCTACAGTCGTTGCGCCCCGAGCAGGCGCGCGTGCGCCGCGAGGGCCGGGACGAAGATTTGCCGATGGCATCAGTTCACGTAGGTGATCTGGTGGTGGTGCGGCCTGGCGAGCGCGTTGCGGTCGACGGTGAAGTTGCGGAGGGGGCGAGTCACGTCGATGAATCGCTTATTACGGGGGAAAGTCTGCCGATTGCAAAGCAGGCCGGAGACCATGTCATGGGTGGTGCCGTCAATGGGGAAGGTCTACTGGTGGTGAAAACGCTGGCTATCGGTGCTGAAAGCACGCTTTCCCGCATCATTCGCATGGTTGAATCGGCGCAGGCGGAAAAGGCACCGATTCAGCGGCTGGTGGATCGCGTCAGTGCCGCATTCGTGCCGGTCGTGCTCGTCGCGGCGGCGCTGACTTTTGTGGGCTGGTGGTCCGTGAACGGCGACTGGCAACAAGGATTGCTCAACGCGGTGGCGGTACTGGTGATCGCCTGCCCATGCGCGCTGGGACTCGCAACACCCACCGCAATCATGGCTGGCACCGGCGTCGCCGCGCGGTACGGTATTCTCATCAAGGACGCACTGGCACTGGAAACCGCGCATCAAGTCGGTATCGTGGCGTTCGACAAAACCGGTACGCTCACAGAGGGTAAACCGACCCTCGTCGCCTGCCTTGCCACCAACGGCGACCATCGCGAACTGTTGGCGCTTGCGGGCGCGATCCAGCGCAACAGTGAACATCCGCTGGCGCGCGCAGTAACGGACTCGGCAAAGAAAGAGGGCATCGACGTTGTCAATGTGCAGGATGCCAAAGCGCTGCCCGGTCGCGGCGTACAGGCGACAGTCTCGGGGCGGACGCTTGCCATCGTCAGCACACGGCATGTGGCCGATCTCAAAATTCCCATCGCGACAACGCTGACCGCGCAATCCGAAGCGCTCCAGCTAGAAGGACGCACGGTATCATGGCTGATCGATGTCGGTGCCACGTCGATGGTAGGACTGCTCGCATTCGGTGACACGCTCAAACCTTCGGCCAAAACAGCCATTGAACGGCTGCATCGCATGGGCGTCAAAACTGCACTGATCAGTGGCGATAATCACGGCAGTGCGCGGGCGGTGGCAAGCGCGCTCGGTATCGACGAAGTACATGCGGAGGTCTTGCCGGCCGATAAGGCCAAAATCATTGCTGAGTTAAAGCTCGGCGGACGCCTGGTCGCAATGGTCGGTGACGGCATCAACGATGCACCTGCGCTTGCCGCTGCCGATATTGGCATCGCCATGTCCACTGGCACCGATGTCGCGATGCACGCAGCAGGCATCACACTGATGCGCGGTGATCCGGCATTGGTGGCTGACGCGCTCGATATTTCGCGGCGCACGTACGGCAAGATTCGACAGAATCTGTTCTGGGCATTTTTTTACAACGTGGTGGGCATTCCGGCAGCAGCGCTGGGCTTGCTCAATCCGATGATCGCCGGTGCGGCAATGGCGTTCTCCAGCGTGAGCGTGGTCGCGAACGCGTTGCTGCTCAAGCGGTGGAAGCCGCGAAAATGAATTCTGCACGACCTTCAACGGAGCGGCCATGAACAATAAAGGGAAAAATCCTGCGCTCAGTACCGCCAAAAGCGAAGGCTTTGCCAATATCAGCGTCGCGTCCGAACGTTCCGGCGTCTCGGCGAAAATGATCCGCCACTACGAGGATATTGGCTTGATGGCGAAGGTCGACCGAACCATGGCGGGCTACCGTATTTACCGCGAAGCCGATATTCATATCCTGCGTTTTATCCGCCGCTCTCGCGATCTGGGCTTCTCGACGAACGAGATCGGGAACCTGCTGGGCTTGTGGCAAAACCGCCGCCGCGCCAGCGCTGATGTGAAGAGGCTGGCGCTCAGGCACATCGCCGATCTCGACAAGCGCATTGCAGAAATGCAGGCAATGCGGACCACACTTCAAACGCTGGCCAGCTGTTGTCGCGGCGATCAGCGTCCTGATTGCCCGATCCTTGAGGACCTCGCATCGTAGATTGATCAAAGGGAAGTCGCGGGCTGCACCGGGCAGACTATACTGCCCTCTCGACAAAGTGGACCCCCGCATGAGCACCGAACGGCCGACCCCAGAAGAAAAACAGCAGTCTGTCCCGCTCCTGAAAAAGCTGGGACCGGGTTTGATCACGGGTGCAGCCGATGACGACCCGTCGGGCATCGCCACGTATTCGCAGGCTGGCGCGCAATACGGCTACGGCTTGCTTTGGAGTGTGCTGTTCACGACGCCACTGATGATCGGCATCCAGATTGTAAGCGCACGCATCGGTCGCGTTACCGGTCACGGTCTGGCGGCCAACATCCGCGAGCACTACCCCAGATGGCTGCTCTACTTCATAGTTTCGCTGCTACTCGTCGCCAACACCATCAATATCGCGGCCGATCTGGGTGCCATGGGCAGCGCGCTGCAACTGCTGATCGGCGGCAAGAGCGCCATTTACGTGGTCCTCTTCGCGCTGGTCTCGCTGGTGCTGCAAATTTTCATTCCGTTCCCTCGCTATTCGCCAATATTGAAGTGGTTCACGCTGGCCTTGTTTGCGTATGTGGGCGTGGTGCTGGTAGTGCATGTGCCATTGGAAGAAGCGGTGCGCGGCGCGTTGTTGCCACATTTATCGTTCAACCGTGAGTACGCGGCCCTGCTGGTCGCGGTGCTTGGGACCACCATCAGCCCCTATCTGTTTTTTTGGCAGGCTTCGCAGGAAGTTGAAGAGCAGCGCGCCACACCCGGCGATGAACCTTTGATCACAGCACCGCAACAGGCTGCCGCCAATTTCAAGCGCATCAAGCTAGATACGTACATCGGCATGACATTTTCGAACCTTATCGCGTTCTGCATCATGCTCACCACCGCTGTCACTTTGCATGCAGCTGGCATCACCGATATTCAATCGTCGTCGCAGGCGGCCGAAGCGCTCAGGCCGCTTGCTGGCGATTTCGCGTTTTTGCTGTTTGCCATGGGCATCATCGGCACCGGGATGCTGGCGATTCCGATACTGGCCGGTTCCGCAGCTTATGCAGTCGCCGAAAGTTTTCGTTGGCCGATTGGTTTGGGTCTGCCGCTGGCCGAGGCGCGCGGTTTTTACGGCATTCTGAGCATCGCGACACTGCTCGGTGTAGGCATCGTATTTTCGGGGGTAGACCCCATCAAGACGCTGTTGTGGGCTGCCATTGTGAACGGCGTGATCTCGGTGCCGATCATGGCCGTGATGATGTTGCTCGCCGTGAAGCCTGCTGTGATGGGCAAGTTTGTGGTGGGGCGCAAACTGCGGCTGCTGGGGTGGCTGGCGACGCTGGTGATGGCTGTCGCGGTAGTGGCGATGTTTGCCTTGATGTAGGGGCGTCTCATTGAAATAGGATCATTAGCGCCCATGACCGGTCAGTCATCGGCGTGCTCCAATTTTCCGCATAGCGGATGCTCAACGAGCCATTCCCTCGCCTGAAACCATGCAACGAAAATCCGTCGTAAGAATGGAAATCTCGGGTTGCCACTTTTTATACGAAATTAATACGATTTGAACCTACGTGTTGCTGCGCCACACCAATTACCCACTCAGAGTTCACGTACGCAGTTCTTGGTGAAAACCTGTGGATGCTGCCCTATAATCGGCACGATGAATTGCTACCCCTGAAGCTGCCCGCCGCGATTGCCTGATTCGTTGCGCAACGCCAAGTGGTACCGTTTCTTTGCGAATAAATCGAAGCCGAGAGAACCTATGCCAGTCAAGACCGTATTTTCCTTTTTTATGTTTGCTGCGCTCGGCGCCAACGCGGCACCAGTGCCCTCAAATTCATCATTAACCACCGCGTCAGCCACGCCATTGCTGGCGGCATCCGGCTACAACCAGCCGCCGAAATACATCCTCGATGTGATGCGCGCACCCTCACCACCGACGGCGAGCGTCAATCCGACAAAAGACACCATTCTGCTGGTGGGGTTGCAGGACTATCCGCCAATGTCGCGTGTGGCGACACCTTTCCTGCGTCTGGCGGGTGCGCGCATTGAGCCGAAAAATCATAGCAAGCACGATACACCTGGGGGTTACGGAATCACCCCCTGCGTGCAAGGAATTGAATTGGTGCGCATCGCCGACGGCGCACGAATTCCCGTCACGCTTCCCGAGGGCGCGTGCCCGGACCGGCCCATATGGGCTGCCGATGGAAAACGGTTTGCATTCGCGAATGTCGCGTCCGCTTCCGTGGAACTCTGGATCGGCGATGCCAAAACAGGCAAGGTGCGAAAAGTACCGGGTGCCGCTTTGAATCCGATGCTCGGCGAGGAACTAAAGTGGATGCCCGATCAGGCAACTCTGTTGGTTAAGCTGGTTCCCAAAGTGATGGGCCCGCCGCCGCCCAAGCCCTTGGTGCCTAATGGACCCAGCATCCAGGAGACCGGCGGTGAAAAAGGCCAGAGCAGCACCTACGAGACCCGCGATACATTGGGAAACAAGCACGACGAGGCACTCTTTGATTATTACGCCGTCTCGCAACTCGCATTTGTCGATGCGGCCACCGCGGCGATCAAGCCTGTGGGTAAGCCGGGCAATTACGAGTCGCTGGATCCGGCACCGGATGGGCGCCACATACTCGTCACTGCAATTCACAAGCCGTATTCTTATGTGGTGACTTACGATCGATTCCCGCGTGAAATCGACGTCTGGAATGTATCGGACCGGTCGAGCCCCGTTTCTCATAACCTTGCGTCAATTCC
>JANYHZ010000280.1 GCA_025362135.1 Betaproteobacteria bacterium | reverse complement strand
TCGCAGCTTTCCTTTTCTGCGCCGACGAGCATACTTTCCAGGCGTGTGGCCTCGGCCATACGCGAAATGAGTGACGAAAGTCGCCGCACGCCTTCATCGGCTCGTGCAATGTAAACGTTCCCTTGCGCCGAATTCTCTGTTGCGCGCAGGTTGTCCAACGAAGATCGCACAACTGCAAGCGGTGTGCGCAACTCATGTGAAAGCCGCGCAGCCATCTGTTCGAGGTAATGATTGTAGTTCGATAACCTCAATAGAATGGCCTCCAGCGACAGCGATAGCGCCCCGATTTCATCTTTGGAACCCGAACCGGAAATCGTGCCACGAATCCTGCCTTGCGAATCAATCGCCGTTTCCGCTTCACGCTGAAGTAAACGCACGCGATGAGCAAGTCGCCACGCAAACATCAGTAACGCGCCGAAACCAACAAGTAACACTACAAGCGTCATTGCCAGCAACGATTCCAACGCGGCAAAGGTAATCGACTGTGAGCCATTGGTTGTTTCCTCGACCACGACGGCACCGACGATGTTATCCCCTTGCCAGACTGGCTCCGCTGCTGACATCACTGTCGCACGACCATCGACCGCATAACGTGGATAGGCAGTTGGCTGGCCGGACAATGCGCGATCAACCTGCGTCATGACTGCGCGCGTCACCAGAGCGGGATCTTCCGAAATTGCCCAGCCCGGGTCGTGCGCAAACAGTCGGATAAAAGGACGGATTGCCGTCGTATAGAGTTGTTGAAAAACGCCAGGCGTGATTTTCTTTGCGTCACTACTGTTCAAGTTTCCCGCAAGTCCCCGCACGCGCGAGCGCGCGTCAACCACCCAGATTCGCGTCGCTGTTTTTGCCACGACGCCAAGAATTTTCTCAATCTCTTCGGAGGGCAGATAAATGGTACCCAGTTGCGCGGCAGTTTCGGGATCGGCGCTCCCAAAAAGAGCCAAAAGCTTGCGTCGTTCAACTTCCTCCGCTTCGTTCTCCGATGCCGGCACCAAAAACAGCGGTGGACGGTCAGACAACGTCACCGAAAGTAGCTTGGCCGCGCTCACCAGTACCTGCCTCTGACCCTCGCGCAATAGCTGCTCCATCTGCTGCACGAAGCGAAACCCGATGACCGGGATCAGCAACAGCAATATCGCGATCAACAAAAGTCTAGCGCGAATACTGCTGAAAAATGCAGGGGACCGCATCTGGGCTACGTGACCTGCCAGCGATAACCCATGCCATAAACAGTCTCGATGGAATCGAATTCGGGATCAACTACAATGAATTTCTTTCGAATGCGTTTCACGTGCGACGTAATGGTGTTGTCATCCACCGTGAGTTCTGCTTCGCGCATCAGTTGATCGCGATTCTTGACGTGCCCTGGAAATTTGACCAAGGCATGCACCATCCAGAACTCGGTAACAGTCAACGCCACGACATTATTTTTCCAGGCGACAGAAAGCCGATTTATATCCAGGATGATTTCACCCCGATGTAGGATGTCTTCGGCGCGACTGGGAAGCTTCATCGCCTCCATTCGACGAAACAGTGCAGCGATGCGCGCAAGCAAATGTGGCATGCTGACTTCTTTGGTCACATAGTCATCCGCGCCGAGACGAAGACCCGCCACAACATCGAAATCACTGTCGCGCGCGGATAGAAAAATAATCGGCAGAGACGAAGACAGCGCACGCAGGTCGCGGCACAAGGAAAATCCGCCGTCGATTTCATCTCCCAGGCCAATATCCAGAATTGCAAGGTCCGGCAGTCTGTTTTTGAACGCACCGTGTGCTTCCGCACGACCCGCGAACGTCTCTATTTCGTACCCGCTCCGACGCAGCGCATCGCCGTAATTCTGGCGAATGGCCTCGTCGTCTTCAACAATCGCGATGCGCTTTGCCATGTGCATGCTTCCGGTCTGGTTTACCTGCGTCGAATATACCGTAACGCTCTGCCGATGGCGTAACGCAGGAGCGGCGTGCCACTTTCCCGCCACATTCAATCGCGAGTACGTCACTTTCAGACCACCAAAGTTGCCCGGATCGGAGCGTCAAATGAAATGGTCGATCACCAACACTGAGGAGCAAAAAATGCGGATGACATGGGCAAGAAGAAAATCGTCGCCATCGCCGGGCGTAGACCGCATGCATTTCGTCATGTGGGATTTTCTCAAGATGTTTCTTGCGACAGTCATGTGTGGCGTTGCGGTGAGCCTTGCCGCCGCGGGTATCGCGCTGTTGCTGGCAAACGACGCTTATGCCGCTGCATTGTCGAACAAATCCAAAACGGCGAATTTACGTGCCAGTGGTTTCGCAGCCGACGAGGAAGCCGAACCCCACTCTTATCCAGGTGTGTTAATGCTCACTAGCGGTTGCGACGCCGATAAGATAGAAGCGAGCGACCGCGACTGGAAGGTGACCGTCAATGGTAACTATATCGATGTCCGCGTCATGCAGACCTTCATTGTTCCGGAAGGAGATGCGTCAGCGGCGACGTTTAGTGCATTGTTGCCTGCTGGCGCACGTTTGTTGCGCTTGAATGTGTACACCATTGGTCATCTTTGGCTCGGCAAAGTTTTCGATGCGAAATCCTATGATCAACTCACGGCCGTCGATTTTCGCAATATAACGCGCGGCGGGATGTTAATCGTACAAAACGACCATGGTGCCGTCTTAACGGATGCCATTGTCAATATTGCCGCAGCCGAAGCAGTGACAGTCGAGTACACCTATCGGCTAACGACGGAAAATGCCCAGGCGTGGGAAAGCCTCTTCCTTACGCTCGTCAACGACAATAGCCTGTCCGGCCAAGCGGGGCGAAGTCTCATCACGAGCGGTGACGTATGGGTGGAATGGGTGGAAAAAGAATCCCCGTCGGCTTATCCGTGTACCGAGTGGCGCATTTCTGGAAACAGCGGGCGCGAAAATCACCAGTCTCTCGTGGAGAACTGACCAGCTTGATGCAGATACCCGCTTTCAATTAGCGTGGTCGATGTAGTCTGCAAAGAACCTCGGAGCCGGACGCCTGCGCTCATTGCTCACCCCTTTGCTGCGGAGTGCAGGCGTCCTCTGGGCCATCTCCCGGCCTG
The DNA here is from genome assembly GCA_025362135.1 of Betaproteobacteria bacterium. Classification (GTDB taxonomy): domain Bacteria; phylum Pseudomonadota; class Gammaproteobacteria; order Burkholderiales; family Usitatibacteraceae; genus UKL13-2. The sequence goes on along the minus strand of JANYHZ010000280.1, from coordinate 1,337 downwards.
ACTAGGCGGCCCAAGCCGGTTGTTGCGACATCGAACGTCGCCAGGCACGTGCACCCGACAAGCCACGATACAGACCCAACGTATGACGCATGATGCTGTGGCGCGGCACACCGTGCGCGGACTGCTCCAGCGCGTAGATCGCCAGTTTCGCTTCGACTGAATCGCGCGAGATGATGTCCCCGTCCCCGCCAAAAAAATCGCGGTCGAGCGTCGCCAGCCAATACGGGTTTTGGTAAGCCTCGCGCCCGATCATCACTCCGTCCACATGGGCGAGGTGCTGCTGGATTTCGACGGTGGTGTGTACGCCGCCATTGAGCACAATGGTGAGTGCGGGGAAATCCCGCTTCAACTGATACACATATGCATATTTTAGCGGCGGCACTTCGCGGTTCTGCTTGGGACTCAAGCCCTTGAGAATTGCGTTACGTGCATGGGCGATAAACACGGTGCAGCCTGCGTCGGCGACGGTGCCGACAAAATCGCGGACAAAATCGTAGCTCTCCGATTTATCGATACCGATGCGATGCTTGACTGTTACAGGAACCAACACCGTTTCGACCATTGCCTTCACGCAATCCGCAACGAGCTTTGGCTCGGCCATCAGGCACGCACCAAAGCTACCGCGCTGCACACGCTCCGACGGGCAGCCGCAATTGAGATTGATCTCGTCATAGCCCCACAGCGCCCCGAGCTTCGCGCAGGCGGCCAAGTCACCTGGCTCGCTACCGCCCAACTGCAGCGCGACCGGGTGTTCGGCCTGATTGAAATCGAGGTGACGTGGCTGGTTGCCGTGTAGCAACGCGCCCGTTGTCACCATTTCGGTGTAAAGCCGCGTGTGCTTCGTCAGCAGACGATGAAAGGTGCGACAGTGTCGATCCGTCCAGTCCATCATTGGTGCGACTGAAATGCGAAAAGGGTTGTATGGGCTGTGGGACTGTTCAAACATGCTGACATTTTATCAGTCCACTCTTCGGGCAAAATAGCGTGATGTCCCGCGCTGTTCCCTCCGCTGAGATCCTCCATGCCGTTGAATTGTTGTGCAACGGCGATCTCGTCGCCTTGCCGACCGAAACCGTTTACGGTCTTGGTGCGGATGCAGCCAATGAAACTGCGGTATCGAAAATCTTTGCCGCCAAAGGACGGCCTGCGAATCATCCCCTGATCGTTCATGTACCGAGGAATGTGAAGCTTGAAACGTGGGCGGTGGAGATTCCTCGTATTGCGAAGAAACTCACCGACGCATTCTGGCCGGGGCCGCTCACGCTGATTTTGAAAAAGTCTGCGCGCATTCCAAAAGCCGTTACCGGCGGACAGGAAACGGTAGGCCTGCGCTGCCC
>JANYHZ010000250.1 GCA_025362135.1 Betaproteobacteria bacterium | reverse complement strand
CTTCAAAGATCGCCTCACGCCGATCACCACGCGCAGTGATGTGATATAGGGCATCGGGAAATTCTATGCGGAGAGGACGGGACATGATGCGGGACAGAGTAGCATGAAAGATGCTATATAGCTAGACCTGACCCCGGTGTGGAGGCTGCCTCCGCCGACGCGGAATTCTTCAAGCTTCAGCACTGGCGTGCCTCTGCGGGCGATTTGCAGCCAGAAGGCGCGCCGAATGGCGGTCTTCGTGACGATGTGCCGGGAAGCTACCTTGCGGAGCTCATTCTTCCACCGCCCGATAGGTATTGCGTCCGGCGCGTTTGGCCGCGTACAGCGCCTGATCCGCAAGGTCCATCAGCGCCTTGGCCGACGACGCGTGCGGGCTGTAGGCGACGCCAATACTCGCGCTCACGACAAGTGCCGAGCCATCGACCTGCAGCGGTTGCGTTAGTACGCTGAGAAGTTTCTCAGCGATGTTCTTGCCTGACTCCGGCCCCGGATTTTCTATCAGCAGCACGAACTCGTCGCCGCCCAGGCGCGCAACGAGGTCATCCTCACGAACGCAGGATTCGAGTTTTTTCGCGAAGGCAACAATGACTGCGTCGCCGACCGGATGACCGTGTTTGTCGTTGATCGACTTGAAGTGGTCGATATCGACGCACAAAAGTGCCAGCGCGGTGCCCTGGCGACGGCTGCGGGCCAGTGCCTCTGCGAGGTGTTCTTCGAAATAGCGGCGATTGGCAACGCCGGACAAGCCATCGATGCGTGCCAGGTGATCAAGCTTGGCCTGGGCGATCTTGAGCTCGGTAATATCGAACGTGAGCGCAAACAATCCCTGTACGTTTCCTTCGGCGTCCCGGTCAGGCACATAATTGGATTGGTAGTGATAAACCCTGCCGGCAACTTCCCCGATACCTTCAAAGCCGACCGTTTCGCCGCGCAGCGCAGCGGTAATGTGTGGTTCGAGCTCGGCATACAATTTCTCGCCGCGAGCCTCACGGATCGTTTTCCCGATCATCGTTTCCGGCGCGATGCCAAACACGCGCCCGACAAAAGCATTTACGAACGTGTAACGCTGTTCGATGTCGACATGCGCAATCAGTGCTGGAATGTTGTCGGTAATTGCGCGCATGCTGTGCTCACTGAGCGACAACGCTTCCTCCGCCCGTACACGAGCCGTTATATCGCGTCCCGAGTAGACGATTTCGGCAGGTTTTCCGCCTTCGCTCGGCACCAGGCGAGCGAGGGCCTCGATCCAGACGTAGCTGCCGTTGGTGTGCCGGGCACGATACGCAATCGTGGCTGAACCGCCTTTTTCGCCAAGATTGCGGAGTGCGTCTGCGAGCCGGCTGCGGTCATCCGGATGCACCAGCTCCCATCGCGGCTGCGCGAATTCTGCCGGATCCAGGCCGAGCAGATCTTTCGAGGCTGGCGACACGTAGAGCCTCTGACCGTCAAGCCGCATGCGCACGACCATGTCGCGCGAATTTTCGGCGAGCATCCGGTAGCGGGATTCACTTTCCTGAACCTGTGCCACGACCTGTTTCAGCCGTTTGTTGAATCGGCGCTGCAAAAGCAGGAGGATGCCAAAGACCAACAGCAAGCCGAAGCTCAGGATAGCGACGATCAGTGTGAGTCGCTGTTGATCAGCCAATGCGCTCGCGCGTTGCGCTGTCATCTCGGCAGAGGCTTCCAGTCGCTGAACATCGAGTTCCTGCTGCGCGAACTTGAGGCGCGCCTCAAAATCGTCGGCGGCCATGTTGCGGTCGTCTGCTTCAACGGCAGTTTCCAGTGCAACGGTGCGCCCGATCAGCGCCTCGAGGTCCGCAGCAGGGCGCGCTCGTCCGAGCACGCTGCGGATCAGCGCCCGCAGTACGCGTCGCTCGTCGCGGTCGAGTTTCATGGCCTGAAAAGACGCATATGCGAGCCTCAGCTCGCGCTCGGCTGTCGCGTTGTCCGCACGATTGAGTGCTGCCAGACCGAGCACCTCGTGCCCCAGCCCGCTAAGCTGTGAATTGCGAAGCTGGGTAGCCAATTCAAGAACGCTGCGGCCACTGGCGATTTGTGTTGGGATATCGCCGGTAAGCCGTGCCACCCGGGCACTCTCCAGTTGCAGCTCCGCGCTCAGCTTAGGATCCTGCACGGTTTCGACCAGACTGATCGCTTGCTTCAACACTGCCTGCGCACCGGAAGTCTTGCCCAACTGCGCCATGGCCCGCGCCTGATTGCGGAGCAAACGGATGCGCACGACCAGCGACGGTTGCGTTTCGAGAGCCGCGAGGCCCCGCTCGGCATACTCCGCGGCTAAAGCGTGTTTGCCCACCGTGTAGCTGAGCGAGGAATAGGCCAGATATACATCGGCGCTCAAATAAGGGAAGGGGTGCTTGACCAGGATTTTCTCGGCAGCGCTCAATAGCTGCGCGGCGCGGCTAAAATCCTGCATCGCCATGCGACCGCGGCTTTCAAGGATCAGGCCACGCGCCTGTAACTCGGGGATGTTCGCTGTTTGCGCTGCCACGAGCGCACGTGCCGCAGCGCTGCTTTGGCACGGCCAGTCCGCGACCACGCGGCAGGCATTGGATTCGGCGAGACTCAGGAGTGCGACCTCGCGGAAGTCGTTCGCACCGGTCGCGCGCTTAATAAGCTCCGGCAATTCCTGGCGCACACCGTTTGGGTCCGTCAGTGCCCGAATCTCCAGCGGGTGCCTGGAAAACGTCTCCGGTGCGGCAACATTCTGTGCGTGCGACGCGAACGTCAACACGAGCAGCAAGGTCGCGGGTGCATAGGTACCGAGCAATTGTTCCACTGCTTTCCGGTAAAACATGTAATTCCTTGGTTTGGATTTACGGAGCGCAGGTTTCCATCATAGCGGAAAGGACTGCATGTCATGGCCATGAAGTTGTCTGCCGCATTGTTACCAAAATTGCTTCCTCGCATGCCTTGCTGGAGCGGCCACCCGAATGGATAAAAAGGACCCGCTTTCTAAGCGTCGGAATTCGATCCCGCAGGCGGTATACGAGTCTCAAATTTGTGGGACGCAGAGTCGCCTAACCGTGCAGAGAAAAGACATGAAAAGTTACGCAATTCAGCATTTCATTTGCCGACGCGTTTTTATCGTATGCTGGGCACTCCACCGTATTCGCGGTATCGTTTGCCGAAGAATTCGCGTTGTTGTGCTGGCCGATATAGCGTTTCACAAAAGGATGACAAATGAGTGACGACACCAAAGCCTGCCCCGTCTGCGGCGAGACCATCAAGGCGGTCGCCATCAAGTGCCGCTTCTGTAATACCGATCTGGCGACGTTCGCGGCCTCGCGCGAGGCAGAAATGGAGACCCCACTTTTCACCGGACGCCCCGCTGTGATTTATAGCGCTTGGCAATGGATCATCGTCGTACTCACACTCGGGTTTGGCTTGATTTATTTCTGGCTGAAAAGCCTCGACACCAGTTACGAGATTACATCGCAGCGCGTGCGCATCGAACGCGGCATTCTCTCCAAAACCAAAGACAGCCTCGAGCTATTCCGCATCGACCATTTCGATTTGCATAAGCCCCTGGGCATGCGCCTGGTCGGCCATTGCCTGCTGCATCTTCGCTCGTCAGACGCAAGCTTTGCGACGGTCATCCTGTACGGCATTCCCAACCTTGAAAAACTTGCGGACTCCTTGCGCGAGTGTTCGTTGCGCGAACGCACCAGAAGGCGGGTCACGACGTTTGTGCAGGCATAGCCAGCGGGCGAATTCGTCGCATACGCGTGAGAAACCCAAGCGCTACCGCCATTGGGGACATAAGCACACCCTGGGGCGATCAAACAGCGCTTAACCGAACGTTTCGCTACTTCGCGGCCACCACTGATCCGCTATAAAACACCTCGCACCTGGCCGCCGGGCCGGCGATCAACGTCTTGGCCTTCTCGAATAATTTCAGTATCGGCCCGACGGGCAATATGATCCCTGTCTGATCGATGACCGGCTTGCTGAACGCGCCGCTGATTTTTTGATGCGCCTTGGCGCAACCGTCGGCATCGAGCAGCGCCACGGTGACATCCCGATATTCATTGGCAACAAAATCAAGACCGCCATGGAGAGCGAGACGGTTGGCAGTTGTTGCCAGCGCAACATCGGTGGCTTGGGCCACACCTTTCTCGACCTTCCACCGGGAGACGATCGTGCGAATCTGTGTGTCGATGCTGGTTTTCACGCCAATGCCGGAAAAATCGTAACCCTTGGTCACCACCAATCCCACCGGGCCCGCGAAGAGCAGGGCGCTCACATCGATCAGATTCAGGTTCTGACTCGACTCGAATTTAACGAGTTGCGCGTCGAGGTCCACACCTTTAAGCACAAGGTTGGCTCCAGACAGGGACATCTCGCCGTGGGCGCTCTGACGCATCGCAAGGCGGGTGAGTCCCTGCGCAGAAAGCGTCGTTGAAAAATCCATCAACCCGCTGACGGACTTGCCCGACGGTTGCACCTTGAAAAAGTCCTCGATATGGAATTTTTTTAACGTGTAACTGAGTTTATAAACGGGAATTTCAGCAGACCGGTCCATATGCATCGTGCCGGAACCCGATCCGCCGAGCGCCCGCATGGTGACCGGCATGAAATCGAATACGCCGTCGGTGGCCTTCACCGAGAATTTAAGATCGGTGATGACGTTGTTTTTTCCGCGTACGTCGGCACAGGCAAACTCTCCCTGCAAGGATAATCGCCTGAGCAACGGTGCGCCTCCAGGATGGCGCATATCGGCCAGCTCCCCGTTGCAACTGCTGGACTCGAAACCACCCCCGGACTGTTTGTCGGAATACATAACAATCAAGTCGGCGAACGTCACCTTGGGCAGATGCAGCGCACGAAATGCCTGACTCGCACCCGGCGGTCGCTGATAGTTGTAGCGACCGTCGCGGTCACGGATGATCGAGACGCGGGCACCGTCCAATGTGACATTGTCGTAGCGGATTTCGCGCCGCAACAGCGGCAGCAATTCGATTGCGATGTCAGCGTCTTTGACGAAGGCAAGCTCTGTCCCCTGGTTGATGACACGCACATTGGGCAGCGTGAGCTTAAGCCGGGGAGCAAAGCTGACACCCATTCTTCCTTCGACTGTTACGTTCATTGCGAACGCGTCGGACAGCGCCGATTCCACACGGGGCTTGTAGGCGTCGGCATCCACGAAGATCCACGTTGCCAAGGCTGTGAGCAACAACAAGCACAGCACTCCGGCGGAAATGAGGAGGAAAAGCTTCAATGTTTTTGGGATACGACCCATGAATCTTTGCGCGATTTGGTTGGGAAAAGCACGCTAGTGGCAGGCAGACCGAAGTTTGCATGTCAAACACCTATATGCCTACAAGCATGCGTCAGTTATGGCCATGCGTCAGTGCGCTAGCGCACATCAACACGTTATTGTTGTCGAGTGGTTTCGGCAACGTCAGCCATCGGCGCCGCTTGGCCGTGGAAAATGGTGCCTGCAGTCGAGACGGTGATGCCGTTTCGCGAACAGGCTGTGTCGTCGCGGATATCGGCGTATTACTTCAAGCCGCCGCAGTGTACCGCCAATCTGAATCCTGGTGCATCTCGCCGTTTCTCGCTAACGCGCACCTGCTTCGTACCACGGCTTGGATGCATTGACGAATTTCACCACCAGCAACATGATCGGCACTTCGATCAGTACACCGACCACGGTCGCGAGGGCAGCGCCGGATTCGAAACCGAACAAACTGATGGCTGCGGCGGACGGCGAGCTCGAAGAAATTGGACGCGCCGAACAGTGCAGAGGGGCAGGCCACGGCGTGTTTTTCGCCCAGGCGGCGATTGAGCCAGTAGGCCAGTGCGGAATTGAAGATGACCTGAATCAGAATAGGTACTGCGAGCAGGGCGATCACCAGCGGCTGACGCAGAATTGCGTTGCCCTGAAACGCAAACAGCAATACCAGTGTAGCCAGCAACGCGCCAATCGACCACGGCTGGATACGCAGCATCGCGCGCTCAAAAGCGGCCTCGCCGCGTGCCAGAAGCAAACTTCTCAGGTATTGTGCCAGCAGCACCGGAATCACGATGTAAAGTCCGACCGATGTCAGCAGCGTCGCCCACGGTACCGTGATACTCGACACGCCCAGCAGCAAGGCGACCAGCGGCGCGAATGCAAACACCATGATCAGATCGTTTAGCGCGACCTGTGACAGCGTGAAATACGGGTCGCCGTTGGTGAGTCTGCTCCAGACGAAAACCATCGCGGTGCACGGTGCGGCGGCAAGCAAAATCAACCCGGCAACGTAGCTGTCGATTTGCTCCACTGGTAGAAGTGGCGCGAACAGGTGACGGATAAACAGCCACGCCAGAAATGCCATGGAGAACGGTTTAACCAGCCAGTTCACCACCAGCGTCACGCAGATACCGCGCAGGTGCTCGCGGACCTGACCGAGCGCGCCAAAGTCAATGCGGATCAGCATCGGGATAATCATGATCCAGATGAGAATGCCGACCGGCAAGTTGACGTTGGCGAATTCCAGTGCACCAATCGCCCGGAAAACTGCTGGCATTGTCTGCCCCAGCCAGATACCGACGACGATGCACAACGCCACCCACGCAGTGAGATAGCGCTCGAAAAAATTCAGCGGGGCGGGGGCCGTAATTCCGCAACCTGGCGTTTCGGCCTCATTCATTGGGTGTGGATGTGTTTCAATTCATCCGCCAGCGCCAGGTGTTCAAGCTTCTCCAGAGGCAGACTGGCCAGTAAATCGATGCGTCGACGGATGGCCTGAAATACCTGGTTGAACGCCCTGCGTTTTTCGTCATCGCTACCTTCAACGCCTGCCGGGTCCGGGAAACCCCAGTGTGCCGTCGCAGGGTGACCGGGCCAGAATGGGCACACTTCGCCAGCCGCGTTATCGCAAACAGTGATGATGATGTCCATGTGTGGTGCGCCGGGTTTGGCGAACTCGTCCCACGATTTGCTGCGGATGTTCTCGGTGAGGTAACCGAGCGTTTTGGCTATCTCGATTGCGAACGGATTCACACGACCGGAAGGCGCGCTACCCGCGCTGAACGCCTGAAAACGTGCGCGACCGATCGTGTTCAGGAGCGCTTCGGCCATGATCGAACGCGCAGAATTGTGCGTGCATAAAAACAGCACGTTGAACTCGCGATCAGCCATTGCAGCATGCCTTTGCATTTGCGTTTACGGCCACCGCAGCAACTTTTGATTCGACGGCAGGGCAGCAAGCAGTACTACAAGCGAGGGCAGTCGCTACTTCTGCACGTCCCTCAACTTTGTGGCTCTCATCGCCATAAAACGGAATCGTGTCCAGCGAGCGAAAGCTCTCCCACGCGATGCCTGTGGGGTCCTGTACCCAATATTTGTCCGACTTCGCATAGCAGCAGTTGGCACCTTTTTCAGCGGTCATCGACATATCCGCCGACTGCAAGCGTGTGTGAATTTCTTCGAGTTCCTCGGCTGACTCAGCCTGAAAGCCCAGATGGTTAACGCCAAAACTGCCTGCGCGCGCGGAGATGGCGAAATTGACGCGCGGCTCGTCGATCATCCATTTCGCGTAGTCCGTTTTTTGCACGGTGGGTGGCATACCGAACATGGCCGAATAAAAGCGGGTGCTTTGTTCAAGGTCGCTCACGGCGACGTGTACGTGAAAGCGTTTCATGATTTGCTCCGTTTAGAAGTTGAGGGGGTCTTCTTCTGTGCGACTGTTAAGGTTTGTAAAGTTAGCGGCGATGTCTGGCAGGCCACTCCTGCCTCGCCAGTTGGTGCGCAGCCCGCGCCGGCGCAGCAGTTTTCGGTGAGGTATGCGATCAGACTGTTCATCGTCGTGAAATCTGCGGCGTAAATGATCGAACGGCCATTTGGCGTCGCCCTGGTGAGGCCAGCGTTGGTGAGTTCCTTCAGATGGAAAGAGAGAGTTGCGTTGGCAAGACCGAGTTGTTCAGCAATTTTGCCAACCGCCATGCCTTTCGGCCCCGCGACGACAAGTAGGCGAAAGATTGCCAGCCGCGTTTCCTGCGCCAGCGCAGCGAGCGCCTGAATTGTTTTTTTAATTTCCATAGTTCCAATATTATGGAAATAACACTTATCGGTCAAGCCTTTTTGGCACCTTTTGTACTTTCCGTTAACGGCCCTGGTGTTTTCGCGGTCAGAATGGAACGTTTTCAGCGTAAAATTTTCTTAGTCGCTTCACTTGTGACGACGCTTTGCAATCGTCGCGATCAATCAATCTTCATATCCCCCAGGAAAAAACATGATCCGCTTTACTGTTAACGGTGAACGCCTCGAAACCGACGTTGCCGCCGATACGCCCCTGTTATGGTTTCTGCGTGACAACCTGCAGATGACCGGTACGAAGTATGGCTGCGGCATGGCGCTCTGCGGCGCGTGTACCGTGCACATCAATGGCGAACCGGCGCGGGCCTGTTCAACACCGTTGTCTGCCATTGCAGGAAAGCGCGTCACCACAATCGAATCGATTGGGTCTACACCCATTGGCAAACAAGTGCAGGCTGCATGGCTTTCGGAGGACGTGGTGCAATGCGGCTATTGCCAGTCGGGCCAGATCATGTCGGCAACGGCGCTGCTCGCGAAAATCAAGAATCCGACGGATACACAGATCGACGACGCGATGGCCGGCAATATTTGCCGGTGCGGAACGTATAACCGCGTTCGTTCGGCAATCAAAGTTGCTGCAAGCGGTGCGACAGCCAAACCTGCTGCACCATCGAAATCGTCAGCGGCCAAAGCGAAAGCATAAGGGATAGACATGAAACAACTCTTTCAAACGACGCCCGTCCCAATGAAGCGCCGCCAATTTCTTAAAGCGACGGCAGCCGCAACGGGCGGATTGGTGATTGGCTTCACGTTGCCCGGTGGCAACAAGATGGCGGCGGCGCAAGCCGCGCCTGCGCCAAACACGACCCCGAACGCATTTTTGCGCATCGCCCGCGACGGCTCGGTGACGGTACAAGTAAAGCATCTCGAGTTTGGTCAGGGTGTGATGACCTCGCTGCCGATGCTGGTCGCCGAAGAGCTCGACTGTGATTGGTCCAAGGTGCGTGCTGAATTGGCACCCGCCGCGCCGCAATTTGCCCACACCATGTTTGGCATGCAGATGACCGGTGGCTCTTCTTCCGTGGCGAATTCATGGACGCAGATGCGCACGGTGGGTGCGGCGGCTCGCACGATGCTGGTGTCGGCAGCGGCGAGCAAATGGAAAGTGGATGCCGCCAGGTGCCGCACCGAAAATGGTGTTGTGATCGGGCCGACGGGTCAAAAGGAGGGCTACGGCACACTCGCTGATGCGGCCAATGCACTCCCGGTGCCGACCAGCATCAAGCTCAAAGATGCCAAGGATTTCAAAATCATCGGCAAACCGACGCGGCGAATTGACGCGCCCGCTAAAATTGATGGCAGCGCAAAATTTGGCCTCGATGTCACCGATAAATTGGTGCCGAACCTGCATACGGCGGTCGTGCTGCATCCGCCGATATTCGGCGCGCGCGTAAAGCGCTTTGACGCGAGCAAAGTCAACGGACTGCCGGGCGTGACCCACGTGATACAGACAGCCAACGGCGTCGCGGTGGTCGCAAAGAGTTTCTGGGCAGCCAAGACCGGACGCGATTTGTTGGTGGTGGAGTGGGATTTGGAACCAGGCTCTAAGGCAAACACGGCTGACCTTAAGAAATCCTACCGTGAACTCGCGCAGAAACCCGGCGTGGTCGCCAAGCCCGGCAATGTCGATGCGCTGAAAGCTGCGGCGAAAACCGTGACGGCTGAGTTTGAGGTCCCGTTTCTCGCGCACGCGCCAATGGAGCCATTGAATTGCACCGTCAGCGTCAAGCCGGACAGTTGCGAAATCTGGGTCGGCTCCCAATTTCAAACCGTTGATCAGGGTGCGGCGGCGAAGATCGTGGGGTTGAAGCCAGAGCAGGTTAAATTGAACACGATGATTGCCGGCGGTGGTTTCGGTCGCCGCGCGAATCCGACATCGGATTACGTCATTGAGGCGGTGGAAATTGCGAAGGCAGCCAAAGTGCCGGTCAAGACGGTGTGGACGCGCGAGGATGACATCAAGGGGGGCTACTATCGGCCAATGTACGTGCATCGCGTCAATGCGGGCGTGGACGGTGCCGGCAAAATCGTCGGCTGGGATCACACGATAGTCGGACAATCGATTATCTCGGGCACCGCGTTTGAGCCCATGATGGTCAAGGGCGGTATCGACGCGACGAGTGTGGAAGGTGTGACCGATACCCCATACGACATTCCCAATATGCAGACCAGCTTGCACACCACGCAGACCGGTGTACCGGTGCTCTGGTGGCGCTCAGTGGGACACACGCACACGGCGTTCGTGATGGAAACCATGATGGATGATCTGGCCAAAGCGGCCGGCAAGGATCCTGTGGCATTTCGCCGCGATCACCTCGGCAAGCATCCGCGTATCGCAAACGTGCTGACAATGGCGGCGGAGAAATCGGGCTGGGGTTCGGCGTTGCCGCTTGGCGTTGCGCGCGGGGTCGCGGTGCATGAAAGTTTCGGGACGATATGTGCGCAAGTGGCCGAAGTGTCGCTCGAAAATGGCAAGATCAAAGTTCGCCGTGTTGTCGCCGCGATCGACTGCGGGTTGGCGGTGAACCCGCTAACGATTTCGGCGCAGGTCGAGAGTGCGATCGCGTTTGGTTTGTCCGCAGCGCTCTATGGCCAGGTGACGCTTAAAGATGGTGTGGTCGAACAGAGTAATTTCCACGATTATCCCGTGCTGCGTATTGCAGATATGCCCAAAATCGAAGTGCATATCGTTGCAAGCGGTGCGCCGCCTAGCGGTGTCGGCGAGCCCGGCACACCACCGATAGCACCCGCCGTGTCCAACGCACTTTTCGCGTTGACCGGCAAGCGATTGCGGGAACTTCCGTTTAAAGTGTGATCGGCCAACGTTGTGTCTGGTTACTATCGGTCAATGAAAACAAACTTGTTGTCCCGGTCGAAGGTCGGCTGGTTGATCGCCGGTTTGGTCTTGATCTTTTCCGGCGGTTGCGCGTATCTCGACACCAAACAGGGTGACTGGATATTCAATCCAGTGCAGGGGGAATGGCGAGGCTATCGGGGCACACCGGAAGGTGTCGAGGAAGTGTGGATTCCCGTCGGAAACACGGGTGAAAAAATTCATGCGTGGTGGTCACCCCGACCCGACAAAGACGCGCCCACACTTTTGTATTTGCACGGCGCGCGCTGGAACCTCACCGGCAGCGTAACCCGTATCCCGCGCTGGAGCGGTATGGGCTTTTCGGTACTCGCCATCGACTATCGCGGCTTTGGCAAAAGTGCATTTGTCGATGGTCGCTCTCCCACGGAACAATCTGCCAACGAGGATGCCGAAGCCGCCTGGCACTACCTTGCCACACGTAGTCCTGCCGCGAAGCGTTTCATCTTCGGACATTCGCTTGGTAGTTCAATGGCCACCCATCTGGCGATCACGGAGAAGAATGCGAATGGACTTATTCTCGAAGCCGCGTTCACGTCCATTCCCGACATGATCCTTGAAACCCGATGGGGTTTTCTGCCCGTTGGATTTTTGGTCACGCAACGCTTTGATACGCTTGACCGTATTGGCGGTGTGACGATTCCGGTCCTGTTTGTGCACGGCACCGCCGACAATATCGTGCCGTTCACGATGGCTGAGCGCCTGTATGCCGCCGCCAAGGCACCGAAACGACTGTTGCGTGCCGAGGGAGGATCACACCACAATCTGGCGGCAGGGTATTTTTCTGAATACCAGCGTGCAGTGTCCGAGCATTTTGGGCTTAATCTGAATCGCGCCCCGCAATCAGGGTTGTCCACCATCGGGCTTGGCGCGGCGGCCCAGGCGGATTCCGTTACGCAATAAGATTCGGGAAACAGCCGCATGCAATCGCTGGATATCGAAGTACTTGAGCACGCGCGTGACTGGATGAGTGCAGGGCGCCGCATTTGGTTGGTCACTGTTACGCAAACGTTTGGCGCAAGCCCGCGCCCGCCGGGTTCCCTGATGGCGATGCGTGACGATGGGGTTGTCATTGGTTCTGTTTCGGGCGGCTGCATTGAAGACGATCTGGCCGAGCGCCGCGATCAATTTTCCGGGGCCGTACCTATTCTTCAACGCTACGGAATTACCTCGGAGCACGCGCGCCGGTTTGGTTTGCCCTGTGGTGGTGAACTGGAGGTCGTGATCGAATCCGCTCTCGATGCTGCGCGACTGGGCGTGTTGTTTTCAAAAATTGCATCGGGCGAAGTTTTTGTTCGGTCGGTCGATCTCGCGACTGGAAAATGGTCCTTCCGACCAGCATTTGAAACCGATACAACCATGCGGACCGAGCGTGAATTTGCCTGCATCCACGGGCCCCGTTGGCGATTGTTGATTATCGGTGCCTCCGAAATTGCGCGCTATCTCGCTGAAGTCGCAGCCACGCTGGATTTTCAGGTGTCGGTCTGCGATCCGCGCGAAGAATATCGCAGTGTGTGGCGCGTTCCGGGAACAACATTTATTAACGGCATGCCCGACGATGCCGTACTCGCATTCAAGCCCGATCCGCATAGTGTTATCGTCGCGGTGTCGCATGACCCGAAGCTCGACGATATGGCGCTGATGGAAGCGCTGAAGTCGCAGGCTTTCTATGTTGGTGCGGTCGGCTCAAGCAAAACGTCCGAGGAACGCCGCAAGCGTTTGCTGGAGTTTGATGTAAGCCCCGCGCAGGTGGCAAAACTTCACGGCCCCGTCGGCTTGTCGATCGGTAGCCGCACCCCGCCTGAAATCGCCATCGCAATACTGGCGGAACTCGTTGCGGCGCGAAATGGTCTGGTGCTATCGCCCGCACGTGCCGCATCCCACGCCATGCAGTCGTCTGCTGCCTGACCGTTGATCACCTGCATCCTCCTTGCTGCGGGCTCTGCATCGCGTTTCGGCTCCCAAAAATTACTCGCGCGGCTGCCAGATGGACGCAGGATAGTTGAAGCGGCGGCAGCGAATCTGCTCCTCGCCTGCCCGGAAAATGTGGTTGCCGTGGCGCGTCGTGATCCAGAACTGATTCAGGTATTAAAAGCCTGTGGTTGCGAGGTCGTTATTCACGATCATGCTGACGACGGGATGGGTACCAGTATCGCGGCAGGTGTGACGGCGGCGGCTGGCGCGAGTGGTTGGGTGATCTCACTTGGTGATATGCCCTCGATTCGGGTCGGCACCGTGATGGCGGTTGCCGATGCGCTGCGTGCTGGTGCGCGCATTGTGGTGCCCGTCGTCGGTGGCAAACGCGGGCATCCGGTTGGTTTTTCCGCGCACTATCTGGCGCGATTGTTGGCGCTGACAGGTGACACCGGTGCCCGTGAAATACTTAACGCGGATGCCTTGTTCATCGAGGAAATCGATGTTGATGATGCGGGCATTTTTGCGGATATCGATACGGTGGCGAATTTGAAACGCCAAACAGTCGCGGAACCACACGTGAGCCGCGAAGATTCAACGAACCACTAGAACTGGCGCGCCGTTCGAGGCGAAAATATCTCGTGAAGGGCGTAAAATGGCGTTCTACGAATAACTATTGCGGACAGGCCGGGAGAGGGAAGCCACCAACACACAGTTATGGAATGGTCAATAGTTTCCCAGCGCCACCTTCCCCAACCACGATGAACGGTGCCCAGAATAGCGGTTGCGCGTATTCCGGATGATCCGACGTATTGATCAGCGCCAGCATCGCCTTGCGATGCGCCTCTGCCTTGCCCTTGCCGGGATTGGCTTCGTATTCCCTCAACATACCCGTGGTGAGCGGCACCGTTGCCTCTGACGCGACCGGCCAATGCGATACCAGCAGGGAACGCGCACCAGCGTAAAAGAAAGCCTTCGCCAGTCCCGACAGTCCCTCCGCACCCGGTGTACCGTCTGCGGCGGCGGTATTGCAAGCCGACAACACGACCAAGTCAGCGTTGAGTTTCAGCTTTGCGATTTCACTCGCTGAAAGATAGCCGTCATCCTCAAGCGATCCTTCGCGCGGCGGCGTCAGGATCAAGCCCGCTTCACCAATCCCTTTGATCTCGCCCGCCATCAGGCCGTGGGTCGCGAAGGCGAGCGTGCGGTACTTCGACAATTCGAGTTGCTTGATTTTGGTCTCGGTCGCGTTCTCCTGCAGCCATAGCGCATGTTGATCGGACTTGAGTGCCTTCGCCATCGCGCGCAGTTCGTCTGCGGTCTCGGGCAGACGCGGTGCATTGCGGATCGCTTCGACATCGGCAATCTCGGTGGCCTGCGCTGCATTCGGGGCGTTCTTCACTAAAGGGTTGCGGAACACCGTGGCGATATTCATACTGCTGCGATTGCCACGCGTGGCACCGCTTGTTCCACCGATGAGCGGATCGCCGAATCCGGCAAACGGTTCCTGCGCCGTGTTTGTTTTGGTGAATTGCCGAAAGGCCTGGATCGAGCTCACCGACGGCAGTACCGACAACGCGTAATGCCTGACGAGCCAATCCACCTGCCGGTAATCGGCATCGCTCTTGATCTTCGGCGGGGGCGACACGACCAGCATGCTGAACGGCAGACTTTGCAACGGACCGGACTGCACCACCATCACATGCTTGACCCCGACAAGATGCGGCAGCGCAGGGGCGAAGATGTTTTTGTAAAGATCGTGCAGCACGCCCACGCTGACCCGCTTGAGTCGGTCTTTGTTATCCAGTTCCATCTCAGCGCGGATCGTTGCCACTTTCTTGACGATGTCGTTCTTATCCACTTGCAGCGTCTGAAAGATTGCGCCGTCCTGTTTCACCACCCATATAAAACTAAAGCTGCGTCCACTTAGTACATAAATCAGCATCGCCTCGCCCGGTTTCAATAAGGCTTGAATCTGACTGACCGTGGCGGGTTCGGGGCGAGTGAGCTCTTGATATTCGGGAAAGCGGCGGGTCAGTTCGGCATCGATCATCTCGATTTCTTTTACCGCACTAGCGATGTCGTCGCGCAATCTTTGCTCGTTTTCCGCGCTTCGTTGCTGAGGGAGCCTGCTGGCTGCACTAACCAGCAGCATCTCGTTCCTAGTGCGCCGCTCGCTGGCGGCCTGCTTGCGCGGCCAGAGCGTCGTCGCCGCTGGCGAAGCGGGACGCCATTTTGGCGATGGCGGAAGCGGTACTGGAGGCTTGTTCGAGTTGCACAATCTGGAAGGCTTCGTCGGTGATTTTGTCGGCAGATTCCTTGGCTGGATTACGGGAAAGTAGTGACAGATGGGTGAGAAAACCGTATCGATTCTGCGTAGCTTCGCGAGCGGCAGCATCGGTTGTGCCGCCGCCGATGATCCGTAGTCGATAGACAGCGCTTGCCCTGCGCGCAAGCGGTAGTGCCTGAGCGTACTTACCTTGATCGTCGTACAACACTGCGAAGTTGTTAAGGGAGAGCGCAACAGTGGGATGATCCGGACTGAGAGCCTTTTCATATATCGCAAGCGAACGTTCATAGAGCGGTTCGGCTTGCTATCACTGGCGAACAATCCCGAAATCTAGAACTCGATGATTGGGACAGGCGACGGTTTTTTTTCGCAAAGATTCATCGCCGCACATCGCCTCGCAGATCGCCATTTGACGCGCCTTCCAGACTTAAAGTGCACGAAACGCCGCACCAGTGCTTGAGACTCGATGGCCTCGATATCCCCAATTGATTCCGACGACCACGCGCAACCACTGGCCCGCACGCAGGCAAACGTAGCAGGAGCGCGGGGCATTCACGGAAATTTTTTTATTAACTGTTGCCCCCGCAATACGCTTTGCTTCTTGCGGGCTACGCACATCGGTCGGAACACAAATCTTGCGCACCGCACAAATTCCCTGCTAGTATCTGCCACATGAACATTCGCGCTTTTTATTTCTGGTACTTCTATTTTTCGAAGCCTCTGGCGGAGAAAGGTTAGTGCGCAGGATTTAAGTGCACCACGATTTCTAAAAACCGCCAGCCTTCAAAGCTGGCGTTTTTTTTGCCGGTTGACAGGGCGGCATGCGAGACTGGAACAAATATGACACCATCAAACACGAAACTTTCTGGCGTGAGCCCCAAGCTGCAGATTGTCCAATCGGAGCGCGATATGGCCTACAACACCGATGACGTTCGCATTCGCGGCGTCAAGGAACTCATCCCACCTTCGCATCTGATGCGCGAATTTCCCGTGACCGATCAGGCGTCGTCAACCGTGTATCGGGCGCGCGAAGAGATTCACCGCATCATGCACCGCGGCGACGATCGTTTGCTGGTGATTGTCGGACCGTGCTCGATCCACGACTATGACGCAGCGATGGAATACGCGACGCGCCTGCAGGCGCTTCGGCTGAAGCTGGAGCCCGATCTCACCATCGTGATGCGGGTTTATTTTGAGAAGCCGCGTACCACCGTGGGATGGAAAGGGTTCATCAATGACCCCGACATGAACGAGACCCACGATATCAATAAGGGATTGCGCCTGGCGAGGAAACTGCTGCTCGATATCAACTCCCTTGGGCTGGCGGCAGCGACGGAATATCTGGATCTGATCTCACCGCAGTATTTTGCCGATTTGATTGCCTGGGGTGCAATCGGCGCGCGTACCACAGAGTCGCAATCGCATCGACAGCTCGCTTCGGGTCTCTCCTGCCCGGTGGGCTTCAAGAACGGCACCGACGGCAATATCCGCATCGCGGTGGATGCGATCAAGGCATCGTCGGCACCGCACCACTTTCTCTCGGTGACCAAGGGCGGACACTCGGCCATTTTCTCGACGGCTGGAAACGAGGATTGCCACATTATTCTGCGTGGCGGCAAGACGCCAAACTTTGACGCGGCCAGTGTCAATACGGCTTGCGACGAATTGGCGAAAGCGGGTCTGGCGCAACGCGTCATGATCGATTTTTCGCATGCCAATTCGAGCAAGCAGTATCAAAAACAAATGGACGTATCGTCCGATGTGGCCGCGCAACTCGCGGGGGGCGATGAACGCATTGTTGGCGTGATGGTGGAAAGCCACCTGAACCCCGGTCGTCAGGACATCACGCCGGGCAAGGCACTCGAATACGGCGTTTCCGTGACGGATGCCTGTATCAACTGGGCCGATACTGAGATGCTCCTGAATCAGCTTGCCGGCGCAGTTCGCGAGCGTCGCTTGCAAACAACCACGCGGGAATAAGTGTGGCGATCGAACTTCGCATTCTTGGCCGTCATCAGGCCGATGAACACGACACGGGTTTCGCATACAACGGCGTGACGTTTTCACAGGACAATCTGCACACGTTCGCTGGCCTTAACGCAGTCGATACGCGCGACTTTGTCGAGCAGACTTTTGCCTGTCTGCGTGATCACGGCCAGGTGTGCGCGCGCATGGGAGCGTACAAGCCACGTACCAGCCCGTATTCATTTCAGGGTATGGGCAGCGAGTGTTTGCCATGGGTATTCGAGCTTGCGGGCAAGTATGGCATCAAAGTGATTTCGATGGAGGTCACAAGCGAAGCGCACGTCGAAGAGATCAACGCTGCGCTTGCGCTGACGGGGCAGCCGACCGGCGTCATGTTGCAGATTGGCACCCGCAATACACAGAATTTTGAATTGCTGAAGGCCGTTGGTCGCCAGCGGGAATTGCCGATTTTATTGAAGCGCGGCTTCGGCATTACGCTCGACGAATCCCTGATGGCGGCTGAATATTGCGCCTCGGAAGGAAATACCAAAATTGTCTTCGGTTTGCGCGGCATGAAAACCAATTTTGGCGATCCGCATCGCAACCTCGTTGATTTTGGCCATGTTCCCGTGGTGCATCGGTTGACCCGCATGCCGGTGTGCGTAGACCCCTCGCATTCGGTAGGCATACGTGCC
This sequence comes from Betaproteobacteria bacterium, assembly GCA_025362135.1. Lineage (GTDB taxonomy): Bacteria > Pseudomonadota > Gammaproteobacteria > Burkholderiales > Usitatibacteraceae > UKL13-2. The sequence continues at coordinate 29,239 of JANYHZ010000250.1, read as the reverse complement.
GCATCGCCGGACGGAATACTCGATGTCTTCCACGTCGCTGCGCAAGGCGTGATCGCGGGAGCAAACATGTTGCTCGTGGATATGCACCCGAATCCCGGTAAAGCACTGGTGGATGCGGCGCAGGCAATTACCTTGCAGGAGTTGCCGTATTTTCTGGAAGACGTTCGGATCGCCCGTGAGGCGTATGAAAAACGGCGTGCGCTGGCGGCATCAGTTCGTAGCGTGGCACTTAAAAATGTGAGTAACGCCGTGTGATTGCCCCCGGTCTCGGGCGGTTACGGAGTACGTGCGTTTTTTGTTTTTTTGCTTTTGCAATTGCGCACGTGGGGGCTGCACCGGTTAAACCCCTGATCCCTTTTCACGACGACGATGGTCGCCCTGCGCTCATTACTTTTCGAGCGAATCGTGTCGTCACGTTGGCGCCATCACTGACTGAACTTGTGTACGCTGCGGGTGCGCAAGAGCGCCTGGTCGGCGTTTCTGCGTATAGCGACTTTCCGGAGCGCGCTCGATACTTGCCGCAGGTCGCTGACGCTAACGGTATTTCTTTCGAAGCACTATTGGCGTTGAAGCCCGATCTGGTACTGGCATGGAAGGGCGGCACCCGTCCCGTCGATATCGCGCGCCTCGTTTCACTCGGTATCAATGTGTTTGTGATTGAAGTGCGTACGCATGCCGATGTGCCACGCGCGGTGCGAACGATAGGCCAGCTCGTTGGACGCGACGCAGGAGGCAAAACACCGGAGGAATTCGCGTCGATGTTTGAATCGAAATTGGAAAAATTCCAGTCGGCTGGCAAGGGCAAAACCCCGGTGCGGGTATTCTTCGAAATCTCGCAACAGCCATTGATGACAATTAGCGGTCACCACTTCATTTCCGAGACCATATCGCTTTGCGGTGGCGTGAATGTCTTTTCAGACATTGCGCAAATAGTGCTGGAGCCTTCGCGCGAGGCGCTATTGCAACGCGGTGCTGATGCGATCTTGCGACCCGCGTCGATTTACAAAGATGTTGCGCGCGACAAGACGCTTTATTCTAGCCTCGCGGCGTTTCGTCGCGGCAGGATTTATGCCTTGAATGCCGACTGGATATTGCGGCCGGGCCCGCGCGTGTTGCTGGCGGCTGAAGAAATTTGCGCGGCGCTGGATCGCGCGCGCGAAAGTATCGCAGCGGACAAAAAATAAGCCATCGCGTTTGTGTCTCTTAGTGCCTGAAAATGATACCGATGACTAGAACTCCTCCCGAACCCGCAAATAACTTGCGAAGCGCGGGGTGCCTTTGTTGGTAATCCCTCGATAGGTGTACGTGATCAATGTGCCGACAGGTGGGGGAGCCTTTCGAACCACGTCGCTGAAGCCCGTGCCGATATTGAAGCGTTTTCCATCGGGCATCTCCACACGCAGCGCGCCCATTTTGTCCGCATATTTGCCCTTGCCGGGAATATGTGCGACGACTTTCGCCTCGGTATCAAGCAACGGCTTCAGCTTGAGTAATACATCGCTGCGACCGGTCACATAGGGCGCGTTAGCCAGATGCAGCATCAGGCCCTCACCGCCGCCGCCAACGACCTCATCGAGCTTGCGTTTTAGCGCAGCCCGATCAGCGATCCTCAATTGTTCCACCGCAACAAGCTGCGGCCATTTTGCCTCGGCAACGATTTCCTGAATGCGCTTGGCGCGATCCACAAACGTGCCCGCGTTGTCAGGAAGTTCAAAAACCATATATTTGATCTGCCGCCAGTCATCATCCAGCGGCAGCGTTTTGCGCACGTAGCCGGAGAGTCGTTCAAACGTACCGCGGCCTACCCAGAGCTCCCCATCCAGTTTTTCGGGAGGTAATTTGGCGATGAACCAATCAGGTGCGTTGACAGTGCGGCCACTTCGAAAACGCAGCGTTTTCCCGTCCCAAATGGCGCGCACGCCGTCGAACTTCTCGCTCACGAGGTAGACGGCAGGATCGACATTCTCGCCCAGTACATTGGCAAGCAAGATTGGCGCTGCCTGATTCGCGTTTGCGAAGATTGGCGCAATCGCCAGCAGCATGCCGGCGAGTACGTGAATGGCAAACTGCCGGAGTCGCCGCGTCGAATCGAACCCCGTTTGGATCGCTTGCAAAGGCACGGCGAAGGTGCGAGCTTAAATCGGCGAACGCGGCAGCCTGGGCGGCATATGCGCGATCGCACCCTTGCACATCACGCTGCCGGTAGGCTGGCCGGTGGGCGATCCACCGGGCGGTTCTTTCGAAAGTGCAAAGACGAGTCCGCCGGCGAGCTTTTCATCCATGCCGGTCAGCACAAGTTTGGTTTCACCCGTATCGTTAATGAGTCCGAGTGAACGGGGCGGGCCATCCTTCGGCACCACCCACAGTTCCAAAGCCATGCCATTCATTGTTTTCCATGGCGCGACCATCTTCACCATCAGCATGCCTGATTTTGGTTGTTCAACGAAGACACGTGCCACGTTGTTGTCTTCGGCAAGCACCGCCGTCAGCATCGGACCCTGATCAACCGGCTTCAATACCAGCATGGCTGTCAGCAGCGCAACCGCCATGCCGCTCGCGCCGAGGCCCAAGCTTCGCCAGAACGCGAGACTTTCCCAAAGACCAATCGTTTTCTTTTCAGCAGACGCACGAGCAGTCACAGCGTCGAGGCGCGCTTCGATTCTTGTCCAGACACGGGGGTGTGGAGTCACCGGTGCGAGGCGTCCGGTCAGGGGGGTGAGATGTGTTTCCCAACCTTCGACTTCTGCACGCATTTGGGCATCGCGCTTCAGGTAATCTTCAAAACGTCTGCGCGCGCCGCCCTTCATCGTTCCGAGCACGTATTCGGACGCCAGCCTGCTGCGAAGATCCGGGTTGCCCAGTTTCATGACTCCAGGCACCCCTTTAGCTTCAACAACCCGCGTCGAATATGCGTTTTCACTGTGCCCAGTGGTTTACCGAGGTGGCTGGCAACCTCCGAATGCGAAAGTCCTTGAAAGAAAGCCAACGAAATCGTTTGCTGCTGCTCCCCGTCAAGGCCTTTTATGCAGCGCTCAATCTTCACCTGATCGCGTCGGGCGACCAGTTGGTCATCCGGGCCGGGTCGCTCGTCTTCCATATTGATCGCAAAAAAATCGTCCTCATCCTGCACCTCGAGGAACGGCCGTCGCACGATATCGAGGCTACGATTCCTCACGATCGCTGTCATCCACGTCATGGGCGCGGACTGTGCGACGGCATATTTGGTGGCGTTGTTCCAGATATTCACAAAGCTATCCTGCAAAACTTCCTCGGCGATATGCCGCTCACGGACTATACGTAACGAAACCGCAAACAGTTTCGATTTTGTCGCTTCATATAAATCGGCGAACGCAGCGCGATTACCCAGACCGGCTTGAGCCAGCAGCGCAGCAAGCCGCTCATTGAGTGCATTTGGCGTGGGTGCAGGCAAGGTTGCCATGGTGTTAGTGCGTCTCTGTGGATGAAGGGAGCCGTTGCCAGCAGACATCGCCGACACCTGCGTGGCGATTGAGGGTACGCGCCAGGATGAACAGAAAATCGGAAAGCCGATTCAGATGCTGGAGCGCGCGAGCCGAGACAGTCTCACTTTGCGCGAGCGCGACCAGGGCGCGTTCCGAGCGCCGTGTGATTGTGCGCGCCAGGTGGCAGCAAGCGGCGGCGCGCGAGCCGCCTGGCAGGATAAATTCCTTTAGCGGCGGGAGATCGGCGTTGAGACGACCGATTTCTTCGTCGAGAAAGTCGATGTGTGCCTCGGTCAACACCGTGTGGCCCGGGATGCAGATTTCGCTGCCAAGGTCAAAGAGGTCGTTTTGAATCCGGTTCAGCGTGGTGCGCGTGCCGTCGGGTAGCGGTTCTGTGAGCAGCAATCCCAGCATGCTGTTGAGCTCATCGATATCGCCGATCACGGTCACGCGCAGGGCGTTTTTCAGTGTGCGGGTACCATCCCCGAGACCGGTCGTGCCGGCGTCACCGGTGCGCGTCGTTATCTTCGTCAGTCGATTGCCCATCGCTGAATTATAAATGCTCCGGTCTCAGATTCGAGATTGACGACGATGCCGGGCGCACGCTTGTGTGTGGGCCGCCCCGCTCACACGGTACGGGGCGCAATGTCGCCGGGCGATCCCGCGCGCCGGAGTTGGTATGATTGAAGATTGAAAACCCGGCCACAACGTGAATGACCCCACATAAATTCAATTTTCTCGATTTTGAACAGCCGATTGCCGAGCTGGAAAGCAAGATCGAGGAACTGCGCTTCGTGCAGGATGATTCGGCCGTCGATATTTCGGCCGAGATCGGGAAACTGGCCAAGAAAAGCCAGACGCTCACCAAGGATATCTACGCCAAGCTCACCGCGTGGCAGATTTCGCAGGTTGCGCGTCATCCTCAGCGCCCGTACACGCTCGATTACATCGGCCTGATGATGACGGATTTCGAGGAACTGCACGGCGACCGCGCCTTCGGTGAAGATCCCGCGCTGGTTGGTGGCCTTGCACGATTCAATGGCCAGTCCGTAATGGTGATTGGCCAGCAAAAAGGCCGCGACACCAAGGAGCGGCAATTCCGTAATTTCGGCATGCCGCGACCGGAAGGGTACCGTAAGGCGCTGCGCCTGATGAAGCTTGCCGAAAAATTCGGCGTGCCGATTGTGACGCTGATCGATACTCCCGGTGCCTACCCGGGTGTCGGTGCGGAAGAGCGCGGGCAATCCGAGGCAATCGGGCACAACCTCTACGTTCTTGCCGGACTGCGCGTGCCCATCGTGTGCGCGATCATCGGCGAGGGCGGTTCCGGCGGTGCACTGGCGATCGCGGTCGGCGATGTGACATACATGCTGCAATACTCGACGTATTCGGTGATCACCCCGGAGGGCTGCGCGGCGATTTTGTGGAAAGATTCGACGAGGGCATCGGAGGCTGCGGAGGCTTTGGGTATCACCGCGCCAAAACTGAAAGCGCTCGGATTAGTGGACAAGATTCTCAATGAGCCTTTGGGTGGCGCGCATCGTGATCCACCGGCGATGGCAGCAACGTTGAAGAAGGCGATTGCCGATTCGTTGAAAACCCTTTCAGAAAAATCGCCCGACACCATCGTGCGGGAACGGCAGAAAAAATTGCTGGAACTGGGCCGATTCAAGGAATTGGTGGAATAGCTTTCGTGAATCAGGTGAAACACGAGATTTGGCGGGGCTTGCGGCGATATTTTGGCTGAAAAGGCGCACCAAATCTGGAGTTTGGCCTTGTTTAGCCGGGGTAAACATAAATACGCTCACTGAGATCGTTGAGAGTTTCCTGCGACGGCAGTCGCTGGAGGGAAAGCGCATTTGCATTGCGCTTTCCGGCGGTCTGGATTCGGTCGTCCTGCTGGACGCGGTCGACCAGTTAAAGTCCGCGCTGCGCCTCGAATTGCAGGCAATTCACGTGAATCATGGTTTGAGTCCCGACGCGGATTCCTGGGCGACGTTTTGCGTGGACCTGTGTGTCACCCGCAACATCGCGCTGGTGACGACGAAAGTGGTTGTCGACAAGCTGTCGGCGGTTGGTCTGGAGGGCGCGGCCCGTGCGGCGCGTTACGCAGCATTTGTGGAGGCGGGCGCGCCGTTCATATTGCTCGCGCAACATGCAGACGACCAGGCCGAGACCGTCCTGCATCAGATGCTGCGCGGTACAGGTTTGAAAGGCCTCGCAGGCATGGGAGAGGCGCGGGCTGTATCGGAGAATCAAACCATACTGCGGCCCTTGCTGAATGTTTCGCGGGCCGACATTACAGCAACGGCGCGCGAACGCGGCCTCAAATGGATTGAGGACGAATCGAACAGTGACACGGCCTTCACGCGTAACTTTTTACGGCATGAGATCGTGCCACTTTTGGCGGCGCGTTTTCCGCACTACCGTGCCTCACTTGCGCGGGCCGCACGACACGCGAGCGAGGCCGACGCGATGCTCGAGGCATTGGCGAAAATTGACCTCGCATGGGACGGCATAAATGCATTTGCCGCTGCGCTTGACGCGCTGCCGCAACCGCGTCAGATAAATGCGCTTTATCACTGGCTCATCTGGCAGGGGGTGCCTGCGCCGTCGCAGGTTCAGTTGGCCGAGTGGGCGGCACAATTGTTTCGTGCGCCACCCGCGGGAAAACCGCAACTTGCAGGCGGTCACGATTTCGTTATTCGCCGCAGCGATAATCGCCTGATGCTAAAACGCATTCGCCAAAAACAGTGACGCAGCACGGGTATGCGTGTTAAAATTCAATGTTTTCATCAAGTTATATAGGATTACTAAATGGCAATTCAAAAGACACTCTCCATCATCAAGCCTGATGCCGTCGCCAAAAACGTGATCGGTGAGATCTATTCGCGGTTCGAAAAAGCGGGCTTGAAGGTCATCGCAGCACGCATGGCGCACTTGTCGCGTGCCGAGGCGGAAGGCTTCTACGCGGTCCATAAAGCGCGTCCATTTTTCAATGATTTGGTCAGCTTTATGATCTCCGGTCCGGTGATGATTCAGGTACTCGAAGGCGAAGGTGCCATTTTGAAAAATCGCGATCTGATGGGCGCGACGGACCCGAAAAAAGCGGCAGCTGGCACCATCCGCGCAGATTTTGCCGACAGCATCGACGCCAATGCAGTTCACGGCTCGGATGCCCCCGAGACGGCCGCTGCGGAAATTGCTTATTATTTCCCGACGCTGAACGTTTATTCGCGCTGAAAATACGGAGTACAGCAGTGGCCGTTCCCCAACATGCGAAAGGCGATAGACCCAATCTTCTCGGGTTGAGCTTGCCCGAGATGACGACGTTTTTCGCTGATCTGGGGGAGAAACCGTTCCGCGCCAGGCAGGTGTTCCGGTGGCTTCATCAGGGCGGTGTGGATAGTTTTGATGCGATGACCGATTTGGCAAAATCATTGCGGGAGAAATTACCGGACGTGGCGACCATCATCGCGCCAAAGTTGATGACCGAACAGGCATCGAAAGACGGCACGAGAAAATGGCTGCTCGACGTCGGTACCGGCAACGGTATCGAGGTCGTATTTATCCCGGAAGACGAGCGGGGCACACTCTGCATATCCAGCCAGGTTGGCTGCGCGCTCGATTGTACGTTTTGCTCGACCGGCAAGCAGGGCTTCAATCGCAATCTTTCGGCGAGTGAAATCATCGGGCAGTTGTGGTTCGCCAACAAGGCCATGGGTCGCGATCCGAAAGGCGAACGCATCGTATCCAATGTGGTGATGATGGGTATGGGTGAGCCGCTGGCTAATTTTGATAATGTCACTGCAGCGATGGATATCATGCTGGATGACCACGGCTACGGCCTCTCGCGCCGCCGCGTAACCTTGTCGACCAGTGGAATTGTTCCCAATCTGATGCGTTTGAAGGAACGCTGCCCGGTCGCACTCGCGGTCTCGCTACATGCGCCAAACGACAAACTGCGCGACGTGCTCGTGCCGATCAATCAGAAATATCCACTGGCAGAATTGCTGGTGGCGATTCGCGATTATCTTGAAGCCGCACCCCGCGATTTCGTCACTTTTGAATACGTGATGCTCAACCAGGTGAACGATTCCGTGCAACAGGCGCACGAATTGGTCGCATTGATTGGCGATCTGCCTTGCAAGTTCAATCTGATCCCGTGGAATGCGTTCCCTGAAGCGCCATATCAACGATCCAGCAACAACGCAATTCATCGTTTTCGCGAAGTGCTGCAGGCAGCAGGGTTTGTCGTTACCGTTCGCAAGACTCGCGGAGATGATATTGATGCTGCGTGCGGCCAATTGGCAGGTCAGGTCGTGGATAAGTCCAACCGTGCCGGCATCATCAAACTGAACCATGTTGTCGCCTAGCGCGACCTGAGGACTTACCGTGAAATACTCGCTCACTGCCTTTTTTGTCGTCGCCATTTTGGTTGGCTTGTTGTCCGGCTGCGTGTCCACGACGGCAGTCGAAAGCAGAGTGCCGGACCAAACGTTCAAGACCGATCCAGTGCTGCGCGCGCAAATCCATACCGAGCGTGCGGCTGAATATTTTCGTATGGGCAATCTGGCAGTCGCGCTGGAAGCAGCGAAACAGGCCGCTGCGGCCAACCCTGGCTATGCACCGGCATACAACATGCTGGGCATCATCTATATGCAACTTAAGGAAGATACCTTGGCGGCGCAGTCCTTCGAACAAGCGCTCAGGCTCGTACCCAATGATTCCGAAACACTGAACAACTACGGCTGGTTCGTCTGTCAACGCCAGAGTCCCGTGAACGCAATGCAATATTTTCAAGCGGCGCTGAAGAATCCACTGTATGCGACACCAGAGAGCGCGCACTACAATTCGGGTTTGTGCCTGAAAAAAGCGGGTGATATCCGGGCGGCCGAGGCGCAGTTTAGAAACGCCGTTCTGCGTCAGCCGCGCATGGCCGAGGCAATCTACGAATTGGCCGATATCGAGTTCGCCCGCGGGCGCACGCGGGAAGCCGAGGCCCTGCTGGCGCGCCACAACCAGTTGGTTCAACTGCCGGGCGCGGATGCCCTGCTGCTGGGTGCGAGAATAGCCCGCACGCAAGGCGACAAGTCTGCCGAGTCCAGCTACCTTCAGCAGTTGCGTCGGCGCTTTCCCGAAGCAACACAAACGCGCTCGGCTGGCGAGCTCCGCTGATGTCGGCACGAGGCAACCGTGAATGAGACCAGTACCGTGAAACCGGACATTTCTCAGTCCTTGGCAAATTTTCCCGAGCACTTGTCCTCGGTGGCACCCAACGAGCTGATGGGGAGTACCGCCAACGAGGCCAGCGCGTCTGTGGGTGCGTTGTTGCGAACTGCCAGAGAGAAAGCCGGCTTGTCCGTGGGAGATGTTGCCTCGCGCCTGCGCATGGGGGTCAAGCAAGTGCGCGCGCTCGAGGACTGCGATTATTCTGCTCTGCCGCAAGGGACATTCCTGCGCGGCTTCGTGCGCAATTTCGCCAAGGAAGTTGGCGTAAAACCGGAGCAAGCGCTCGGCCTGCTCGAGGAAACCCATCATGCGGCGATGGCATTGAGTGCAAGTGCAGTCGTCATGCCGTCGCAACAGAATATCAGTGTCCCCCCGCCGGGCGGTGAGCTCGCCACGCCGCGTGCGCGTGTCCTCATCGCGGTCGCGATTGCGTGCTTGTTGCTCACCGTGGTTTGGTGGTGGTGGGAATATGTGCGCCCCTACCGCGCGGAGGGCGGTCGCCCAAAAGTCGTCTCCACGGAGACATATGTCAGCGTGCCAATCGCGGTGCCCACGCCAGTTGTCAATTCCATATTGCCTGAGACTGTTGCCCCGCAACCAAACAATGCAGTCCGCCCGACAGACACGCAGATCGACGCCAATTTGCCCAGTTCCGCCCAGCAACCCGCGTCCACCATAGCGCCTGTCGTCGTAACAGCGACACCGTCCCTGTCCTTGCCCCCGCCCCAGTTGGCTGACCCGGCACCCGCTCCCCACCGCTCAGCCCTGATGGCAGGGAACGGGTTGTTGGGCCTGACATTTAGCGATAAATCCTGGGTTGAGGTAGTCGATGGCACCGGCAAAACAGTACTGGACCGAACATTCAAAGGCGGTGAGGCCGAAGAAGTGATCGGACGTCCGCCGTTCACGGTTGTCATCGGCAATGCGCAGGCGACCCGCATGGCATATAACGGCAAGGAAGTTGATCTTGCGCCGCATACGCGTGCCTCGGTGGCTCGCATGATTGTCAAATAGTCGAAGCCTGTTTTAGCCGCACATGTTTTTTTCGGAGTAGATCGTGTTCTCAGGAATTCATCGCCGCAAGTCGCGCCAAGTCTTCATTGGTCATGTTCCCGTCGGGGGCGATGCGCCCATCATGGTGCAATCGATGACCAACACCGATACCGAGGATGTTGCCGCGACCGTGGCACAAGTCGCCGCACTCGCACGCGCGGGATCGGAAGTGGTTCGCATTACCGTCAACACGCTGGCGGCCGCTCGCGCAGTGCCGAAAATTCGCGCGGAACTGGACGCGATGGGCATCGACGTACCCCTGGTCGGCGATTTTCATTTCAATGGGCACAAATTGTTGACTGAAGTGCCGGATTGCGCGAAAGCGCTGGCAAAACTGCGAATCAATCCGGGTAACGTAGGGCAGGGCAGCAAACGCGATGACCAGTTTGGCGCGATGATTAAAACGGCCATTCAGTTTGATAAACCGGTGCGCATCGGTGTGAACTGGGGATCGCTTGATCCGGAACTCATTGCCCGGATGATGGATGAAAACGGCAAACTCGATGCGCCCAAAGAAGCCGATGCCGTCATGCGCGAGGCGCTCATCGTTTCCGCGCTCGAAAGTGCGGCCAAGGCCGAAGCGCTGGGTTTGGGAGGCGACAAGATTATCCTGAGTTGCAAAGTGAGCGCGGTGCAGGATTTAATCGCGGTGTATCGCGATCTGGCGCGCCGGTGCGACTATCCGCTCCATTTGGGCCTTACCGAAGCCGGCATGGGCAGCAAAGGCATCGTCGCGTCAACAGCAGCGCTCGGCGTACTGTTGCAGGAAGGCATTGGCGACACCATCCGTATTTCGCTCACGCCGGAGCCAGGGGGCGACCGAACAAGAGAAGTCATCGTCGCACAAGAAATTTTGCAGACCATGGGCCTCAGGTCGTTTACGCCGATGGTGGCAGCATGCCCCGGATGCGGACGCACAACCAGCACGTTTTTTCAGGAGCTGGCGGAGAACATTCAAAGCTACCTGCGCAATCAAATGCCGGTTTGGAAGTCGCAGTATCCGGGCGTCGAAGAAATGCACGTTGCCGTAATGGGCTGCGTGGTCAACGGCCCCGGGGAATCGAAGCTGGCCAATATTGGGATTTCGTTGCCAGGTTCGGGCGAGCGTCCCGTTGCGCCGGTGTATATCGATGGCGAGAAGGCCGTCACGCTAAAGGGTGACCGCATTGCCGAAGAATTTCACGCGCTCGTTGATGACTATGTGGCAAAGAATTATGCGGTCGGTGCAACGCGCAAGGCGCAGTCTCGCAAGAAAGAGATTCCAATCAAGCAGATTGCCTGAGTAATCGATCCTTCCCGTTTGACGCGCCAGCCCGCAATAAATTAGCAAACGCTAGCATGGGCGCATCTCGCAGGCATTAAATGTCCCAAAGACCGCGCCAATAATAGAGTTTTGCAAAAAAATTATCTGGTCACTATAGGTCTACGCGCGACCAGCCGATTGCAGGCTGCACTGTCAAAATTACGCTAAATCACTGTAAAATAGCGAGTTTTCCGGACTTCGCCTGCGCAATGTCGGTAACTTTTTCGCCGTGGATTTCGACTCCGGCCCTTCCTGCATCCGCATCCATTCGCATTTCATGAACAAAACCCTGCAAGCCGTCCGCGGCATGAACGACCTGCTGCCGCAGGACGCGCCGTTGTGGCAATTCCTCGAGGACGCGACCCGCAAGGTGTTTGAACAATACGGCTACCGCCTGATGCGCACGCCGATCGTCGAACCGACGCCATTATTCGTTCGTTCTATCGGCGAAGTAACCGATATTGTTGAGAAGGAAATGTATTCCTTTGCGGATGCGATGAATGGCGAAATGCTCACCCTGCGTCCGGAGGCAACGGCGGGATTGGTACGCGCGGCCATTGAACACAATATTTTGTACGACGGACCCAAGCGTGTCTGGACGTGGGGGCCGATGTTCAGGCATGAGCGTCCGCAGAAGGGCCGGTATCGCCAGTTCCACCAGTTTGATGTCGAGGCACTTGGCTTTGCCGGACCGGACGTGGATGCCGAACAGATTGTCATGCTGTCGCGGCTGTGGCAAAAATTGGGTTTCAAGGATGACGCGCTGCATGTCAATTCGATCGGCGATACCGGCGCTCGCAAGGCGCATCGCCAAGCGCTGGTGAAATATTTTGAGGCTCACGCTGACCAGCTTGACGATGACGCCCGCCGCCGCCTGTATACCAATCCCTTGCGTACGCTGGATACAAGGAACCCGAAGATGCTCAACCTGGTTCACGCGGCACCGAAGATCGAGGATTATCTGGGCGAAGCCGAGCGAACGCACTTTGAAGGCGTGACGAGACGGCTCGACGCAGCCGGGCTGAAATACACCGTCAATCCACGCCTGGTGCGCGGTTTCGATTATTACAACCGCACCGTGTTCGAATTCATCGCCAAAGGCCGCGATTGGGAACTGACAATCGCCGGGGGTGGTCGATACGACGGACTGCTGGAACAGTTGGGCGGCAAACCGGCTGCGTCGTGCGGCTTCGGAATGGGTGTCGAACGTGTCATCATGCTGATGCAGGAAAACCCGCCGGGGCAGATGGAATCATCGGACGCATATGTGGTTTATGCAGAGGGCTTGGAAGAGCACGCATTTACCGTTGCCGAACAGTTGCGGGATCGCAATCTTTCCGTCGCGCTGCATGGCACAGCCGATGGCAAGACCGCCAGCTTCAAGTCGCAAATGAAAAAGGCCGACGCCAGTGGCGCGCGCTTTGCTATCATTCTCGGCCCGGATGAAGTCTCGGCAGGACTGGTAAGCGTCAAAAATTTACGCGAGGGTGGCGAGCAACAAAAGCTTGCACTCGACGATGTCGCGCCGGTGGTAATGGGCGCGGCATTGAACAAGAATATAGTCAGTTAGAAAGGCAGGAACACAAGGTATGGCAGCTTATGATCTGGAAGAACAAGAACGCATTGACGCTCTGAAAGACTGGTGGAAGAGTTGGGGCGTCTGGATTTATGCGGCAGTCGGTGCACTCCTCATCGGCATGCTCGCGATGCAAGGGTGGCGCTACTACCAGAAGTCGCAGGGCGAACAAGCTGAGGTGTTGTTCAAGAGCGTGCAGAAGACCGCTCAGGAGGGCGTTGCAGCCAAGGAAACCAGGAAACTCTCGGAAGCCGCCAGCGCGATTGCCGAAAAGTTTCCTAACGCCTTTTACGCGAGTGAAGCGCAACTGATGGCAGCGAAAGCGTCGTTCGAGGCAAGTGACTTTACGACGGCAAAAAAGCACCTGCAATGGGTTGTCGACAAGGGCCCGGCGGTGCACAGCAATGTTGCCAAGGTCCGGTTGGCCAGTGTGCTGCTCGAGGAAAATAAGTTTGAGGAGGCATTGAAGATGCTTGATCAGGTGAAAGACGACGCATTTGTGTCGATGGCGGCCGATCTGCGTGGCGATGTACTCATTAGCCAGGGACGCCGGGACGAGGCGCGCGCGGTCTATCAGATCGCGGTGGAAAAAGCCGGTGACCGCAGCCCCATGAAGGCGCTTTCGCAAGCCAAGCTCGATGGCGTTGGTGGAAGCACCGCAAAACCTGCTGACAAGAAAGATGATGCCAAGGACAAGAAAGATAGTAAAGAGGCCGCAAAGTGACCAATCCAGTTACAGTTAAACAATTCCCCGACACGCCCATTGCCGCCTCCCCCGGTAAGTTCATTCGCGTGGCGGGTACTCGATCACGGCGCACTACCAATCGCTTTTTTACCTGTGCGCTGCTCCTGACAGTATCCGGATGTGCGTGGTTCGGCGGCAGCGATAAAAAGCCGCCAGCACTACCTGCATTGCCTGCGACGAACGCGGCAACATTGGTATGGTCCGCGAACGTCGGAAAATCCGGCGGCTATTTGTTTGTGCCCGCCTTTGGCGACCGGCTTGTCTACGCCGCGTCGAATAGCGGTGATGTCTACGCGCTTTCGGAAGAGGGCGGGCGCACGGTAACGCGCATCGAGACCCAGGCCCGACTCGCAGGTGGCGTTGGCGTTGGAGAAAATCTCGTCGTGGTCGCCAGTGTCAAGGGCGACGTGCTGGCGTTTGACGCTGCTGGACGTTCGCTTTGGAAAGCGAGTGTGGCCGGTGATGTGCTGGCTGCGCCAACTGTGGTGGGAGCAAAAGTGATCGTACGCACGGCGGACGGTCGGATTTTTGCGCTGAACCGCATTGACGGCAAACGCCAATGGGTGTTTCAGCGCGCCACACCTGCTCTGACGCTGCGCACCAATGCCGGCGTCGTCTCCAATCGCGGCACGCTCTATGCCGGTTACCCCGGTGGGAAGGTAGTCGCGATCGAGGTGGAGGGCGGGAAACCGATTTGGGAGGCAACCATTTCGCTCGCGCGCGGCGCGACGGAATTGGAGCGTGTCGCCGATGTTGCCGGCGCACCGGTGCTTGACGACACACGTGTCTGCGCGGCCGTCTATCAGGGCCGCACAGGCTGTGTTGAGACGTTGAGCGGTAACGTGCTTTGGTCGCGCGAAATATCCAGCCCGGACGGCGTGGCCGTGGACGCCAAGAATGTTTATGTGGCAGACTTAGACGGAAACGTGTTTGCACTGGATAAAACGAACGGCGCGACGCTATGGAAACTGGAAAAACTGGTGCGTCGTGATCCGGGCACCCCAATTCTCGTCAACGGGAAACTCGTGGTCGGCGACAAGGACGGCGTCATTCATGTGATGTCCCCGGAGAACGGCGATTTGATCGGGCGTCTGTCGACCGACGGCAGCCGTGTGGTTTCGTTGCTCAAAAATGGCGACGGGGCAGTGGTCCAGACCGACAAGGGCGGCGTATTCGCCATCAACGTGAGGTAGCACCCTCCCGGGTTCGGGGCGGGGCTCAAATATGAAACCTACCATTGTCATTGTCGGTCGCCCGAACGTCGGCAAGTCGATGCTGTTCAATCGCCTCACGAAAACACGTGACGCAATCGTGGCAGACATGCCAGGTTTGACGCGGGACCGCCACTATGGTCACGGTCGCGGTGCTGGCCGCCCCTATCTGGTGGTGGATACCGGGGGGTTTGAGCCCAAGGTCACCGAGGGCATCATGCACGAAATGGCCAAACAGACCTTGCAGGCCATCGCTGAAGCCGATGCGATCATTTTCGTCGTCGATGGACGCCAGGGACTGACACCGCAGGACAAGATTATTGGTGAACGCCTGCGCAAGGATGCGATTTCGCGTGGCGTGCCAATCAGCGTTGCTGTCAACAAAGCGGAAGGGATGAATGAGGACGTAGTCGTCGCTGAATTTCATGAATTGGGATTGGGCGAGCCGATCGCGATTTCCGCAGCTCACGGTGAAGGCGTGCGCCAATTGATCGAGGACGTGCTCGCACCGTTCCCGGAAGCAACTGACGAACCTGACCCGGACCATCCAAAAATTGCCATCGTCGGACGCCCGAACGTAGGCAAATCGACTCTTGTGAATCGTCTTCTGGGCGAGGACAGAGTGATTGCGTTCGACGAACCCGGCACCACGCGGGATTCCATTTACATTCCGTTGCTTCGGAACGGAAAGCAATACACCATTATCGATACTGCCGGTATTCGCAAGCGTGGCAAGGTATTCGAGGCCGTCGAAAAATTTTCGGTCGTCAAGACGTTGCAAGCCATCGAAGACGCCAATGTCGTGCTGCTACTCATGGATGCGCGGCAGGAAATTTCCGAGCAGGACGCGCATATCGCAGGGTTTATTCTTGAATCCGGCAGGGCACTGGTCGTGGGCATCAACAAATGGGATAACCTGGACAGTTACACCAGAGAGCGCACCAAAATCGAGTACGACAGGAAACTGCATTTCCTCAGTTTTGCCAATTTTCATACCATTTCAGCCAAGGATGGCATGGGCGTAATGCCACTGTTCGCCTCCATCGATCAGGCCTTTGCCGCTGCGATGTCGAAGCTGTCGACCCCGAAACTTACGCGTGCCTTGATCGCAGCAGTGGCCGCGCACCAGCCGCCAATGAATGGCTTGAACCGACCCAAGTTGCGTTACGCGCACCAAGGTGGACACAATCCGCCGGTCGTTGTGGTGCATGGTTCGGGTCTCGCCAACCTGGCGGACAGTTACAAGAGATATCTGGAAAACGCATTCCGGGATGCATTCAAGCTTAAGGGAACGCCGCTGCGCGTTGACTTGAAACAGGCAACGAACCCCTATGCGCACAAAAAACCGCAAGAAATCACGGCGAGCCAGGAACGACAGCGCCGCAGGGGCAGGATTCGTTCGAAGAAAATGTATAGCTAGCAATATGCACTAACCCCCCGGTCGTACGTCGCCGCAGGCGCAATGTTGAAGTCGTCATGCAGCATTGCTGGCCATTGAGATAGGCGGCGCGGGGAACCCGGCCCGAAGTTTGCTGTCTGTTCCTGTGCAGTTGCTGACATCTGTGCAGATGTCGCGCGTTTGAGTTAGAGTTTTATTTCGGGCAGGCAAAAAAACCGGGTGGTTATCGATTTTCGCGGGCAAAGCGTGATTGAAGGTCGTACCCGGTATGAGGTGGGCCCGGATTGGGCTATCTGCCTGCAAACAGCAGTTTAGAAATCGGAGAACAATAAAATGAGTGCAAAAGGGCAACTACTACAAGACCCGTTCCTTAACATCTTGCGCAAGGAACATGTCCCCGTTTCAATTTATTTGGTGAACGGTATCAAGCTTCAGGGGCAGATCGAGTCCTTCGATCAATACGTCGTCCTGCTCAAGAATACCGTCACACAGATGGTTTATAAGCACGCCATTTCCACGGTTGTACCGGCGCGCGCGGTAACCGTTCCGTTTGAAGCGCCCAGCGAAGGCTGATCGCACTCGCAGGAACAATCTCGCGTCCCGCTCGGGATACGCGCTTGTTTGATTTTCTGATAGTTGCCCCCATCTTCCTCCCACTGGTCGCTGTGGTCCCGCGCCCTGCAATCCATGCCCGATAAATGAAACCAGGCTCCACGGAAAGATCGATGCCTCCCAAGTCGCCCGGCCGCACGCAGGCGGTTGTCGTTGGCGTTGATTTCCACGATGCTCTGTTTGATGAGCGGATGGCGGAAGCCGTCGAGCTTGTTACCAGTGCCGGCGCGACGGTCGCGCAGACGGTCATAGGCAAGCGTGCCAAACCGGATGCGGGAACTTTCGCCGGCAGCGGGAAAATCGATGAGATCGCAGCATGTGTGGCAGAGCATGGAGCGAATCTGGTTGTTTTCAATCACCAGCTTTCGCCGATACAGATTCGCAATATCGGGAAAATTGTCGGCGTACGCGTGATTGATCGCACCGACCTAATTCTGGATATCTTCGCGCAGCGGGCGCGCAGCGCCGAGGGCAAGCTACAGGTCGAGCTGGCCCAAATGCAACATCTGATGACACGGTTGATACGCGGCTGGACCCATCTGGAGCGCCAGCGCGGTGGTATCGGCGTGCGCGGCGGTCCCGGCGAAACGCAACTTGAGATGGATCGCCGTCTTATTGGTGAGCGCATCAAGCGGCTCAAGGAAAAATTGCAAAAACTTGGACGGCAACGTGCCACCCAGCGATCCGGTCGCAAACGCGCGGGTGTGTTCAACGTGTCTATCGTTGGCTACACCAACGCGGGCAAATCGACGCTGTTCAATCTTATGACACGCTCAACAAGCTACGTCGCGGACAAATTGTTTGCAACACTCGACACGACCACTCGAAAATTTTATATCGAGCCCGGAATACACGTTGCAATGTCGGACACGGTCGGCTTTATCCGTGACCTGCCCCATGGCCTGGTTGCAGCATTCCATGCGACGCTCACCGAGGCGATGGAGGCCGATCTGCTGTTACATGTTGTGGATGCTGCCAATCCGATGCGCGAACAGCAAATCAAGGATGTGAACTTGGTGCTCGGTGAAATCGGTGCCGAAAGCATCGCGCAAGTCATCGTGCACAACAAGATTGATCAGATCGAGGACGCTCCGCTTGCGGCAGTCCTGCGGGATGAAAGTGGTAAAATTCGTGAGTGTCGCGTCAGTGCGCTTCGGGGCATCGGCATCGAGCAATTGCGCGATGCGATCAGGGAGAACGGCTTGGAAAATCAAGCGAAAAGGGCGTACGCAAATGCGCCCTTTGCCGGCGCGGTCCCGCAGGAGAAGAGCTCTACAAACACTGCGCCGGCGCACTTGGTTTTGGCGTAACAAAGCAGCACCTCAATATTTTCCGGAGCAGATTGCATGCGATTTTTGGGTCGAAAAGTAGTAATTGCGCCGCTGGCGGCTGCTGCAGCGGTATTGGCATATCCGGTATACCGCTTGTGTTTTTGGCTGGAAAGAAAATCCGGGCACCACTTTTCACTCAAATCAGTCCCGTCCGGTGGCACACCTGACTTGGTGGAAATGTCCATGAATGACCCGCAGTGGGGCAAGAGGGGTGGCAAGAACGATGGACCGCCCGACCTCGACGAGATTCTGCGTAAATTCAAACAGAAGCTCGACGGCTTCTTCGGTCAAAAGAGCGGCAATACAGGCGGCGATGGCAATGGCATTGGCGGCCCAAGTGGACCGAGCCCTGCAATGATGGGAGGCGGTATCGTAGTGGCTGCCGGACTAGCGCTCTCGGTTTGGCTGGCAAGCGGTTTTTATATTGTGCAGGAGGGTACGCGAGGTGTGGAGTTGCGCCTGGGGAAATATGCGCAAACCAAACAGGCGGGTTTGCAATGGCGCTGGCCGTATCCGATTGAAACGCACGAAATCGTCAACGTTGCACGCGTTGAAGCCGTCGAAATTGGTCATCGCAACAACCAGAAGACAAAGGTGCCCGAAGAAGCTCTGATGCTTACGGAGGACCAGAATATCGTCGATTTGCAGTTTGCAGTGCAGTACACGCTAAAGAGCCCTGAAGAATTTCTATTCAACAATAAGGATCCCGCGGAGGCAGTTCGTCAGGTTGGTGAGACAGCGATGCGAGAAGTTGTAGGCAAGAGCAAAATGGATTTTGTACTTTACGAAGGGCGTGGAGACATCGCCGCGCGAGTGCGGGTACTGATGCAGCAAATTCTTGACCGATATAAAACCGGTATTCTGATTTCCATCGTGAATCTTCAAAACGCACAACCGCCTGAGCAGGTTCAAAAGAGCTTCGATGATGTGCTTCGCGCCAATCAAGAGCGCGAGCGCTTGAAGAACGAGGGTCAAGCGTACGCAAACGACATCCTGCCGCGAGCGAGTGGTGCCGCAGCGCGCCTGCTGGAAGAAGCCAATGGTCACAAACAGCGCGTTATCGCCAGTGCGCAAGGTGACGCGTCGCGTTTCACGCAAGTGCTGGGCGAATACGACAAAGCACCCGGTGTCACGCGCGAACGCCTTTATCTGGACATGATGCAGCAGGTGATGCAGAGCACGACAAAAGTTGTCGTCGATCAAAAGGGCGGTAACAGTCTGTTGTACCTGCCGCTGGACAAATTGATGCAGGCGGTGCAGCAAATGCCAGCCAATGCCGTAGTGGAAAGTTCGCCGCCCCCACGAGCGACCGTCGACTCGCCCCCCATCGTGACTGAAGCCAACCGTTTGCGTGATTCGCGCACGCGCGACAGATAAGGAGAAAGACCATGCAAAAAAACTTCTCCGCTGTTGCCGCCGTTGCTGTCTTGATACTGCTTGCGCTGGTGTTCTCGGCATACACGGTCGACCAAAGACAGGCAGCCATCAAATTCCGGTTGGGTGAAGTTGTTGCCATCCAAAAGGAGCCCGGCCTCTATTTCAGGGTGCCGATGCTTGAGAACATCCGGCTCTACGACACCCGCATCCAGACATTGGACACCAAGGATGCGGAACGCATCCAGACAATGGAAAAAAACAATATCATGGTCGATTCGTACATCAAGTACCGAATTATCGACGTGAAACAGTTTTATGTTTCGACTGGCGGTGATATTGCCAAGGCAGAGATTCGTTTGGGCCAATCGGTTAACAACGACCTGCGCGAAGAGTTCAGCAAGAGAACGCTTGCTGATGTCATTTCCGGCGAACGCTCAAAAATCATGGAGGATCTGCGCGCCAAGTCAGACGCGGACGCTCGCAGCATCGGTATAGAAGTCCTTGACGTTCGCTTGAAGCGTGTCGATCTCGCAAAAGAAATCAACGCCAAGGTTTACGAACGCATGGATTCGGAACGCAAACGTGTCGCCAATGAACTCAGTTCGAAGGGTGCGGCTGAATCCGAAAAAATCCGGGCTGACGCTGATCGTCAACGCGAAATTATTCTGGCCGAAGCCTATCGCGATGCGCAGAAAATCAAGGGTGAGGGCGACGCCAGTGCAGCGCGAATTTACGCGCAGGCGTTCACCAAAAATCCCGAGTTCTATTCGTTCTATCGCAGCATGGAAGCGTACCGCAACAGCTTCCGCAACAAGAGCGACGTGATGGTGCTTGAGCCCAGCTCGGATTTCTTCAAGTATTTGAAGAACCCGAACAAAGGCGGCAAGTAGAGCCTTCCGGTACCCATCCGGCAACACGCGTATAATTCATCAACGGCGCTGGTGAAATGTTCACCAGCGCCGTTTTTGCGTCCGCCGCCCGCCGAACAATCGCGCCTTTGCAATTTTTGACATAATCATTTCCCTTGAAAGATATTTTGCTCGCCGGTCTCGCGCTGATGCTCGTTTTCGAGGGCGTTCTGCCTTTTTTGGCCCCGCGCAAATGGCGGGAGACGTTTCGACGGGTCATTGAGTTAAGCGATGGACAATTGCGTTTTGTCGGCCTTGCGTCCATCGTGATCGGCCTGGCAATGTTATTTATGGTGACCTGATTTGAGAACCTGGACGCTTCCGGAAAATATTGAAGACCTATTGCCGACTGAGGCAGCGAAGCTTGAACGCCTGCGCCGCGTGGCGCTGGATCTGTTCGCAAGCCATGGCTTTGAACTGGTGATGCCGCCGCTACTGGAATATGTTGAGTCGCTGCTTTCCGGTACCGGGCACGACATGGATCTTGCCACCTTCAAACTGGTCGATCAGTTGTCCGGTCGCACCATGGGTATTCGCGCCGATATCACACCCCAGGTGGCGCGAATCGATGCGCATTTACTCAATCGTCAGGGCGTCACCCGGCTCTGCTATGCCGGTAGCGTGCTCCATACCTTGCCCGCAGGCTTGGGCAAAAGCCGGCAGCCATTTCAGGCGGGCGCGGAAATGTATGGTCACGCAGGGCTGGACGCCGATATTGAAATCCAGCAGTTGATGGTCGATGTGTTGCGGGTACTCGGGGTTGTCAACGTGCAGTTGGATATTGGCCACCCCGCGATCTTCCGTTCGCTGATCACGATGGCCAACGTTACGCCCGAAATTGCCGAGCAGGCCTTTGTTGCCACGGAAGCCAAGGACATTGCCGCATTGAAATCACTGGGCGCTGCCTTGGGGGCTGCCCATGGCGCGATTGCCGCGCTGCCCACACTGTACGGTGATGCATCCACGTTGACGCGCGCTGCACAAATTCTCCCAAAGGAAAAAAACATTGTCGATGCGCTCTCGCAGTTAGTGGCGATTGAAAAACACTTTGCGCAGCAGGGAATCAAGGTCAGTGTTGATCTCGGCGTGCTCGGCGGATTCAACTACGAAAGCGGCATAACTTTCGCCGCATTTGCGCGCGGTGCACCTGATGCAGTGGCGCGTGGCGGGCGCTACGACGAAGTCGGCAAGGCGTTCGGGCGAGCCCGCCCGGCCACAGGGTTCAGCATGGATTTGAAGGCATTGCTGCCGCTGGTCCCGGATGAACCCGTTCGCGGCGCAATTTTGGCTCCGTTGCAGCCGGATGCCGCCGCCATGATTGAAATCGTGATGCTCCGCGCGTCCGGCGAAACCGTGATCGCGTCGCTTCCCGGTCATGACGCCTGTCTTCACGAACTCGGCTGTGACCGCAAGCTCAGTTTTATCGACGGTCGCTGGGCGACTGTTCCGCTCACCTGAAGAAACGCAATCGAAGGAATCAACATGGCAAGAAACGTCGTCGTCATCGGCACCCAGTGGGGGGATGAAGGCAAAGGCAAAATCGTCGATTGGCTGACCGATGAAGTCGCCGCCGTGGTCCGCTTTCAGGGCGGTCACAATGCCGGCCACACGCTGGTGGTTAATGGCAAGAAAACGATATTGCGCCTGATTCCGTCGGGCATTCTGCATCCCGAAGTCACCTGCTATATCGGTAACGGCGTCGTGTTATCGCCTCCGGCGCTGCTGCAGGAAATGGATGAGCTGGCAGTGGCGGGGGTGGATGTGATGAGCCGCCTGCGCATCTCCGAGGCCTGCCCGCTGATATTGCCGTATCACGTCGCCATCGACCAGGCGCGCGAACTCGCGTTGGGTGTAGAAAAGCTCGGCACCACCGGCCGCGGTATCGGCCCGTGCTATGAAGACAAAGTCGCGCGGCGTGCGATTCGATTGCACGATCTCTACTTTCCCGAGCGCTTCAAGGAAAAATTGGTCGAGGTACTCGATTATCACAACTTCGTTCTGAAAAATTATTTGAAAGTAGACACAGTGTCGGTCGAGTCCGTTTTCGATTCGACGTTGAAAATGGGTGAGCGCCTCAAGCCCATGATTGCCGATGTCTCTGCGGACCTGAATCGGTTGATGGCGGAAGGCAAGAGCCTGTTGTTTGAAGGCGCGCAGGCAGCGTTGCTCGACGTTGATCACGGCACGTATCCCTACGTCACCTCCAGCAATTGTCTGGCCGGACAAGCCTCGGCCGGTGCGGGGGTTGGGCCACAGGCGCTGAACTACGTTTTGGGTATCACCAAGGCGTACGCGACCCGCGTCGGTTCTGGTCCATTTCCGACCGAACTTGAAAATGATATCGGCGAACGCTTGCGTAAGCGCGGCAATGAATTTGGCTCGGTCACGGGTCGCCCGCGTCGGTGCGGCTGGTTCGATGCCGCGGCGTTGAAGCGCGCAGCGCAGATCAACGGCCTGTCGGGTTTGTGCATCACCAAACTCGATGTTCTCGACGGTCTCGAAACCTTGCGCATTTGCACCGGCTACAAGATTGATGGCCGCGTGACCGACATCCTTCCCTACGGCGCCGACAGCATCGCCCATTGCGAACCGATTTTTGAAGATCATGCCGGTTGGAGCGAGAGCACCTACGGCGTTAAAACCTGGGATGGCTTGCCCAAGAGTGCGCAGACGTATTTGAAACGCATTGAGTCGCTCGTCGGGACATCGATTGATCTGATCTCGACTGGGCCGGATCGTGAAGAGACGGTGGTGGTGAGGCATCCGTTTCGGGGTTGAGCGTTAAGCACTACGGGTTGCTTTCAGCGCATTTATGATCGTAAATCAAGCACTGGCGCACTTCCCAAGGCGATCGCGGATTCCGGGAGGCGCGCAGGTTCTTGTGTTTTGTTATTTCTGCATAGGCAAAAGTGCATTCTTGGCGAACGCGCACCCACGCCGCCGCCAGTTATGCGACCATCGCGCTTTACCTAAGCCGATTGGTAAATCGCCATGCATTGGTCCCTCGCTCTTGTCCAACTATTTTTCGCCCTTGGCTGGACGGTGTACGTCATTTTCCTGCCCGGGCTGCTTAAGTTCGCGGGTATCGATACTGGCTGGCTGCCGTGGATTCTGATCATCGATCAACTGCTGTTTGCGACCGCCGATGTCGCGACGGGCGTGTGGCTTGATCGCAGTGAACACGTTATGCGCACAGCGGGCAACTGGATGACGGCGCTGGTGTTGGCCGCTTGCGCGGTCTTCGTCTTGTTGCCGTTGCTGGCGCAATCGATGCCTTCCTGGCTGTTCTTGTTAGCGCTGTTCGTATGGGTGATTTGTTCTTCCGTGCTGCGTGTACCCCCGCTTGTATTGTTGGCCAAATACGCGACGCCACAACAACCCGCGAGCCTGCGTTCACCCGCCGCGGCGTATCTGTTTGGTCTCGGCATCGCTGGTGCGATCGCACCATACCTCACCGTGTTACTCAGGAATCGCGATCCGCTGTTGCCGTTCGTGCTGGCAAGCGTTGCATTGGCCGTGGCAACACTGGCTCTGCGTCGCCAACTCATCAGGCCCGCTTCCGCTAGCCCGCCCGCCACTCATCCGACGGCGTTCAGCGGATTGTCGATTGCTCTGCCGCTGCTCATTGCAGTGGGATTATTCGCGTTCGGTATGCAAATACACGCCGCTGTCAATTCGGCCAAACTCTTCACCCGCATCGCGCCGGGTGTCCCGCTGGAATGGCTGATGCCGCTGTTCTGGGCCGGATTCAGCGTGGCGATGTTTCCTGCATCGCATTGGCTGGCGCGCGGTGCCGCGCGCGCGGGACGCGCCGATCCCGCAGGGGCGAATGCGCTTTGGCTGGCAGGATTGATCGGCGGCGTCGCGCTCGTCGCTTGTGCAACTGCACCATCTTTGCCGTTGCTGATCGCGTTGCAGATCGTCGCCGGCGCGGCGTGGGGAGTCGTGTTCCTCGCGGCGATTGCCGCTGCGGTGGAGCTGGGGCGCGCGGGTCGTGAAGGCGGATGGATAGGGGCCACTCTGGCGTTGATCGCGTTGGCGACGGTAGGGCGCATTGTGCTGGTGCTCGCAATTTCACCGGCCGACAGTGGGGCGGTCGGGAATGTGCTTATGGCCCAACTGCCATGGGCAACCGGCGTGGCTTGGTTGGTTGCGGCTGCGGTCTTGGGCTCGCTGTTTCTGCGGCGCAAGGCTGAATGATGCTTCCTATATTCAAGTGCACCAGCGAAACAAACCGTAGATCCAGCATCGGTGAGCGTTTTCAGAGACTTATGGCCTGCAAGCCTTACCAGTATTAGAGTTTTATCATGATGCCAATCCTGCCAGACTCAATCGTCACACCAGAAGCCAAACAAATCATCACGCACCCGGCAGCCTTTGCGCTGCAGGTAATACGGGCTTTCCGCGCCAATCAGGGGCTGCTGCTCGCCGGCGCGGTGGCGTACTACACGCTGCTGTCCATCGTGCCCCTGCTGATCCTGGTGGTCATCGGACTTTCGCACGTGGTTGATCAGGCGGTCTTGTTCGGTACGCTGCAGCGCGCGCTGGAGTGGGTTGCACCGGGCCAATCGAAGGCGCTGGTGCTAGAACTGGCGGCGTTTCTGGAACATCGCGCCGTGCTGGGCTGGGTGCTACTCGTGACGATGCTGTTTTTTTCCTCACTCGCGTTTTCGGTGCTTGAGAGCGCGATCTCGGTCATCTTTCTGCACCGGGTGAAAGCGCACAAGCGACATTTCCTTGTGTCGCTGGCACTGCCGTTTGGCTACATCGCGTTCATCGCGCTGGCGCTGTTTGCAGGTACCTTTGTACTTGCCAACCTGGTCGCCATCGGTCAGGAAAATCTGCTGGTCTTTGGCGCACGCTGGTCGCTCAGCGGGCTGTCGCGTTTCACGCTCTACGTCGTCGGCGTGACGGTTGAAATTCTGTTGATCTCTTCGATCTACTACTTCATGCCGGTAGGGCGTATCTCGGTGCGCCACGCACTCATCGGCGGTGCGACGGCGGGACTGCTGTGGGAGATCATTCGTCATGCATTGGTGTGGTACTTCACCACGCTGTCACAGGTGAACGTGGTGTACGGCTCGCTGACGACCGCAATCGTGGTGCTGCTGAGCTTCGAGATCGCTGCCACGCTCGTGCTGGTGGGCGCACAAGTGATTGCCGAATACGAGCGTATCGGCGCAAGTAGACCGGCCCAGCCCATTGCGCTTTATACCGAATCGGTGGAAAACTCACTATCGCCTGTTTCCAGGATTCAGCAGAATCATTCTGGTCGCCGCCGCAAGCGAAAACACGCACAATCTTCCCGATCATGAAAACGCCGCATCGCCATGAACCCGTCTAGCTACAAAGCGCTCTCATTCCGACTTCGCGCTGAGCTCTACACGCAGCTTGCACAAATGGAAATCGCCGGGCTGCCGTTCAATAAGGCATTCGCGTTGCTCGAAGTCGCGTCGCCCGCGAAGTCCCGGCTGGACGAGATGAAAAAATTGACCGCGCGCGGAATCGACCCGGCCAAAGCGGGCGAGAGGAGCGGCCTTTTCACCAAACTCGAGGCGCGCCTGATTCACGCTGCGCTCAGCGCGGGCAGCCCTGCGGTAATGTATCGCCGCCTCGCTGATTTTTATACGCAGCGGGCAATGCAGATGGCCTCGATAAAGTCGCGCATGATGATGCCGGCGCTGGTATTGCTGCTGGCACTATTCATTCAGCCGCTGCCCGCACTGATCGGCGGCTCGATCAGTGCGGGCGGATATGTGCTGCAAATACTCAGGCCGATCATGCTGCTGGCGGTGTTGTTCTATGGTGGGCGCGGGCTATGGAGTTACCTGCTCAATCACGCCGCAGGCTCGCCGCTGGAAACGATGCTGCTGCGCGTGCCACTGCTCGGCCCATTGACTGTCCGCTGCAACCTGCGCGATTTTTTTGAAAGCCTGGCGCTGATGCTGGAGGCGGGCATGTCGATGCTCGATGCCTTGCCTGCCGCGCTCGATACGTTGGAGGTCGGCGCGATCAAGCGCGCGTTTGCGCAGATCGCGCCGCGCATCGAGAAGGGTGCTGCACTCGCCGGTGCAATCACGGGGCTGCCGTACCTGCCGCGCGAGAATTACGGTCCGCGTCTCATTGAATTCGTCACTACCGGCGAAGCCAGCGGCACCCTGCCGGAAATGTTGATGCGACATACCCGAATGGAAACCGATTCGATCAACGCGATCTATCAGCAGCTGGCTGACTGGGCACCGCGTATTTTTTACGGGTTGATTATGTTTTGGATGGCGTATGGCCTGCTCACCGGTGGAGGTTTCATGCCGAAGGTGCCTAAAGACCTGTGATCACAGGCTACGGGCGCATACTTGGCACCATCGTCAAACCAATTTTTTTGCATCGTCGAAGGACAAGTTATGTTGAAAATCTGGGGTCGCCTTACCTCCGTAAACGTGCAAAAAGTCATTTGGTGCGCCGACGAGCTTGGCCTCGACTTCGAGCGCATTGAAGCTGGTGGCTTATACGGCGTCGTCAACTCACCAGAATACCGCGCCATGAATCCCAATGGGCTGGTACCGGTGATCGACGACAGCGGATTTGTGTTGTGGGAGTCAAACGCCATCGTCCGCTATCTTGCAACGAAGTACGGCGCCGACTCGCTGTGGCCCAGCGACGTACAGGTGCGTGCAGACGCGGACCGCTGGATGGACTGGCAGGCAGTGTCGCTCAATCCAGCCATCGGCCCTGCGTTCATTCAACTCATCCGCACCTTACCCGAAAAGCGCGATGTCGCCATCATCGAGAACGCGCGCATCGAAGCCGAGAAAAAACTTGGCATTCTGGACGCGCATTTGGCGTCGCGCGAATACGTCGCGGGATTGCGTTTTACGATGGGCGATATTCCACTGGGGTGTTCAGTGGATCGCTGGTTCAAGCTGCCGCTGGCGCGTGAATCGCATCCGCATGTGGAGCGGTGGTACGCCGCATTGCGCGAGAGGAAGGGGGCGGCGCAGGTGGTGGGGTTGGGGCTGGCGTGAGGGTTGTTTTTTGTTGAAGGTCTAGGATGGGTGCGGGTTTCAGACGCTTTTGTGCTGGTAGACCCCGCCAATACTTGTGTTTCGGTTTCTGAATGGTTCGCTACGCTCACTTATACAACGGACTCGGTCACACTTCGCTGCGCTCGCGCGCCCCCGACTTGCCCTGCATGGCAAGTCTTTCGAGTCCTCACGCGATGCCGCAGGGCATCGCTTTTCGAGCGTTAACGAAAAAACCCGCCGAAGCGGGTTTTTCTTTTTGGTGCCCGAAAGAGGACTCGAACCTCCACACCGTTGCCGGCGCTAGGACCTGAACCTAGTGCGTCTACCAATTCCGCCATCCGGGCTTACAGGTTGCTCGGCGCTCGCAATTACGTGTTTTGAAAGCGGCGCTTCGCGTAAAATGAGCGCGAATAATAGCCAATAGTCCCCTTCCTGTCCACTTATTAACACCTGATCCAACATTCCTCAGAATTTGAAAGCCATTTTTGACCAAGAAACACAATAAATCGCATCATTCGCCGCGTGCCGCCGATCCCCACAAGGCCCGCGAGCAGGCCAAGTACGAAAATCCGTTGCCGAGCCGAGAATTGATTCTCGAAGTGCTCGCCAAGACTGGCGTGCCGATGAACATGCCACAACTCGCCACCATGCTAGACATCGGTGATGACGAAATGGATGGCTTCACGCGTCGCCTTGCGGCGATGGAGCGAGAAGCACAGGTGATGCGCAACCGGCAGGGCGATATCTGTCTGGTTGAAAAACTCGATTTGATTCCCGGCCGCGTACAGGGCCATCCCGACGGCTTTGGTTTTCTGGTGCCCGACAACGGTTCCGACGATCTTTTCCTCGGGCCGAAGCAAATGCACAAGGTGCTCGATGGTGACCGCGCCATGGTTCGCGAAGTGGGTGTGGATCGCCGAGGACGTCGCGAGGGCTCCATCGTTGAGGTGCTCGAACGCAAGAACACGAAGCTGGTCGGCCGCTTGTTTTCGGAGCGAGGCGTGTTGTTTGTCGTGGCCGAGAATAAGCGCATCAGTCAGGACATACTCGTTGAGCCTGGCTTCGATGGCGGCGCGAAAAGCGGGCAGGTGGTGATGGTCGATCTGGTTGCACAACCGGCCAAGAATTCCGAGCCGGTCGCACGCGTGACCGAAGTTCTGGGCAACTATGCCGACCCGGGCATGGAAATCGAGATCGCGCTTCGCAAACACGATCTACCGCACATCTGGCCTGATGACGTGGAGGCGCTGGAAAAGAAGGTGCCGAAAAAAGTAACCGCCGCTGACATGAAGGGCCGCGCTGATTTGCGCGATCTGCCGTTTGTAACCATCGACGGCGAAACCGCTCGGGATTTTGATGATGCGGTCTATTGCGAGCCGCAGGGCAATGGTTACCGTTTGTTGGTCGCGATTGCCGACGTTTCGCATTACGTAAAAACGGGTGACGCGCTAGATCGTGAAGCGCGGTTGCGGGGTAATTCTGTGTATTTTCCGCGCCGGGTGATTCCCATGCTGCCCGAGGCATTGTCAAACGAGATGTGTTCGCTAAAGCCTAACGTGGACCGTCTGGCATTGGTCTGCGAAATGTCGATTTCATCGACCGGAGAAATCAAGCGCTACGAATTCTTGGAAGCAGTGTTCCATTCCGCTGCGCGACTGACGTACACCAACGTGGCCAAGCTTCTGTACGCAAACGAGCCCGATCACGGCATCGACAAGAATCTGTGGACACATATGAAGCACCTGGACGAAGTGTTTCAGGTCTTGCTAGCCGCCCGCAACAAACGCGGCGCCATCGATTTCGATACTGCAGAAACCGTAATGCTGTTCACCGACGGCGGCAAGATTGAGAACATCGTTCCATCCACCCGCAACGATGCACACCGCCTGATCGAAGAATGCATGCTCGCCGCGAACGTAAGTACGGCTAATTTCCTGATCGAGCACGAGCACACCGCGTTGTATCGGATCCACGCCGGGCCCAGCGAGGAAAAACTCGACGGCCTGCGC